>NZ_JAUJED010000078.1:275117-306739 GCF_030442075.1 Vibrio sp. TMPB1044 | reverse complement strand
GTATTAGCCATCGTTTCCAATGGTTATCCCCCACATCAAGGCAATTTCCTAGGCATTACTCACCCGTCCGCCGCTCGACGCCCATTAACGCACCCGAAAGATTGTTAGTGTCGTTTCCGCTCGACTTGCATGTGTTAGGCCTGCCGCCAGCGTTCAATCTGAGCCATGATCAAACTCTTCAATTTAAAGTTTTGATTACCTAAACTAATAGGTGTGACTCAACGAATACTGACTTCAAAACTATTCTTTATAAATAAAGAGTGTAATTTTAAAGCTATTACCATTCCAACAGAATGATAATGAATTGACTGTGCCAAATAACCTCTCTCTATATAGAAAGTAATTATTCGTATTGGTCACTCAGTTCATTGAAATCAATGTTGTTACCGAAGTAACTGTTATTACGCTCTTTCGAAAAAGAACCAATAACGTTTTGATATTCATCAATGAGTGCCCACACAGATTGATAGGTTTAAATTGTTAAAGAGCTTTACTTGTTGAGCGTTCCTTTTAGTAAGGAGCCTCTCGAAGTGGACGGCCATTCTAGCGAATTGGTTTTCAGTGTCAAACACTTTTTCCAGCTAATTTTTCAAAGCATCTTAAATGCTTATCACCGTCTTGTTACTCAGTTCAAACCGCTTGGTTATCCTTGGCAACGGAGGCGCATTATAGAGAGAATAATCCTTTGCACAAGACCAAAAACAAAAAAAAACCGCCACCGGCGACCGTTCGAACACTATTCACACAAAGCGCTCAAAATAGGTACGATTAAGCCTCAATTTCGGCCAATCGTACCTACCGTTCTTGCTTTAACTATTGGTGAGCAATAATGCGATCGTTGTTTACTAATAGCTGTACTTTCTTATCTGGATTAATTTTTCCTGCCAATATCGCTTTCGCTAACGGGTTCTCAACACTTTGTTGAATAGCTCTTTTCAAAGGTCGCGCCCCATATACAGGATCAAAACCAAATTGAGAAATCAACTTCAGTGCTTTATCCGAGACTTCAAGCTCATAACCATTGTCTTCCATTCTCTTCTTAAGGTGATCAAGCTGAATAGAAGCTATCGATTGAATGTGCTCTTGACCTAATGGGTGGAATACAACGCTTTCATCAACTCGGTTCAGAAACTCAGGACGGAAATGCTTACCTACCACTTCCATCACCTCATTCTTTATTCCTTGGTAATCGAGAGTCTTGAAGTTCTCTTGAATTCTCGATGAGCCAAGGTTAGATGTCATGATCACAACTGTATTTCTAAAATCGACCGTACGACCTTGTCCATCAGTTAAGCGCCCATCATCAAGAACCTGCAATAATATATTGAAAACATCAGGATGCGCTTTCTCTACTTCATCTAACAAAATCACAGAGTAAGGCTTGCGACGTACCGCTTCTGTTAAGTAGCCACCTTCTTCATATCCAACGTAACCCGGAGGAGCACCAACCAAACGAGCAACAGAGTGTTTCTCCATAAACTCAGACATATCGATTCGCACCATCGCATCATCACTATCAAACATGAAGTTCGCGAGTGTTTTACACAGCTCGGTTTTACCAACGCCAGTTGGGCCAAGGAATAAGAAAGAGCCAATCGGCTTATTCGGATCAGATAAACCAGCACGGCTACGACGAATCGCATTCGATACCACTTCTACTGCTTCCGCTTGGCCAATAACTCGCTTATGTAGAACACCTTCCATTTTAAGGAGCTTCTCTCTCTCAGCCTCTAACATTTTAGAAACAGGGATGCCAGTTTGCTTCGATAGCACGTCTGCAATTTCTGCGTCGGTGACCTTATTACGCAACAGCGTCATTTCTTGCATTTCAGCTTGAGTTGCAAGATCTAACTGCTTCTCTAACTCCGGGATTCGACCGTATTGTAATTCAGACATTCGATTAAGATCACCAGCACGTCTCGCAAAATCCATATCCATTCGAGCTTGCTCTAGCTCTGATTTAATATGTTGCGTGCCAGAAAGCGCGGCCTTCTCTGCATTCCACACTTCTTCAAGCTCTGCAAAATCGCGTTCTTTGTCAGAAAGCTCTTCTTGTAATGTTCGAAGACGCTTTTCACTGGCTTCGTCATTTTCATTAGTAAGAGCTTGCTGCTCGATCTTCAATTGAATGATCTTTCGTTCGAGCTTATCTAGAGACTCAGGTTTCGAGTCGATCTGCATACGAATACTCGAAGCCGCCTCATCAATCAGATCAATCGCCTTATCTGGCAGTTGACGATCAGAAACGTATCGGTGAGATAACGTTGCTGCCGCAACAATCGCTGGGTCGGTAATTTCTACGTGATGATGAAGTTCATAGCGCTCTTTCAAACCACGGAGAATCGCAACCGTGTCTTCCACGGTTGGCTCATCGACGATCACTTTTTGGAATCGACGCTCTAGCGCAGGATCTTTCTCTATATACTGGCGATATTCATCGAGCGTTGTTGCGCCTACACAATGAAGTTCACCACGAGCCAATGCTGGTTTCAGCATATTCCCGGCATCCATAGAGCCTTCGCCTTTGCCCGCACCGACCATGGTGTGAATTTCATCGATGAAGAGAATAATATTGCCCTCTTCTTTCGATAATTCGTTAAGAACCGATTTTAAACGTTCTTCAAATTCACCACGATATTTAGCACCGGCAATCAAAGAGCCCATATCTAATGAAAGTACACGTCGGCCTCTCAAACCTTCAGGTACTTCATTATTGATAATACGCTGCGCTAAACCTTCGACAATTGCTGTTTTACCGACACCTGGTTCACCAATAATGACAGGGTTGTTCTTAGTACGGCGTTGAAGTACTTGGATAGTGCGACGGATTTCGTCGTCTCGGCCAATTACCGGATCTAGCTTGCCTTGCTCTGCTCTTTCGGTCAGATCAATAGTGAACTTCTCTAGTGCTTGACGTCTGTCTTCCGCATTCGGGTCATCGACCTTCTGGCCACCGCGAACTTGTTCAATAGCTTGAGATAATTTTTGCTCGGTAAGACCTAGCTCTTTAAGTAGACTTCCTAAAGGGCCTTTATCTTCAATTGCGGCAAGTAGGAATACTTCTGAAGATATGTAACTGTCTTGACGCTTTTGCGCGACCTTATCACATAGGTTGAACAGCGTTCCCATGGCATTCGATAATTGAACGTCACCACCGATGCCACTTACTTTAGGGACTCGGTCTAATATTTCGCTCAATTTAGAGCGCAATTGAACCACATCAATATTCAGCATGGTGAGCAATGGACGAATTGCACTACCATCTTGATTAAGCAAAGACACCATTAGGTGCACAGGTTCTATATATTGGTGATCACGACCTAATGCGAGCGACTGAGCATCAGATATCGCAATTTGGAATTTACTAGTGAATCGATCGAGACGCATGCCAACCTTCCTACTCTTAGATATGTTTATCTTATGATTAGAAGATGGATACGGTAACGCGGATTTTCAAGGGATAAGAATGAAGAATAGAGCTTATATAAAAATATAAATGAGCTGGATGACTGGTTGCACTAGCTAAAGGTTACTCTAACCAAATAAAGGTAGCTTGGCGTCCAGTAATACCATCACGACGATAAGAATAGAACAAATCAGGATCTGCAAAGGTACAGAGATTTGAATCCGTCACTTCCGACACACCCACTTTTTCAAGTCGTTGTGTAGCAAGTTGAGACATATTCGCTAGCCATTTGCCCGGTTCAGCTTTGGCTGCAAATGCGAGCTTAGCTTGAAGGTCAAAACGAACAAAAGCTTCCAACACATCATCACCTACTTCAAAGACTTGTTTGCCTATTGCAGGACCAAGCCAAGCAATGATCTTATTCTCTGAGTCTAGGTTTGAAAACTTTGCGACTGCATTTTCAAGAATTCCACCAGCAAGGCCACGCCAACCAGCATGAACAGCCGCAACTTGAGTGCCTTTGGTATCAGTAAGAATTACAGGTAAGCAATCAGCTGTCATCGCAGAACAGACAACACCTTTAGCCGTGGTAAATGCACCGTCAGCATCAAGAATACTCGCCATAGGTTCTAAAACCGTAATGACATCTGTTGAATGAGTTTGATTTAGCCATACCGGAGCTGCGGGCATATTAGCTTGCTGCTTAAGCCAGGTTCTATTGTTTTCAACAAGCGAAGCATCATCCCCAACATGCGTACCTAAGTTTAATCCTTGATACGCGTCAGTAGAAAAGCCACCTACACGTGTCGACGCAAATGCCTTCACGTTGTTAGGTGCATTCCAGTTAGGGATGATCAACGACATATTAAATGTCTTCTTCTTTATTTTCGCGAGCATCAACACGTAACGCTTCAGCCATCACAACCATGTCATTTGGCACAGGAGCGTGGAACTCAACTTCTTCACCTGTAATTGGGTGAACAAATTTAAGCATAACGGCGTGTAGCGCTTGGCGATCAAAAGAACGAATCATGGTCGTTAGTTCTTCAGATGCACCTTTTGGAATACGAGCACGGCCACCGTATGCAACATCACCTAACAGCGGATGCTGAAGGTATGACATGTGAACACGGATTTGGTGAGTACGACCCGTTTCGAGGCGCAGACGAATACGAGTATGCTCACGGAAGTGTTCAGCAACACGGTAGTGAGTTACCGCCGGCTTTCCTAATTCATTTACGTCCATTAATGTTCGCTTAGTTGCATGGCGGCTAATGCCTTTTTCTACCACACCACCAGCGGTCATTTTGCCAATTGCAATTGCTTCATATTCACGAGTAATACGGCGCTTAGCAAGAGCACGTACAAGACGAGTTTGAGCTGGAACCGTTTTAGCCACAACCATAAGGCCGGTTGTGTCTTTATCAAGACGGTGCACAATACCTGCACGAGGCACTTCTGCAATCTGTGGGTAATGGAAAAGCAATGCGTTTAGTATGGTTCCATCCGGCGTGCCTGCTCCTGGGTGTACAACCAGATCGCGAGGCTTATTGATAACCAATAAGTCATCATCTTCGTAGACAATGTCTAGAGGAATATCTTGTGCTTCCCAGCGCTCTTCATCTGCAAGTTCAGCTTGCAAGATGATCTCCTCACCGCCCAAAACCTTAACGCGCGGCTTAGTTATAACTTCGCCATCCACTTGGATTTTGCCGTCAAGAAGCCACTCTTTAATACGAGAGCGAGAAAAATCGGTAAATAGTTCAGCGACAGCTTGGTCTAAACGTTGACCTAACTGGCTGCTTTTTACTGTGTCTGTTAATGTGATCTGCTGAGCCATATCGAACTTTTTTAAAAACCGTGAGACTAATACCCATTAGTATGGATAAAATAGAATAATTGCATCATTGTATCTGTTACTGGTTAGAAAGTAACGGAAGCTTACGAAATATTTAATTCAAGGAATCGACGCCTGACATGAAACACCTTACTTTATCGGGTCTATTAGCCGTATCACTCTTGGTTGGTTGTTCAAGTAGTGAAGAGATAGTGCCAGATGTACCACCATCGGTTCTCTACTCTGACGCGCAAGAATCACTGCAGAGCGGTAGCTGGCTTTCAGCAATAGAAAAGCTAGAAGCCCTAGACTCACGTTACCCATTCGGCGCCTATTCTGAGCAAGTACAGCTCGATCTGATTTACGCTTACTACAAAAATGATGACTTGGCACTTGGCCTCGCTACCATTTCACGATTCCTACGTTTGAACCCTACTCACGAGAAACAAGATTGGGTTCTTTACATGCGTGGCTTAACGCACATGGCGCAAGACCGAAACTTCATGCACGATATTTTTAATATCGACCGTAGCGACCGAGACCCAGAGCCGGTGAAACTCGCTTTTGCTGACTTCAAGCGACTACTCGAACGGTTCCCTAGCAGCCCTTACGCTGAAGATGCACAAAAACGCATGTTCGCACTTAAGAATCGCCTAGCCGACTATGATTTAGCAACTGCGGATTTCTACCTACGCCGCGAAGCTTGGATTGCTGCGATCAACAGAACGCAAGAGCTGCAAAAGACTTACCCAGATACCATCGCTGCTCGTAAATCTCTAGAAATTCAGCTAGAAGCTTATAAACAACTAGGCCTAGATGACGCTGTGTTAAGAACAGAAAAGTTGATTGAGTTAAACCCACTACCTTAATCTACTTCTTACATCTCAATCCCAAAAGCGCGCTAATTTACTAGCGCGTTTTTTTATCTACATATCGCAAACTTGATGAATCGCATATTACACGGTATCTTCAAAAGATAACTTTTAACAAAACATCAACATGGAGTGTGGATGTGAGTAGGTTGTTATTATTTATCTGGGTATCGCTATTTAGCCAATTATCCTACGCATTAGAACTGTCCCCATTAAGCAATAAGCCTTACATGGGCGACTTAGATGTGCTCAAAGCCAAAGGAACGGTTAGAGTGCTAGTTTCTGCCGATCTTGGTTTCTATTACATCGAGGATGGTAAGCCAAAAGGCATCGTGGCAGAAATGCTCTACCACTTTGAAAAAAGCCTTCGTAAGAAACACCCCTACCTCAATGTTCAAATCATCCCCGTACAACGAGATGATCTACTTCCCTCTTTAGAATCTGGCTATGGAGATGTCGCTGTTGCTAACCTGACGATCACCGACAAGCGCTTACAAATCATCGATTTTTCCAATCCAATGATTAAAGATGGGAAAGAATTGATTATCACCGGCAAGAACTCAGAGCCGATCACCGAGATCAAGCAATTGAGCGGCAAAGAGGTATGGATCCGTGCAAGCTCGAGTTACTTCGAGAGTGTACAAAGAGTCAATAAAGAGCTTAACGAATTAGGTTTACCACCACTGCATGTCCACTTCATTGAAGAATCACTGCAAGACTACGAGCTGATAG
This sequence comes from Vibrio sp. TMPB1044, assembly GCF_030442075.1. NCBI lineage: Bacteria > Pseudomonadati > Pseudomonadota > Gammaproteobacteria > Vibrionales > Vibrionaceae > Vibrio > Vibrio sp. TMPB1044. The sequence goes on along the minus strand of NZ_JAUJED010000078.1, from coordinate 299,892 downwards.
AGCTAGTCAACCAAGGTTATATTCAGGGCACAATTCTGGACAGCCATAAAGCAAAGCTGTGGACCGACGTAATGGAAAACATTCAAGTGCATCATGATTTGCCTTTACGTGAAAATGGCCAAATAGCATGGGCATTGAGAAAAAACAGCCCTCAGTTAAAGAAAGAAATAAACAAATACGTCAAGACTGCACGAACAGGCACCCTACTTGGAAATGTTATCTATCAGAAATACATCGACAACACTCGCTGGTTAGGTAGAGCACTCAACCCAAATAAAATAGACCGAGTGGCTAAGCTGTCAGATGTCTTTGAAAAGTATTCGAGTAAATACGAATTTGACCCTTTGATGATGTCTGCACAAGGTTTCCAAGAATCTGGATTGGATCAAAGCAGAGTTTCTCATCGTGGCGCTATTGGGGTGATGCAGGTACTGCCAAGTACCGCTAAAGACAAAAACGTCAACATTAAAAACATACATAAGGTGGATAACAATATCCATGCGGGTGTGAAATACATGCGCTTCATTAAGGACAGATATTTTGACGACCCTGCCATTACGCCAGACAACCAAATCTACTTCACTTTGGCTTCTTACAATGCAGGTCCAGCTAAGATCAGAAAGATGAGGCGCATTGCCAAGCAGAAAGGTTACAACCCAAACATCTGGTTTAAAAACGTAGAGATCATCACTCGCAAATACGTGAGTAAAGAACCGGTAACCTATGTCGCCAACATCAACCGTTATTTTGTAATCTATAAGCAGTTACAAGCTATCAATGCCATCCGAGAGGACGGTACAGCGAGATTACTAAAAACCAACGATTAGTTTGTCTTCAATCCCAAAAGCCTGAGGAACAAAGGCACTAGGGGAAGATAAAAACACAAAAGCCGCATAAGAAAACTTATGCGGCTTTTGCTTATCAAATTCAGAGAAAGCTTACATAGCGAACTATATCACGAGAGCTACATCACAAAACACTATTGAGTGAATTTTCATCAAGTACTTTCAATAAGCTGTAGGACGCCCCTAAAAACTGGTTTAATTTTTAGCGAAGCCTTGTCTCCAAGTTATCGTTTTCCATAAGGATAACAAGCATTTTCCGCCAAAAAGATACTAAGATTTGCGTGAGATCACATTTGATTTTAATGCTCACTCCACCCAACCAAAACAAGATCCAGGTCACATTCTTTATTCCTGAAAGTCGTAACCTGAAGTTAACCCATGAGGGATACAACAGAGGAAAACTTCTATGAAAATGAACATCACTGGTAAAAACATCGACATTACCTCTGCAATCCGTGATCACATAGAAAGCAAATTTAAAAAGCTGGATAAATGGCAAGTAGACATCATTGGCTGCCAAGCGAGCTTTAGCGAAGAACCAAATAAGAAGAAAAAATTTGAAGCAGTACTAACCGTACCAAAAGGCCAACTTGTTGCTTCATCAATCCATGACGACCTCTACGTTGCTATCAACGAAGTAGAACAAAAACTAGAGCGTCAACTCAACAAGCTACGCCATAAACCAGAAGCGCGCCGCGCTGAAAAGCCTGAAATCGAAGAGCTAGAAGCTGAAGTAGAATAAGGAAAGATAACAAATTAAAAAATAGCGCCTCAGGGCGCTATTTTTTTGCTTGACGCTCGTAGCTCGCTTGCTTATTGTGTTTAAACATTCATAAAACAATCACTTTTTATGCAAACTCAATCTTTGTTTATTTTTGACTTCTTTTTTCTTCCGTAAATCGGAGGCTAAGTCGTTTTAGAAAAACAAGTCAAAAACGAACAAGAAGCCTCCCACACTAGGGAGGCTTTTTTATAAGGACACATTTATGACTGACCGCTCAATTTCACTGGATGATATCCGCCTTCGTCTTAATGATTTAGATGACGAACTACTGAAGCTACTTTCAGAACGTCGCAAGCTAAGCATCGAAGTTGCTAAAAGCAAGGTAGAAACATCAAAGCCAGTTCGTGATGCAGTAAGAGAACAACAACTGTTGGTTAAACTGATTAACAACGGTAAAGATAAATACGAATTGGATGCTCAGTACATTACCAAGCTGTTTCACACTATCATTGAAGATTCAGTCCTACTGCAACAGTCATACCTACAAAACCTCGCGAATCCGCAAAGCCGTAAACCATTGGCTCGCGTTGCATTCTTAGGTTCTAAAGGGTCCTACTCTCATCTTGCGAGCCGTGAATATTTCAGCCGTAAGAATATGGAATTGATTGAATTAAACTGCAACCACTTCAAAGAAGTAGCGTCGACGGTAGAGTCGGGCCACGCTGATTACGGTGTGTTACCTATTGAGAACACCAGCTCAGGTTCGATTAACGAAGTGTATGACCTACTTCAACACACCACGCTTTATATCGTTGGTGAGCTATCTCAGCCGATTGAACACTGCCTAGTGGCGAAAAACGATATTCGTTTAGAAGACATCAAAACGCTCTATTCCCACCCACAACCTCATCAGCAATGCAGTGAGTTCTTGAGCCGCCTTAAGGGTGTCAGCCTTGAGTCTTGCGCAAGCACGGCTGATGCAATGAAAAAGGTTAAAGAGCTGGATGGAAATGACGTAGCAGCTATTGGTAACGCATCGAGCGGTAAGCTTTATGGGCTTCAGCCAATTCAAGGCAACATTGCAAACCAAACAGAGAACCACACGCGTTTCATCGTTGTAGCACGTAAGCCGGTTGAAGTATCGACTCAAATTCCAGCAAAAACGACACTGATTATGTCGACATCTCAAGAGGCGGGTTCTTTGGTAGAGACACTACTGATCCTGCAACGCTTGGGCATCAACATGACCAAGCTGGAATCTCGCCCAATAATGGGTAACCCTTGGGAAGAGATGTTCTATGTCGATTTAGAAGCACACCTGGATTCAGATAATATGCAGCAAGCGATAACGGAACTAACAGCTATTACTCGCCATTTAAAAGTCCTTGGTTGCTACCCAAGTGAAAACATCAAAGCGACTCAAGTTAAGTTGTCATAGCTGAGAGTGAGTATCAGCTTCTAGCCAACATAAGTATTTGGCCTACAGTAGGCCAAATACTTAAATCACCATCTAGTCGAGTACTATTCGAGCTAAGAACACTTCCCCTAGCATGCCTGCAACACAATTCACTTGTTTCGTAAATTCTGCACAATTATCTCCCTCCACCACTTACACCTATCTAATAAAAAAACATTAATGGCCTTTTTATCAATAAAGACAAAACCTTACCGCCTTCACAGGAAATCATCGAACTGTGTGTAATTAATAGCGAGTAAGCATTAAGTAACATAAACTTACGCGCTTAAATTATAAATAGTGTTGTCATTAACTATGAAGCTAAGTACTAAAATCTTGCTGCTGATAACTCCTGTGATACTGTTCAGTACCGCTGCTTCTAGCTATATTATTTATTCGACGCAGAAAAGCAGTTTCATCAAACGCGAAGACAACGCACTTCAGCTCAACATGGAAAAGTTAGCTGGGTACTTTCGACAGTCTCGCTCATTCCTCAATAGCTACTCTTACACCTTGACCCAAAGTGATATGGTAAAGCGTTACTTTCTCACTGAACAAAACCTATCTCACGATCTTGAACTGGTAAGTAATCTTCAAGAAGCCATACATTTTCTGCAAGATGATGATGAAAGTTATACTGGTTTAGCACTTTTAAATGGTGAACGAAAATTGCGCTATTATGCGGATAATAGCAACGATTCACGCTCTCAGATTGACAAGAAAATATTAGAATATGTTGACCAGTACTATCGAGATACCCAAGCAATCTCAGGTACCAAATATATTCAAAACTCTCAAGGCGAAGGGATGTTGGTTCATTATGAGAAGGTAGACAGAAAAGCGACTTTTCCAACCGAAAATAATCAACTAAACGATACGTTCTTTGTGGTTGTGTCAGTCTCTCTCGACAAGTTTAATACTTTGAGAAAACAGATAGAATTCGACTATCAAACAAGCTTATTTTTCACCTCGGTAGCGGTTTCTCTAGAAAATGATGTCACCCACTCAGTCAAACTTGCGCCAGAGCTGTATGCCACGGTAGACCCAGCTCAGTTCCTATTAGAAAACAAACTCGACTCTATTTGGAACAAGCTGAGTGTCTCATTTGTACTATCTGCGTTTGTTACTGTCGCTCTGCTACTCATGCTTTTGTCTCGCAGCGTGATAACTCCGATAACGCGACTCGATCGACAATTACAGCAAGTAGAAAAAAAACAACGTAAGAACATTGAACGCTTGGGCACTCGTGATGAGCTTGGCCGTCTATCACAGCGTTTTTATGACATGTACCAAGAACTAGATAACACCTACCAACAAACCAAGCTTTTGGCCGAGAATGATCAGTTAACCCAAATCGCCAATAGGCATCAATTTCAAACCTTCGTTCAGCAATCATTGCCCAAGCCTAGCTCGAATACCGAAACCTGGGTTCTCTACTTTGACCTAGATAACTTCAAGTTTGTGAACGACAAATATGGACATCAAATCGGCGACTCCATTCTGGTCAGTTTTGCTCAGCGTATTTCCGATATTTGTAGCCACTATAAAACAGAATTTGACGCTCATTGTATGCCAGCCCGACTTTCTGGAGACGAGTTCGTTGTGTACATTAACGCCCCTACTCGCCAAGGGAATATCGCGCATAGATTCTCTGAGAGCTTACTGACGCCACTACAAAAAGGTTTTATCACAGAATCAGGGAGCTTTCCGATCACGGTCAGTATTGGTATTGCGACCTACCCCAACGATGGCCACTCCATCGAAAAGCTACTGTCGAACGCTGATACCGCGATGTATCAAGCCAAACGCGCAGGTAAAAACCAATTTGCTGACTATTCACGAGATTTAGACAAAGCGATTCAACGCCAAGCAAACATTGAACGCGCACTCAGAGACAAGAACTTTGATGATGAATTTAGACTCGTTTATATGCCGTACATGGATTCAACAGGAACCCATGTTATTGGTGTTGAGGTGTTATTACGTTGGAATTCGGAGCAACTAGGCTTGGTTCCACCTGATGAATTCATTCCAATTGCCGAGCAAACAGGATTATTCGATCAGGTTGATCAGTGGGTCATTCAGAACGCATTTGCTTCTTTTCATCGACTTCAAGCTCAATTTGATCACTCAATTCAGTTATCGATTAACTTATCTTCTGCTGGGATTGAAACGACTGATCTTGCTGACTTCATCAAAGAGCACGCCGATTTAAATCGAATTCCACCAAGTTTGATTGATTTTGAAATTACTGAAACCTTTTACTCTAACTCTGAAGGTTTTCCGCTGCTTAACGAACTGTCATGCATGGGTTATCGACTGGCGATTGATGACTTTGGTTCCGGTTACACCTCTATCACTCAACTGGTGCAGTATCCAACTCAGAAAATTAAATTGGATAAAGCGTTTTTGGATACCTTAATTGAGACAGATAACCAGAACATCGTAAAACCAGTTATCGGGTTGTGTCATGCTCAGGGGAAAAAGGTCACCGCCGAAGGGATTGAAACTCAAGACATGCACCAGTGGTTACAGGATGCACAGTGCGATATGCTGCAAGGCTATTACTTTGGTAAACCCATGCCATTAGAAGAGTTGAGTGACTGGTACCGACAACATCAACTCAATCTAATCGACAACAAAAAGAATCCGACACATGAAATCTGTAATCATCGCATCGCTGAACCCAGCTAAAATTAACGCCGTTAAAAGTGCGTTCTTATCTGCTTTTCCTGATACTGAATTTGATTTCAAAGGCATCAGCGTCCCTAGTGGTGTCGCCGATCAACCGATGAGCAATGATGAAACCTATCAAGGTGCCGTGAATCGTGTTCACAACGCAACTCAAGCTCAGCCTGATGCAGACTTCTATGTTGGTCTAGAAGCGGGAATAGAAACAAACGTCACCTTTGCTTGGATGGTGATCGAAGCGAATGGTCAACGTGGCGAGTCTCGTTCAGCAAGCCTGATGTTGCCACCAGCCGTGCTTGAAAAGTTAGAGCATGCAAACGAATTAGGGGATGTGATGGATGAAGTGTTTGGTACCGATAACATCAAACAGAAAGGTGGCGCCATTGGCTTACTAACACATAACCAACTGTCACGCAGTTCGGTTTATCATCAAGCTTTAATTCTAGCGCTGATCCCATTTGTGAATCCTGAGCACTTTCCTATTTAGTGCTTCGTTAAACTTAGAAAGGTTCTGAAAATAATCTTCAGAAACAAAAAACGCTAACATTCAGTTAGCGTTTTTTATCGAATTCGTATTCGCACTATCTAGTGATAGCCTAATTCCGTTATTACTTTAGCAATAGATCGGCGATCACTGCTTTCTCTTGTTCAGACTTGGCCTTTAGCTCATTTGAGCCTCTGGTTATCGTTGCCACGCCTACTCCCAGCATTTGACTTACTTGCCGTTGAGACATATCGCCTTTCATCAACTCACAAAAAATATTAATTCGAGCAACCAAAGCATCTCGCTCGTCAGGTGTCATCATCATGGTCAACAACAATTCGTGCTGATCTTTTTCGACAGCCGTCTTTACCAAGTCCATCAGTTGTTGCCAATTATCATATTCAGGTTGTGATGCCATATCTCTACACTTACTTTTAAATTCTGACTTTAAAGAGTCGCTTAACGATTGAAAGCGTTTAACACTTTATACCGAAACACTTGATGCGATCCAATGTAAAAAGGCAGTCAGTGGAAATGGTTCGCACTCACTGCCTTTCATATTACTCAGATTAAGACAAAATACCGAAGCCTTAGTATTTCATTTTTGCCTCATGGGGAGCTAAAAACGTTCCCTGCTCACCCAAGATATCTCGATAGTAGGTCTCAAACATCAAGATATTTTGAACGTAACCGCGAGTCTCTTTGAATGGGATCATTTCGATAAAAGCATACGCATCTAGCTTTTCATCACTGCGTGATCGCCACTGTTTGACACGACTAGGACCAGCATTATAAGCAGCAAACGCAAAGATACGGTTATTATCATATTGAGCCAATAAACCATCTAAATAGTGGCTACCAATCTCAATGTTCTTGCCGACATCATAAAGGTCATCGCTGCCCTGGTACTTAATCTGATGCTTCTTCGCTGTATATTGAGCCGTCTTCGGCATGATTTGCATGATACCGCGCGCGCCAACAGGAGAACGAGCTTCTGAGTCCATGGCACTCTCTTGTCTTGCTAAAGACATCAAAGTAATTGGATCGAGATCGTGCTTCTCGGCGTAGAAATTAAACCACCACTTATGAGCAACAGGAAAACGTAGCGCAATGTTATCCCACATCTTCGCCGAGATGCTCGCTGTTACTGTAAAGTGATTCCAACGCTGCGTCGCGGCATGAGCCGCAAGCATTGATTTCTGATCTTTGTCAGCATTAGTTAACAACCAACGCCATTCACTCTTCGCTGCCGCTATTTTATCTCGGTCAATCAGCTCGCCGATTCGAACCAAAGAAGTGGCGAATGGCTTGACTGTTTCAGCATTGTATTTGAGTGTCGATGTTGGGTATTGAACCGGCTTACCTAACTGCTTAGCCGCAGCCACACTGTAGAAGTTACGCTTCCCTAAAATATCTGACAGTCGCTTATTGCCTTTATCAGTGTCGCCCGTCGCGATTTCAGCTCTGCCCTGCCAATATTGCCAACGAAGCGAAGCCTGATGTTTATCATCCAAGCGCGCTATCCACTCTTTCAGGCCCGTCCAATCGGCATGCTGAATCGCTAAGCGAGCACGTCGCTCCAGCAGAACTTGCTTTGATGAACTCGCGAGCATTTTGTCTCGCCACACCATCAACTCTTCAGAGTCGGTGTTGATCAGACGAAACGTTAGATAATCGGCTAGCTCTTGAGATTTCTCTTTCGAAAATTTCTGAGCTTTGATGATATCATCAAACACCTCTTGAGCGCTGCTTGATGACTTCCTTGCTAACTTCTCGAAAGCAAACTCGGTTTGCGCTTGGTAGAATTCATTTGCTGGGTGCTTCTTAGCAAACGCGAGTACATTTTCAGGCTTGTTGTACAACGCCTTCATCTGCTTAGCTTGAGTAATTGACTCATCATGCTCCAATTGCTTAATCAAATAGCTCATTAACTTACCGTTACGGCTCTCGAACGCTAACAGCATTCTATCCAGAATCAGCTCATCGGTTCTTAGCCCGGCTTGATCCCAGCTTTGAAATAGAGGGTCACAAGCGTCATCAATACCACTACCACTCAACCAAAGTTGCTTAGCCCCTTTAAAAGCAAGCTCTTGGTTGCCTTGCTCGTAATGCGCTCGGTAGTAGATACATTGATATTTTTCACCAACAGGCTCTTGGGTTTGAAACTCAAGGATCGTTTCCCACTGTTTTTGAGCCGCCAATAAATCTAAATAAGGCGCACGCATACGATTGGAAAACGGCAGTGCTTTATTCTCTTCAATAAAGGCATCCACTTCAGCAGGTGTGCGATCACCTAAGCCTAATAAGAAGGCGCGATAATCAGTGTAAGGCGTTAACGGATATGTTTGAATTTTTTTACGCAGCGCGGAGTAAGCTTCTAGATCACGGTTGTCTAAAACCTCTTGCGCTCTGTCATAAACATCACGCTGCATTTCAAGCTCAGATGCGTTGCTAGCCATAGCCATCTGAGCCAGTGAAAATGAAGACAAAATTGCCGATGCAGCGACAGCAATTTTCGTATTACCAATGCGGAAAAACATTCGCTCTTTCCTTAGTGCGTGTATGAATACGTGAAATCTATTTACGCCCGACATCACATCAAATGTAAAGGATTTGAGTGTAAATATTATTAATATTTAACACTTCGCCTCAGAAGCTTATTAAATATAGTTTTAATGACCAATGTGACAATAATAGGTAAGGATTCGTTCAAGAATGGCTTTTCTGTCCTAGGAGTAACATCTTTGGGGATATTGGTATAAAATAGACGACAATTTTGAACAATAAATTAGGATCGATCGGCAATGGCTGAATACGTATATACCATGTCTCGGGTGAGCAAAACTGTTCCACCTAAGCGTCAAATTCTTAAAGACATTTCTCTTAGCTTTTTTCCTGGCGCTAAAATCGGTGTTTTGGGTCTAAATGGTTCAGGTAAATCTACCCTACTACGTATCATGGCTGGCATTGATACTGATATTGATGGTGAAGCTCGTGCACAACAAGGTCTTAAAGTCGGTTACCTACCGCAAGAGCCTGTACTAGACGAATCAAAAACAGTGCGTGAAATCGTAGAAGAAGCGGTTTCTGATGTTGCAGACGCGCTTAAGCGTATCGACGCAGTCTACGCAGCTTACGCAGAACCAGATGCAGATTTTGACGCTCTTGCTAAAGAACAAGGCGAGCTTGAAGCGCTGATCCAAGCAAAAGACGGCCACAACCTAGAGACAGCTCTAGAGCGCGCAGCTGACGCACTTCGCCTTCCTGAGTGGGATGCGAAAATTGAATTCCTATCAGGTGGTGAACGTCGTCGTGTTGCGATCTGTCGTCTACTTCTAGAGAAGCCAGACATGCTGCTTCTTGATGAACCAACCAACCACTTGGATGCAGAATCAGTAGCATGGCTTGAGCACTTCCTAGTAGATTACAGCGGTACTGTTGTGGCGATTACCCACGACCGTTACTTCCTAGACAACGCTGCAGGCTGGATTCTAGAACTTGACCGTGGTGAAGGTATCCCATGGGAAGGTAACTACACGTCTTGGCTAGAACAGAAAGACGAGCGTCTTAAGCAAGAAAAAGCGGGCGAAAGCGCACGTCAAAAGACAATCGAGAAAGAACTTGAATGGGTTCGTCAAAACCCTAAAGGCCGTCAAGCTAAGTCTAAAGCTCGTATGGCTCGTTTTGAAGAACTGACTACTGGCCAATACCAGAAGCGTAACGAAACCAACGAACTGTTCATCCCGCCAGGTGAGCGTTTAGGTGACAAAGTTCTTGAAGTGAACAACCTAACTAAATCGTTTGGTGATCGCGTTCTTATCGACGACCTATCGTTCAGCATGCCTAAGGGCGCTATCGTTGGTATCGTTGGTGCCAACGGTGCGGGTAAATCAACACTATTCAAGATGCTAAGCGGTGCAGAACAACCAGATTCAGGTTCGGTTGTACTAGGTGAAACTGTTAAGCTTGCTTCTGTTGATCAGTTCCGTGACAGCATGGACGACACTAAGACAGTATTCCAAGAGATCTCTGAAGGCGCTGATATCATTAAGATCAACAACTTCGAAATCCCTGCGCGTGCTTACTGTTCTCGTTTCAACTTTAAAGGCAACGACCAACAGAAGATCATCGGTGAGCTTTCTGGTGGTGAGCGTAACCGTGTTCACTTAGCAAAACTGCTAAAAGCGGGCGGTAACGTACTGCTACTCGATGAGCCTACCAACGACCTTGACGTTGAAACGCTACGTGCTCTTGAAGAAGCACTGCTTGAGTTCCCTGGCTGTGCAATGGTTATCTCGCACGACCGTTGGTTCCTAGACCGTATTGCGACCCATATCTTAGACTACCGTGATGAAGGTCAAGTTAACTTCTACGAAGGTAACTATACTGAGTACACTGAGTGGCTTAAGCAAACTCTAGGCGCGCAAGCGGCAGAACCGCACCGTATCAAGTACAAGCGTATCGCTAAGTAAATTAGCTTGTATTTTGAACAAAGGCCGCGATAATAGCGGCCTTTGATATATCTGGCTTACGTGTTACGCATCGATATAGAGAGATTACTTATGGTTGAAAGACGTCAATTTTCAAGAGTTATTTATCAAGTCCCGACTGAGATCTCACAAGGACAAGTAAATGTTTCAGGCTCAGTGCAAGACTTATCACTCCATGGTTTACTCATTCAATGCAATGAATCAAAACAACTTAGCCATGATGTCCCTGTTCAAGTGAGCTTTAAACTCGAAAACAGTGATATCAATATTCAGTTAGCAGCAACGATAGTCTCTACCATCAATACCTCAATGCGTTTACGCATAGAGCATTTAGATATTGATAGTATCAGCCACCTTAAGCGACTTGTTGAGCTTAACGTTGGTGACGATGAACTGCTTTATAGAGAGATTGAACACCTTACCGATTTAGGTAAAGAGTGACATCTCCATTACCCTTTTCTATTAGAAGCATTTAGTTAATACAAAACCATGTCTAAAAAAGTATCAATTACTATTCCCTCTAGTCAGGGGGAGCAGACGTTTTACTTCGGCCGTAAAGTCGTACTCATGTGCACCACTGCGATTTTTTCAGTACCGCTGCTGATTGGCGGAGCTGCGTACATGCACTTCGAGAGTAAACAAGAACTCGCACTGCAAGCGGGTGATGCCCAACAGTTGATTGAAACACTGATTGTTGAAAAAGAACAAACAGAATTTCTTTATGCTGAGCAGGTAGAAACCAACCATTCTCTATCGCAAATACTCACCGAGAAAGAAGGCACGATTCAGCTGCTTGGTAAGCGTGTATTTGATGTGGAATCAGTACTTGGTCTTGCAGATGAAGAGCTGCTTACCGATGATGTTTCTCTAGAAGATCGCATTGATGCGGCTGCAGTCGATTCAGCAGTAAGAGCCACGATGTTCCGGTTGATTCCAAACGATAGTCCAATGGCTTATCAACGTATCTCTTCTTCTTATGGTAGTCGCACTAACCCTATTTCAGGTAAACGCCACGTACATACTGGTATCGATCTAACATGTAAGCGTGGTGAAGATATTGTAGCGCCCGCAGATGGAGTCATTGAAACGGTGCGCCCAAGTAAAAAAGGCTTCGGTAACTTTATTACTATGCGTCACTCGTTTGGTTTCATGAGTTCTTATGCGCACCTACAGAAGTTCAAAGTACGTAGCGGTCAGTTTGTTAGTAAAGGCGATGTGATTGCGAGCTGTGGTAACTCAGGTAACTCAACCGGCCCACACTTACATTATGAAGTACGCTTCCTTGGTCGTTCATTGAACCCTCAATACTTGATGGATTGGACACCTGAGAACTTCAACTACGTATTCGAAAAAGAGAAAAAGGTTAAGTGGGGCCCGCTGGTTCAACTGATTGATAATGTGGTTCGCTTACAGATAAACCTGACGAACGTGCCTTACATTAGCTCGACCATCGACACTGTATCGAGTGAAGATAGCAAGAAACCTATTACGACTAACTAGACACGGCTAACTAGAACCTGTTGATTGGCCTATGATGATCTAATTGCTTTTAGCCTACAGTAGGCCAAATGCTTTCATAGCGTTCAGCACAAACAAAAAGAGCGACCATCAGGTCGCTCTTTTTTATGATTTCAAATCGTATTAACCACGATGAATCGAGTCATGTGCTTGTTTTAAAAGACTTTGGCTCTCTTGCAAGAATTGTTGTGAGTAGTCACCAAACCAATCACTCACTTGGTTGAAACTCTCAACAAACTTGGCTTTATCTTTGCCATCTAGGATTTCTAGCGCTTCTCCGAAACAGCTATGGAAGCGTCGAATCATCTCAATATTCTCATCCGAAGAGAGAATAATGTCACCATACAAGTTCGGGTCTTGAGCAAACAGACGACCAACCATCGCAATCTCAAGTCGGTAGATTGGCGAGCTAAGCTTCAGAAGTTGGTCGATGTTCGGATTCTCTTTACTTAAGTGTAAGCCGTAAGCAAAAGAGGTGAAGTGACGAAGTGCTTGAATCAGTGTCATGCCGTGATCGTGTTCAGCAGCATCCATCTGACAAAGACTCGCGCCCCAAATACCAAATTGATTCAGTAGCCATTGATAGCTTTCAGAACCACGACCATCACTGTAAACAATCACCTGCTTAGCAAGGCTTGGAACATCAGGGCCAAACATTGGGTGCAATCCAACCACTGGGCCTTGGTGCATGTTCATCATTGCTTGCAGAGGTTTAGATTTAATTGACGTCAAATCACATAGAATACAATCACTTGGTAGGCTACCTAGCTTTGCAATTACACCTTCAGTCAAATGAATTGGAACGGTCACCACCACAAGACCAGCATTATCTAAGATCTCATCAGCTCTATCCCAATCTTGGCTGCCAAGGATTTTCACTTCGTAGCCAGAAAGCTTAAACATACGGCCAAACAAGCCACCAAGTTGACCATTACCACCAACGATAACCACTGAACGCAATTCTGGGTTAAGGCACTTAAAACCAGAATCTTTTTCGCTGGCATAAGACTCACGCATAGTACGACGCAAAATATCTTCGATTAACTGTGGTGGGACCCCTATTTTCTCGGCTTCTTGACGACGAGATGCCAGCATTGCAGCTTCACGCTCTGGTACATAAATAGGTAAACCATGTTCACTTTTTACTTCGCCTACTTTCTCTACTAGAGCAAGGCGTTGAGCCAGTAAATCCAACATTTGTTTATCGACAGCATCGATTTGGTCGCGTAATTCGTTCAGTTCAACGGCCATTTTATTCCTTACTAATCTATAAGCCCGTGCCAATCTATAAGCCCACAATCACGCAGGTTCGTTAGCAACAGATCTTAAAATGCCCCATTAGATGAGGCACTTAAATCTAAAACTCTGACTAACCTTTCAAGCGGTTCTCTAAGAACGGGACTAATTCCGTATGTGCATGTTTCAATAGTGCCTCAGTTGAATCCCAATTGATACACGCGTCGGTAATAGAAACGCCGTATTTCATCTCATTGAGAGGTATATCCGAAGATTGGTTTCCTTCGTTAATATGGCTTTCAATCATAAGGCCGATAATCGACTTGTTGCCTTCACGAATTTGGTGAATCACATCTTCTGCAACTAGAGGTTGGCGACGGAAATCTTTACGAGAGTTAGCGTGGCTACAGTCGACCATTAGCGCAGCCTCTAAGCCAGATTTACCCAACTCTTGCTCACATTCGTGTACCGATACTGAATCGTAGTTCGTCTGCTTACCGCCACGTAAAATCACGTGACCATTTGGGTTACCTTGCGTTGTTAGTAGTGCAACTTGACCTTCGCGGCTGATACCCATGAAACGGTGGCTAGAAGAAGCAGCTTGCATTGCATTGATTGCAGTGCCTAGGTTGCCATCGGTACCGTTTTTAAAACCGATTGGCATTGAAAGACCACTTGCCATCTCACGGTGAGTTTGCGATTCGGTCGTACGAGCTCCGATTGCCGCCCAGCTGAATGTATCTGCTAGGTATTGAGGGCTGATTGGATCTAATGCTTCAGTCGCTAGTGGGATTTCCATCTCAGCGAGTTCAACAAGTAGCTCACGGCCAACATGCAGACCATGCTCAATATCGAAAGTGCCGTCTAGATGCGGGTCATTGATCAAACCTTTCCAACCCACAGTGGTTCGAGGCTTCTCAAAGTAAACACGCATAACAATATACAGTTGATCGCTAAGTTGCTCAGATAAGGCTTTTAGGCGTTTCGCGTACTCTTTCGCAGCTTCAATGTCATGGATAGAACATGGGCCACATACAACAAGCATGCGATGATCTTTCTTATGAATGATGTTTGCGATAGTTTGACGAGACTCTTGAATGAAACGACGAGCATTATCACTCAAAGGCAGTTTTGCTTTTAACTCCTCAGGAGTAATCAGTACCTGTTCGTCGATGATATTGACATTGCTTAATTCACTTTTCTGCATAACTCAACCTGTATATTTATTTTTACACCCAACATTTCCATTTGGGCTAACAATCTTTAAAAACACAATAACAGCTAAAAAGACGATTGCAAGTGTAAACAATAAAAAACATTATGTGTAAATTTAAATTTACACGCTAACTTTAACTCACTCTGAGATATAAATAGGTTTAAACCACGGTTCACACATACAAAAAAGGCGATATTTATCATATCGCCTTATCTAAAATTATTATGTGTTTATTTATCACTCACTGCCTAGCATTCGTTTAATCGTCTCTGAGGTCGCTTTCCACCTAGCATCTGAGTGAAGCGTCGACAAATCAAAACTGTGTTTTTTAAGCAATGAGTTGGCTAAAGGCACCTCTTGAATCGCTAAGTGATCAAGAGCTTCAATTTGTGCATCTCGTTTATTACACATCAATATCATGTCACAACCCGCATTCAAGGCCGCTTTTGCTCTGTCGGCTGGTCCGCCCATAATAGCAGCACCTTCCATGGTTAAGTCGTCCGAGAATATTAGGCCTTTAAAGCCAAGTTTTTGTCTCAAGACTTTCTGTAGCCAATACTGAGAGCCACTTGCTGGTTGCTCATCATAATGAGAGAACACCACATGTGCAGGCATCATGGCATCCAATATTCCGGCTTCAATTTGCGCCTTGAAGATTGCCATGTCTGTTTCAAAGATATCGTCTCTAGGGTCATATGGCGTCTCTAAGTGTGAGTCAGCAATTACGCCACCATGTCCAGGGAAGTGCTTTCCTGTTGTAGCCATACCAACCGACTTCATGCCTTTGATGAAAGCGCTGCTATGACGAACAATGGTATCAATATCTTCACCAAACGCTCGGCTACCAATCGCTTTGCAGTCGTGACCTTTATCTAATACCGGTGCAAAACTCAGATCGATATCATGGGCAATCAATTCCGCCGCCATCAGCCAGCCGGCCTGTTCTGCTAACTGCTCACCATTATTCTTAGTCGCAAATTCCTGAGCAGCTGGGATAATTGAAAAGCCGTCACGAAAACGCTGTACTCGTCCGCCTTCTTGGTCAACGCCGATTAAAATAGGACGTTTTGCAACTTTGCGAATCTCTTTATTTAACGCCGATAACTGTTTGCTATCGTGGTAGTTTCGAGCAAATAAGATGAGACCACCAACGGTTGGGTGCTCCAAAATTTCTCTGTCTTCAGCTGTCAGCTCGTAGCCTGCAACATCAACCCACAACGGTCCCATATTTATCCCTTATTAAACCTAATTTCGTAAACTTCCCGAGATTATTCTCTTTAAATTTGCTTTACAATGTTTTTAAACCAATCTGTGGAAGACTTTAGGAATGCAGCGCAAGAGCTTAGGAATGGATCATAAAGAACTGTATATCGGTGTGATGTCAGGCACGAGTATGGACGGTGTTGATACTGCCTTAGTTTCGATTGAAGATACGCAAATCACATTGCTTGCTCATGATGAGTTCCCTATGCCTGATGACCTCAAAGCGCGTCTGCTGGAGGTTTGTATTGGTCAGAAAACGGATTTGATTGCTATTGGTGAGCTAGACCACCAGCTTGGCCATCTGTTTGCTGATGCGGTTCTACAACTTCTCGACAAGTCAGACACACCTGCATCTTCTGTGACTGCGATTGGTAATCATGGCCAAACAGTGTTTCATCAGCCAACAGGCGAATCTCCATTTACCATGCAGCTGGGTGATGCCAACATCATTGCCGCTAAAACACAGATTCAAACCGTCGCTGACTTCAGACGTAAAGACATGGCATTAGGCGGACAAGGTGCACCGTTAGTCCCCGCCTTCCACCATACAATTTTCCACCCGCAAGACAGCTCGGTTGTGGTGTTGAATATTGGTGGTATCTCGAATATTTCAGTGCTGCGCCCGAATCAGCCAACACTTGGTTATGATACAGGCCCAGGGAATATGTTGATGGACGCTTGGGTTGATAAACACACGGGCGAGAAGTTTGACCGTGATGCGCAATTCGCACTTAAAGGTCAACTCAATCAAGCCTTGCTCGAACAGCTGTTAAATGAATCTTATCTATCTCAAATGCCACCGAAAAGTACCGGCAGAGAGCTGTTCAACCTACCCTGGCTAGAGCAACAGCTTACAGAATTTAAAGATCTTACGGCAGAAGATGTTCAGTGCACGCTTTGTGAATACACCGCATTGACGATAGCCAATGAAGTGAAAGCTTATCGCTTGGGTAACCAACCTGCACTGTATGTGTGTGGCGGTGGTACAAGAAACCCATTGTTGATGAAGAGATTGTCCGAACTGCTTCCAAGTTGGGATGTTGACTCAACAACCAGTAAAGGCGTTGATGCCGATTACATGGAAGCGATGGCTTTTGCGTGGCTTGCTCAACGTCATGTTCATCAACTGCCAAGCAATTTGCCAGAAGTGACTGGCGCAAGCAGAGCGGCCTCTCTAGGCGTTCTCTATCGTGCTGACTAAACCATTTTAGAACCATCATTTTAGAATCACCATTTAAGGATCATTATGAGTAACGACGCTCTCATATCAGCGCTCTCGCACCTCGTTTCGGAGGGGAGAAACCCTGATACTATGGATATTGATCTGCTCACCTCTCTCGAAGTGGTTGAAAAGATTAACCAACAAGACAAACAAGTCCCACTGGCGATTGAAGCGGAACTGCCGCAGATCGCGAAAGCGGTAGATAAAATTGCTCATGCCTTTCAAAACGGTGGTCGACTGATTTATATGGGCGCAGGCACCAGTGGTCGATTAGGTGTGTTAGACGCATCAGAATGCCCGCCGACTTTCGGCGTCTCAGACAAGATGGTTATCGGCCTAATCGCTGGCGGACCAGAGGCGATTTTAAAAGCTAAAGAAGGCGCAGAAGACTCGCTAACTCTCGGTATTGAAAATCTGAAAGCGATTCAATTTTCAGAAAATGATGTCGTGGTGGGTATAGCTGCCAGTGGTCGCACACCTTACGTGATTGGTGCACTCAACTATGCCAATCAACTTGGCGCGGTGACCGTTGCATTGTCTTGTAACCCTGACTCTCCAATTGCTGAAATCGCTCAAATCGCAATTAGCCCGGTGGTTGGCCCAGAAGCATTGACTGGTTCAACACGCCTCAAATCAGGTACAGCACAAAAGCTGGTGCTTAATATGCTGACGACTGCCAGCATGATTCGCATTGGTAAAAGCTACCAAAATCTGATGGTCGACGTAAAAGCAACCAATGAAAAGTTGGTTGCCCGCGCTGCTCGTATCGTTATCCAAGCAACTGAGTGCGACAAAGCACTGGCAGTCTCGACACTTAAAACGACTGATTACGATGTGAAGTTGTCTATTTTGATGATTCTAACAGGGCTAGATTTAGAATTGGCCAAGGCTCAGCTTGATAAGCAAAATGGCTTCTTGAGAAAAGCAGTCGAGAATAATCAATAGTCTGCTTCTGCTGTTGACTGTTACTATCGCTACATACAAAAAGACCAGTGCACATGCGGTACTGGTCTGTTTTAGTTTTAATTTTTTATCGCTAGCTTGGGCTTAATAGTCGTTTGAGAACTCATCCCAGCCACGTTGCCATTCCATACGGAAACGTTGAGCGTCTTCCGTACCAGAACACACGCCTTCATACACCTGACCAGATAAACCAATCTGATAAGCATGGTTCGGATTACAATATTCAGCCACACCTAGGTGGTAACCTTCTGTGTAACTCGCTTGATCGACTGCGCCAAGCTCAGTCATCTCTGAATACGAACGTTGAGTGTGGCCTTTGATACCATCACGATAGCCAATCTCTTGCCAATTGCCTTCAGCTGCTAAATCTTGAACATTGGCGCTGCATCCTGCAAGGCTAAATGCCACGGCGAATAGTGCGATTATTTTTTTCATTTCAGTCCTTTATATTTACCTAGCCACTTCCTGACGAAGCGTTGCATTTGTGGTGATTCTCCGCTGAACACTGGCTGATGTCCACTTATGTCTGTTATCTGCCACTGATATCTATTGGTTACCGCTTAAAGCTGATAAATCGCCACTTACCAGAAGCAAGACACATCTCAACATGAATAACCAACCGCTCTGCAAACGTAACAAACCACTCAATCAGTTATAACACCACTTAATTGACTATTCGACCACTCACTCTCATAGCGGAAGTTTCTTCTCATACACTCCTCTAATATACACCCTGACTTAATTAATACATTCAGGGATAACAAATTATGATGTGGTTTCTTACCTGTGTTGCAGCACTCATTGGTGGCTACTTTATTTACGGTGCCTTTATCGAGAAAATTTTCGGTATCAATGAAAAGCGTCAAACACCCGCTCACACTAAGCAAGATGGCGTGGACTACGTTCCAATGTCGACGCCAAAGGTTTACCTAGTTCAGCTGCTTAACATTGCAGGTGTCGGTCCAATCTTCGGCCCTATCATGGGTGCCCTTTATGGTCCGGCAGCGATGCTTTGGATCGTGCTAGGTTGTATCTTCGCAGGTGCGGTACACGACTATTTCTCAGGTATGTTATCTATCCGTAACGGCGGTGCTTCAGTTCCAACCATCACTGGACGTTACCTAGGCAATGGCGCAAAACACTTTATGAACATCTTTGCCATTGTTCTACTGCTTCTAGTTGGTGTCGTATTCGTATCTGCTCCTGCAGGCATGATCACTAACCTAGTGAACGACCAAACTGATTTCGCGATGTCTGTAACAACCATGGTTGTTATCATATTTGCTTACTACATCATCGCAACGATTGTCCCTGTCGATAAAATCATTGGTCGCTTCTACCCACTGTTCGGTGCACTACTTATCTTTATGTCTGTTGGCCTAATCACTGCGATTGGTCTATCTGACGAGCACCAAATCATGGGCGGCTTCGAGATGAAAGACATGTTCACTAACATGAACCCGAATGACCTACCACTTTGGCCAGCTCTATTCATCACTATCGCTTGTGGTGCAATCTCTGGCTTCCACGCAACTCAGTCTCCTTTAATGGCGCGTTGTATGGAAAACGAGAAGAACGGTCGCTTCGTATTCTACGGTGCAATGATTGGTGAAGGTATCATTGCTCTAATCTGGTGCGCACTTGCGCTATCATTCTTCGGCTCTGTTGAGTCTTTGTCTGACGCGATTGCAAACGGTGGTCCAGGTAACGTGGTATACAGCGCTTCATTTGGTCTACTGGGTGTATTCGGTGGTATCCTTGCTTTCCTTGGCGTGGTTATTCTACCAATCACTTCTGGTGACACGGCGTTCCGCTCAAGCCGTCTTATCCTTGCTGAATACTTCAACATGGAGCAGAAAACACTGCGTAACCGCCTACTGATGGCTCTACCACTGTTCGTTATCGGTGGTATCCTGACTCAAGTAGATTTCGGTATCATCTGGCGTTACTTCGGTTTTGCTAACCAATCAACAGCAGTAATGATGCTATGGACAGCTTCGGCTTACCTACTTCGTCACAATAAACTGCACTGGGTAACAACGGTTCCAGCTATCTTCATGACATCTGTGTGTATCACATTCATTCTGAACAACAGCCAACTAGGCTTCGGTCTACCAATGCAAATCTCAACCATCATCGGTGTGGTGAGTGCATTCGGTATTGCGGCTTACGTTATCAAAATTTCAAAAGGCAAAGGCGATATCGACCTTGCTGATGAAGAAGAAAAAGAAGCAAAAGGCGTAACCAAAACCGCCTAGCTCTTTCAGGATATTGATAAAAAGAGACAAGTCTTCATAGAGAGACAAAAGAACAAGCCAAACACACTTCGCTTGCTCCCGTAATCACCCAGTGATTCTTGGAAATTAAGACTAAAGCCCGTCCACCGTGATGGGCTTTACTGTATCTCAATATTGGCATCTCAGCCTGAGAAGCAATGACCGCTCGATATAACCAACGAAAACACAAGCAAAGCTACCGTTACCACGCAATGAGCTTTACACTTAACAAGCGTCTCAATAGGTGAAAATATGGAACTCATTCTCTCTCTACTGCAACAAACCTGTGTCTACTTAGTGATTGCTTATATGCTAAGTAAAACCCCATTGATTCTGCCTTTGTTGAGCATATCTTCACGCTTAAGCCATAAAGTCAGCTGTTATGTTCTGTTTTCTCTGTTCTGTATTATGGGTACCTATTTCGGACTGCAGATTAATGACGCGATAGCCAACACTCGTGCGATGGGTGCGGTTATGGGGGGTCTGTTTGGCGGCCCTGTGGTTGGCTTTGCCGTCGGCTTTACTGGCGGTATTCACCGTTACTCATTAGGCGGTTTCACAGACTTGGCTTGTGCTATTTCGACCACAGCAGAAGGCTTGATTGGTGGCCTATTGCACGTTTACTTAGTCAGAAAGAACAAAGCCAGCCAACTGTTTAACCCGTTGGTGGTTTTCTCGGTAACCCTGTTTGCAGAGATCATTCAAATGCTGATTCTACTGGCGGTCGCAAAACCCTTCGAACAGTCCTACGCTCTGGTCTCTGATATTGCTGCGCCAATGATCATTGCTAACTCAGTCGGTGCAGCGCTGTTCATGAGCATCATCCAAGACAGGAAAACCATCTTCGAAAAATACTCGGCTACCTTCTCACGCCGCGCATTAACCATCGCAGAGCGTTCGGTAGGTATTTTGCATGGTGGGTTCAATTCCGATAACGCACAAAAAATCGTACGTATCGTTTATGAAGAGACCAATGTTGGTGCGGTAGCGATTACCGACAGAGAAAAAATTCTCGCGTTCGTCGGCATTGGTGATGAACACCATATTCCAAATACCCCAATTTCATCACAAAGCACACTCACTTCGATGGAACAGAACGACATCATCTACCTTGATGGTAAAGAGAACCCATACCAATGCTCCTTGTCGCAGGATTGTAAATTGGGCTCAGCTCTGATTATTCCACTCCGCGCGGGTAACGAAGTGGTCGGCACCATTAAACTGTATGAGCCAAAGCTAAAACTATTCTCGACCATCAATATGTCGATGGGTGAAGGTATCGCTCAGCTATTATCGAGCCAGATCCTATTTAGCAACTATCAGCAACAACAGACGCTACTGACACAAGCGGAAATCAAGCTGCTGCACGCTCAGGTTAACCCACACTTCTTGTTCAATGCGCTTAACACCATCAGCGCAGTAACACGCCGTGACCCAGATAAAGCTCGAGAGTTGATTCAGCACCTATCTCACTTCTTTAGAAGCAACCTAAAGCAGAACATCAACACCGTGAAGCTCAAAGACGAGCTGGCACACGTCAACGCTTACCTGACCATAGAGAAAGCACGCTTTACCGATCGACTAGAAGTGGAATGGGATATCGACCCGCAGTTGTATGAATCTCAATTGCCGAGCTTTACCCTGCAACCGCTGGTAGAAAACGCCATCAAACATGGGATTTCAAACATGTTGGAAGGCGGCAAAGTGAAGATCTATAGCGAAGCTTTCGAGGGTGGATTCAAGTTAACCGTTGAAGACAACGCGGGTAATTATCAGAAGCCATCTCAAGATCACGTAGGATTAGGTATGGAAATTGTTGACAAACGACTCACTAATTTCTTTGGACAAGATTCAGCACTAAAAATAGAATCTCAGCCACAGCAATTTACTCGAATGAGCTTTATCATACCTATACTAAAATAATGGTATTTTCGGAGACAAATCGCTCCGAGTTGAAACAATTAGAAGCAGACATTTAAAAGATAAGCGTGAATCAAGCAGGGATAGAACCAAGATGAAGATTGTAGGATGTTAAAGGCATTAGTTGTCGATGATGAGCTTTTTGCTCGCGAAGAACTGATTGAGCTGCTAACCGAAACCGGTGAAGTGGAAATCATTGGCCAAGCGAGTAACGCGATCGAAGGACTGAAACAGATCAATCTACTCAAGCCTGATGTCGTGTATTTGGATATCCAAATGCCGCAGGTTACCGGGATTGAACTGTTAAGCATGCTTGACCCAGACACCATGCCTTACGTGGTATTCGTTACCGCCTACGACCAATATGCGATTCAAGCCTTTGAAGATAACGCATTTGATTACCTACTTAAGCCAGTCGAGCCTTGTCGATTAAACAAGAGCGTTTGTCGTCTAAATAAAGTCATCAAACAAAACCAGAAAGCACCAGAACAGAACATCTCAGCGATTGCTCCCTGCCACTTAGAGCAGATTCCGTGTATTGGTCATAACCGCATTGTGATCATGGCAAGCCAAACGGTCGAGTGCGCCTATTCCGATATCAGTGGTGTGCATGTTCGTAGCTCATCGCAAACCGCGACCTCACAGTTAACGCTAAAGATCTTGGAAGAAAAAACCGATTTGATCCGCTGTCATCGCCAATATTTGATCAACATAAAATCGATCCAAGAGATCAAACTGCTAGAGAATGGATTAGCGGAGATCATTACCCTTACTGGCTTTGAAGTCCCTGTTAGCCGTCGTTACTTAAAGACTTTAAAAGAGCAACTCGGTCTCCAGTAACGAGTTAGAAGTTCGACGCCTTGTTCCAAAGTACGATCAAAAAAGCCAACGTATCAACGTTGGCTTTTTACTGTTTGCGAATCGATCTTGTCACCAATCAATAGCGATTAGTCGACTTGCTTAATCTGCAGCTCTTTCGGCACTTCGAAGAACATGTTCTCTTCACGACCTTGAATCTCTTCAACCTCGGTAGCACCCAGCTCACGAATACGATCTAAGATTTGGTTTACTAACTCTTCAGGAGCAGAAGCACCGGCTGTTACACCGATTTTCTTTTTGCCTTCAACCCACTCGGTTTGAATGTCTTCAGGACAGTCAGTTAGGTAGCCTGGCGTGCCTAGCTTCTCAGCCAGCTCTTTTAGGCGAGTTGAGTTAGATGAGTTCTTAGAACCAACAACAATCACTACATCAACGTCATTCGCCATCTCACGCACGGCGTCTTGACGGTTTTGAGTCGCATAACAGATGTCGTCTTTACGAGGGCCTTGAATCTCAGGGAATACACGACGCAACTCTTCAATTACATCTGCCGTTTCATCAACAGACAAGGTAGTTTGGCTAACATAGTGCAGGTTACTCGGATCGTTCACCACTAGATTCTGTACGTCCTCTGGTCTTTCAACCAAGTACATACCACCAGTTTGGCTCGCGTACTGACCCATAGTGCCTTCCACTTCAGGGTGACCCGCGTGGCCAATCAGTACTACTTCCATATGTTTGCGGCTCGCACGAGCAACCTCCATATGAACTTTAGTCACCAAAGGACACGTCGCATCGAATACCGTTAACTCACGCTCTTTCGCTTCTTTACGAACCGCTTGAGAAACACCGTGAGCCGAGAAGATCACGATGTTGTCGTCTGGTACTTCACTCAGTTCTTCGACAAAAATAGCACCACGCTGTTTGAGCCCCTCAACAACAAAGCGGTTGTGTACCACTTCATGGCGAACATAGATCGGTGGCTGATACATTTCGAGTGCACGCTCTACGATGCTGATCGCACGATCGACACCGGCACAAAAGCCACGAGGGTTAGCTAACATTATTTTCATTTCATTGCTCATCATTTACCGCGGTACTAAGGTTGTTTCTATAGAGTTCGCCGTCAGCGAGGTTCGCATTCTACAGTGAAGCGCCTAGACAGTGAAGCTCTGGGTGACATCACAGCTGTAAGGCTATCTTGTTCTAGCGTGAAGACAGCTATTCTAACGTTAAGATAGTTATTCTACCGCTAAGATGTTGACGTCAAACGTAACGTCTTGACCAGCAAGTGGGTGGTTAAAATCAACCGTCACTGAATCACCTGCGATGTCAGTAATAATCCCTGGGATTTCCATACCGTCAGGACCAGAGAATGCCATGATAGTGCCCACTTCAACTTCAGAATCGCCAACAAACTTAGCACGATCCATATAGTGAATATGATCAGGGTTTGGCATACCAAACGCGTCTTCTGCTTTCAGTTCGATAGACTTTTCAGTTCCAGCTTCAAGTCCGAGTAAGCACGCTTCAAAGTTCTCACTTAGGCTGCCATCGCCCATGACGAACTTTGCTGGTTTGCCCATATTTTCCGTACTATCGGCAACTGAACCATCCTTCATTTTAATCGTAAAATGTAGAGTTACTGCTGA
>NZ_JAUJED010000078.1:22528-274861 GCF_030442075.1 Vibrio sp. TMPB1044 | reverse complement strand
AAAAAAAAGCGCCGTCGGAATCAACCGACAGCGCTTAGGGCTATTCTATTCTGTGAGTCATAGACTGACTTTGAGGCAAGCTATTTGCTTTCGTCTTTCTTACGGAAACCATCTAAGATGATCATCGCAGCACCGATACAGATTCCCATATCCGCTAAGTTAAATGCAGGCCAGTGGTAAGTGCCCCAGTAGAAGTCTAAGTAATCGACAACAAAGCCATGTACGACTCGGTCAAACACATTACCTACTGCGCCACCAATGATGATCGCATAAGCAATGTTATTCCACTTCTCTGCTGCTGGTAGTTTGCTCATCCAGTACGTCAGCATGCCTGTTACCGCAAAAGCGATACCCGTAAATAACCAACGCTGCCAACCACTTTGATCACTCAAGAAGCTAAACGCTGCACCGTAGTTATGGACATACAGAAAGTTAAAGAATGGCAGCACCTCAATACGGTTTGCCCAGCCATAACCCATATTGTCCATGACAAAGAGTTTAATGCCGATATCAGCCAAGAAGACCAATAGAGCCAGCCATAACCAACGTACACCAGATTGTTTTAACGAAACTTCACTCATTTCAATTCCTAGTATTTACGAAGTTGATATTCATTGTTAGTCACCTTAAGTGGCTTTGATTACCGACTTGGTTAAACACATTTCCTATAACTAAAAATAACCCCAGTTGATACTGGGGCTATGATTTTTACAAAAAGTTCAGTCTTTCTCTGAGTCGTTATGCGAACTTACGCACTTCGCCTTCACCGTCGATGTTCGACACACAACGACCACAAACTTTCTCGTGACCTTCGATAGTGCCTACATCTGGAGTGTGGTGCCAGCAACGATCACACTTCTCAGCTTCAGTAGCTGCAACTTCAACGAATAGACCAGCAACGTCTGTCGCTTGCGCTGCATCAGACTTCTCGCTCAGTGGCTTAACAACAGCTGCAGAAGTGATAAGTACGAAACGTAGTTCATCTTCTAGCTTGTTGATTTTCGCCGCTAGTGCGTCGTCAGCGTATAGAGTAACTTCAGCTTGCAGTGCACCACCGATCGTTTTCTCTTTACGAGCATCTTCAAGAAGCTTATTCACTGCGCCACGAACAGATTGGATTTCAGTCCAGAATTCGTTGCTTAGCTCTTCGCCTTCAGCAAGACCAAATAGACCTTCGAACCACTCACCTGTGAATACGAACGTGTCGCGCTGCTCTCCAGTTGGTAGAGAGCTTGGCATCTCGTTCCAGATTTCATCTGCAGTGAACGACATGATAGGTGCCATCCAACGAACGAGAGCTTCTACGATGTAGTAAAGCGCAGTCTGACAGCTACGTTGAGCATGGCTGCCCTGCTTCGCTGTGTACTGACGGTCTTTAATTACGTCTAGGTAGAAAGAACCCATTTCGATAGAACAGAACTGCATTAGACGTTGAGTCACACCGTGAGTATTGTACTCGCCGTATGCTTTAACAATCTCTTCTTGTGCAGCTTGAGCACGGCCAACAGCCCAGCGATCAAGTGCAACCATCTCTTCAGCAGGTACTAGGTCAGTTTCAGGGTTGAAACCGTTCAAGTTCGCTAGGAAGAAACGAGCCGTGTTACGAATACGACGGTAAGCATCCGCTGAACGCTTCAGGATTTCATCAGAAACCGCAACTTCACCTGTGTAGTCTGTAGAAGCAACCCATAGACGCAGGATATCTGCACCTAGCTTGTTGGTTACATCTTTAGGTGCAACAACGTTACCGATAGATTTCGACATCTTACGGCCGTTACCATCCACCACGAAACCGTGTGTTAGTACTTGCTTGTATGGTGCTTCGTCTTTCATCGCGATAGATGAAATTAGAGAAGACTGGAACCAGCCACGGTGTTGGTCTGAACCTTCAAGGTAAAGATCAGCACTGTGAGTGCGCTCTTCGTTCGGGAAGTTGTACTCTTCGCGAGAATCAACAACAGAGAAGTGCGTAACACCTGAGTCGAACCATACGTCTAGCGTATCCATTACTTTTTCGTACTTATCAGCGTCTTCTGCGCCCATAAGTTCAGCAGCGTCTACATCCCACCAAGCTTGAATGCCTTTCTCTTCAACTAGCTTCGCAACTTTTTCAATAAGCGCTGGGCTTTCTGGGTGAAGTTCTGCTGTTTCTTTATGAACAAACAGAGCAATTGGCACACCCCAAGTACGTTGACGAGAGATACACCACTCAGGGCGACCTTCAACCATGCCTTCGATACGGCTTTGACCCCATTCAGGCAACCACTCAACACTCTTGATTGACTCTAGTGCTTTTGCACGTAGGCCAGCTTGATCCATAGAGATGAACCATTGTGGTGTTGCACGGAAGATGATTGGAGTTTTGTGTCTCCAACAGTGTGGGTAGCTGTGCTCGTATGCGTGGTGATGCAGAAGTGCACCTTTCTCTTTTAGAACTTCTAAAACAGAGTCGTTCGCTTTGAATACATGCTGACCAGCAAATAGCTCAGTATCTGGCAGGTAAACGCCGTTTGAACCAACTGGGTTAGCGATTTCTAGGTTGTACTTCTTACCAACCACGAAATCCTCTTGACCGTGGCCAGGCGCAGTGTGAACCACACCAGTACCTGAATCCGTTGTCACGTGGTCACCAAGAACAGCAGGAACAGTAAAATCGTAGAACGGGTGGTTGAACTGAGAAAGCTCAAGATCAGCACCTGTAGCAAAACCAAGGTTATGGAAATGCTCGATACCTGCACGGTCCATTACGTCTTTTGCTAATTCAGAAGCAACAACGATACGTTGAGCAGGCAGGTCGCCATTCGCTTCAACTTGGATAAGCACGTATTCAAGATCATCACGTAGACATACTGCGCGGTTCGCCGGCAGAGTCCATGGTGTTGTCGTCCAGATAACGATTGAAATTTCGCCTTGACCCGCATGACCTTCAGCTAGAGTAAATTTCTCTAGAAGTGCCGCTTCGTCAGCTGCAGTAAATTTCACATCGATAGATGGAGAAACTTTATCTTTATATTCAACTTCAGCTTCAGCCAGAGCAGAACCACAGTCAGTACACCAGTGAACTGGTTTGAAACCTTTAAGAAGGTGACCTTTGTCTGCGATTTTGCCTAGAGAACGAATGATGTTCGCTTCAGTGCCAAAATCCATAGTGCGGTAAGGTTTGTCCCACTCGCCCATGATACCAAGACGTTTGAAGCTCTCTTTCTGACCTTCAACTTGACCCGCAGCGTACTTACGACACTCTTCGCGGAATTCAGCAGCCGAAATCTTCTGACCAGGCTTACCTTTCTTCTTCTCAACCATTAACTCGATCGGAAGACCGTGACAGTCCCAACCAGGGATGTACGGTGCATCAAAACCAGAAAGGGTCTTAGATTTGATAATAATGTCTTTAAGAATCTTATTCAGCGCGTGGCCAATGTGAATGTCGCCGTTCGCGTATGGAGGGCCATCATGCAGTACGAAAGATTTTTTACCTTTCTTTGCCTTACGGATTTCGCCGTAAAGATCTTCTTTGTACCAACGCTTCAGCATTTCTGGCTCACGATTTGCCAGATTGCCGCGCATTGGGAACCCTGTTTCTGGTAAGTTCAGGGTATCTTTATAATCACTCATCGATTCTTAATTCCGTTATATTGGGCGAAGTTAGACATTATGTTAATCGGTGGAATCATCCGATTAATTCTTTAGCTGAAGCAGCCACACCCTTGCGGCTTCAGCATCCAATTCTATTTGATTCTTTAGTGCGTCGAACGATTCAAATTTTATCTCGTCGCGCAGTTTGTGCAAAAGTCGTACTTCTAACTGTTTACCATATAAATTGGCTTTAAAGTCAAAAAAGTGCACTTCTAATTGCTGCCTTACCCCATTAACTGTTGGTCGTTGTCCAATATTAGCAACGCCACCGACAGGAACACCATCGATATCCAAAGCTTCAACAACATACACTCCCGATACAGGAGAAACACAACGCTTTAATGGAATATTAGCGGTAGGGAAACCGATAGTTCTCCCTAGTTTTCGACCATGGGACACTCGACCACTAATACTGTAATCACGTCCTAACATGGTAGCACTTGCAGCCAAGTCATCGACCGCTAATGCATTTCGTATCTCAGTACTACTTACTCGTAATTGGTTTAAGCAATAGCTTTGGGTGCTTACCACCTCAAAACCGTACTTCTCGCCCGCCTCTTTGAGCATAGCGAAATTACCAGTGCGACCTTTACCAAAGCAAAAATCGTCACCAACCACCAAGAACTTCACACCAAGCTTATCAACCAAAAGATCTTTAATGAATGCTTCTGCGGATAAACTTGCAAAATACTGATTAAAATTGACACACAATAAGCGACTGATATCTAGCTTACTCAGTTGCACGTATTTGTCTCGTAAGCGAGTTAAACGTGCTGGCGCTCTATCTCGGGCAAACAGCTCCATAGGCTGCGGTTCAAACGTCATAACAACAGAAGGTAGCCCTAATGCTGCAGCTTGTTTAGAAACCTGACTCAGAACCTCTTGATGTCCTAAATGAACACCATCGAAGTTACCTATGGTTAATACACAGCCATGATGCTGCGCTTTAATATTGTGTATACCTCGGATCAGTTCCATTATGATCAGCTAAAACCTGTTATTTGCATCATTTATTGTGTGAAACCGACGGATTATATACTAATCAGTATTAATCTGTCGCTGCTTTTAAATGTTTTACTCGGATACCTAAAACCAGTACCGAAACAATATAAACAAAGCCACCAAGTCCAATCAAGCCTGTTAGCATCAGCGCTCTCTGACTAAAGCTCCATTCAAGCCACTGTTGCATATTATCTAGCTGCCACAAAATAGCCGCAACCATCACACCGCCAGAGACAATTAACTTCGCGCAGAACAACAAAGTCGTCTTTGTTAGTTTGTAGACACCAGCAAGGTGTAAGCCGCGATATAGCAGTGCCATATTCACAAAGGCAGACAGCGCCGTCGCAATAGCCAACCCCACATAACCATAGAAATAAGCAAGGATCGCGTTAAACACCATATTGGTCACCATTGCGATAATGCCGTACTTAACCGGTGTTTTGGTATCTTGGCGAGAGTAATAGCCCGGGGCTAAAACTTTAATCAACATGAAGTTAAGCAAGCCTGACGCGTAAGCTACCAATGACATCGATGCCTGCTGTACATCATGTGGAGAAAACTCACCGCGCATGAATAGCACCATCAGCATTGGTTTAGCTAAAACGATAAGACCTAACATCGCAGGAATACCAAGCAGCAAAACCATGCGCACGCCCCAGTCCATGGTATGCGCGAACCCTTCCCCTTGAGCATCTACGTGTTTACGAGATAAAGCAGGAAGAATCACGGTCGCAATCGCGATACCGAATAAACCGAGAGGAAATTCAAGCAGTCGGTCTGAGTAGTACAACCAACTGATAGAGCCTGTTGCGAGGAAGCTGGCAATAAAGGTATCAAACAATAAATTGATTTGACTGACCGATACACCGAATAAAGCAGGGATCATTAGTGTGCGGATCTTAACTACACCCGGATCTCTCCAGCCCCACTTCGGCTTAACCAACACACCCGCTTTGATCAAGAAAGGCATTTGGAAAAGAAATTGGACTAAGCCACCAAGAAACACACCAATGGCTAAACCAATTTCTGGTTGTTCTAAATTAGGTGAAATAAACCATGCAGCGCCTATGATCATCACGTTCAAGAACACTGGAGTAAAAGAAGAGACCGCAAACTTACCTAATGTATTAAGAATGGCCCCAGATAAAGCTACGAAGGTGATAAACCACAAATAAGGAAAGGTAATCTTGAGCATAAAGCTCGCTAGCTCAAATTTTGGTGCTGATGGGCCATCATTTAGCCAGTCGATAAACCAACCCGCACCAAACATCGCGGTGATCACGCCAGAGCCCAATACCCCGATAACGGTGACGATAGACACTAAAACTCCGAGCGTACCTGATACTTTGGCAATTAAATCTCGAGTCTTATCTTTATCACCTGCTGCGTGATATTCCGTTAATACAGGAACAAACGCTTGAGAAAACGCACCTTCTGCAAAAAGTCGACGTAAGAAATTAGGAATTTTATTAGCGAAGAAGAATACGTCAGCACTCGCTCCAGCCCCCATCAAATTTGCTACTACTACATCACGTACTAGCCCCAACACACGGGAAACAAAAGTCATTGCACTGACAATCAGGCCTGACTTTAATAGTCGTTTACTCACAGAAACCTCTGACACTGGTTGATTACTTTCAAGCGAGGATAAATACTATCCTATCCTAAGAAGCATATTTATTAGCATTGGTCTAAAAATGCTGTTAGAATCCCCGCCATCTTAACCGCGATGACCTTTCCATACCAAAGTTTGTTTGGCTACGATTGGTTTTTGCACAAATCATTTGACAATTAAGCGCTAATGAGGGATAGTCCTCGCCCTTAAATTGTCACCGAACTAAGTTTTTGGGAGTTAGACCCTTGGCAAACAGTAAATCTGCTAAGAAGCGCGCTATCCAAGCTGAGAAACGTCGCCAGCACAATGCTAGCCGTCGTTCTATGATGCGCACTTACATGAAAAAGACTATCGCAGCTATTGCAGCTGGTGATAAAGAAGCTGCAACTGCTGCTCTTGTAGAAGTTACACCACTTCTTGACCGTATGGCGACTAAAGGCCTTATTCATAAGAATAAAGCTGCACGTCATAAGTCTCGTTTCGCTGCTGCAATCAAAGCTCTTTAATAGAAATTTGATTACAACGCAAAACGAAAAAAACCGGCCTAGGCCGGTTTTTTTATATCTAAATTTTGAATAACGCTTTTATTTTACGTGCTAACAGCCATTTTACTTACCGATAGACAATTAAGCAGATAGATAAAAAACAATCAGGAAAATAAAGAGAGAAGCAAATTGGTACGTAGATAGATAAATAGATTTTAACGTTCGACATGAAATACTGACACTTCCTTGTGTCATTCCATCGCTGATAAGAAATCCCCCTCCCACCAGCAATTAGCTACTTACAGTATATACCATGCAGTAGATTAATCATCGCTTTGACTTCTTCGCTGCTCAATGTGTAATACACGGTTTGAGCTTCTTTGCGAGTTTCGACCAAACCATCTCTTCTCAACCAAGCAAGATGTTGAGATAAAGCAGACTGACTCAGTTCCAACTTGCCACACAACTCCCCAACCGACAGCTCAGTACCATGTAATAGGCACAAGATCTGTAAGCGACGCTCGTTGGCCATGGCTTTGAGTAGAATCACAGCTTGCGCTGAGTTCTTCTCCATCTCTTTTAAGTTCATAGTTTGGCTCCCTACAACCTTTACGCCAACTACGGGCTATCAGTATTTCCGGCATATGGTGGCGTTATGATAATCGATATCAATTCATTAACAAACCGCCTCACTCGAACAATTTGCTAAAATCTGCGTCGCATACGTTTTTTACTGCTGGATGTTGGATCATCCTCTCAGCAAATATGACGTAGTACTCCTCCTTTAACTCTTCAATACCACACAATAATTGCAGTGACGTATCTTCCTCAACTTCAGACATATAAAGCGTCGGCGCTAAGAATATTGCGTCATCGTGATAACGAGCAAAAGCCTTCATCAATGCCGCGTCATCAAACTCCCCCAAAATATCAGGTTTAAGTCCTTGTCTATCGAACCATTGCAGTACTTTACGTCCCATCGAAGTTCGGCTTCCTGGGATCAAAAGCTTTCTTTGTTCTAATACTGCGGGGAAGTTAACACCTTCAACCTGACCTGAACTAAAAAAGCTCATTCCACTCTCACCCAATTTTTTACTAAACAGACCCGGGCTTTGACTAGAGTCCACCGGACAGTCAGACAAGATCATATCGAGTTTATGTTGTGAGAGTTGCTCAAGTAACATTTCATGGGTCGATTCAAAACAGCGTAAATGAATGCTGTTATCAGGGGGAATGGTCGACATCAGTATCTTACTGACGAGCCTTTTAGAGAGTGCATCTGCAACGCCAACATCAAACAAAATATTGGAGTGCTGGCTGTAATTCACGATATCCAGCATCTCGTAACTCAGGCCAAACATACGATCGGCATATTTAAAGACCAGCTGTCCAAGCTCTGTAGGCTCAACACTGCGGCCATTACGCTTGGTCAACTTGCCATCCATGCGCTCTTCTAAGGCTTTTATCTGCCCCGTTACAGTTTGTGGTGTTAAGAATAGGGCTTCTGCAGCTTTAGTAACTGAGCCTTGCTTGCAAACCATCCAGAAGTAATACAGATGGTTATAGTTGAGGTGCGACATAGATGTGCCGTAATAAAAGAGTAGATAGCCTTTTATATCAAATATGACACCGCCACTCAATAAACTCGGAAAAACCAAACCTAACTAAGTATTACTACCTATTTTTACGAAGTGTCTGATTTCATAATGTAATATTTCAGTGAATATTTTCAATTTTTCTCCAACTTTTAAGATCTACATCACCAAGTTACAAACCAAATAAAATCCAACAAAAACAATTAGTTAAAATAGCAATATTTACTGTCAAAATATTTAAACAGTAAATCATCACAAAAAAAACCGACCTAAAGCAAAATGTAATATTACTGAAATATTTATTCTCTAACATCACGCTCAGATTAAACAAACAGACCAAACACAGACTTAAACGGTCCAATGGAGAATACATTATGAACCAAGCTACTACTGCAGCAGCGCCTATCTCGAGCACTACTCGTTGGCTACGCTGGGCTAACTTGGCATTCATGCTTTACCTACTATTACTTTCAGTTTCAATGGTTGGTACAGGCTTCAAATGGGCAACAGGCGAGCAAGCAAAGGTTCTTTTTGAATTTGCTTCACACCCAGTTGCAGGCTTAATGATTGGTTTAGTAGCAACAGCGCTGATTCAGTCATCTAGTACAGTTACTTCAATTATCGTTGGCCTTGTGGCAGGTGGTTTACCTGTTGAGCTAGCAATCCCAATGATCATGGGTGCGAACATTGGTACTACGGTAACCAATACGCTAGTTAGCCTTGGTCACGTTCGTTGTAAAGAAGAGTTCAAGCGTGCATTCGCAAGTGCGACAATTCACGACTTCTTTAACCTATTAGCTGTGGCTATCTTCCTACCACTAGAGATGGCGTTTGGTATTCTAGAGAAGATTTCTCACTGGTTAGTATCACCAATGCTAGCAACAGGTGATATGAGCATGGGTGGTCTTAACTTCATCAAGCCAATCACTAAGCCAGTAGTCAGTGCGATTAAAGAGCCTCTATCAACATTTGGCGACACTGTTGGCGGCATCATGCTTATCGTTCTAGGTATTGCGACTATCTTCGTAGCCATCACAGTAATGGGTAAGCTAATGAAGAGCCTAATGGTTGGCCGTGCTCGTGAGATTCTAAAGAACGCAATCGGTCGTGGTCCAATCCACGGTATCGCTTCTGGTTCTATCGTTACTATCCTTGTTCAGTCTTCTTCTACGACAACAAGCTTGATGGTTCCGCTAGTAGGTTCAGGTGTTCTTAAAGTACGTGACGTTTACCCATTCACTCTGGGAGCAAACATCGGTACATGTATTACCGCTCTACTTGCAGCAACAGCAGTATCTGGTGAGTTCGCAGTATTCGCACTACAAATTGCTCTAGTACACTTGGTGTTCAACATCATGGCAACGGTATTCATCTTCGGAATCCCGTTCCTACGTGAACTTCCAGTTAAAGCGGCTGACATGATTTCGGATATGGCTGTGAAGAACAAATCTGTAGTAGCAGGCTACCTTGTTGCGGTATTCCTTGTACTGCCTGGTACAGTGTTAGCTCTGACTGCTTAATAGCAAAACAAACATCGCTTATAGCAAAGCCCGCAACCTAGGTTGTGGGCTTTTTCTTTTCTGCACAGCAGATACGGGATTCGAGTAAACGAGTGGCGAAGACCCAGAAGCAGATTAGAGATACGGGTAAGCGAGCAACGAAAAACACGAACTGTGATAGTCGTACTTGGTATATCGCCGACTCAAACCTAGGTATGTTTTTCGTATTAATAATCTCATTTACTCGTTTCTATTCTTAGATCTTCGTATCTCGCATCTCGCGCACTCGTATCTAGCTACCCTACTTACCCTGCTCATTACGCAGGTACATAATCGCAACCATGCCAAAACCGATAAATTGCCATAGATACTGTCCATCGCTTGCGCCAGTGATGGTTTGAGTGAAAGCCATACAAGCAGTCACAAACAAAGAAGAAAATGCAGCATAAAGTAACCACGGACGGTCTTTCCCGACCATGAACTCACCTGCAAATACAGAGCGAATAACCAGTAAAAATGGAACACATTGCAACGCAATCAGAATCGGAAACATAAAGTCGAACGTTGGGCTAAGTAAAGCATGACCGACTTGGCTCTTATCCCAAGTGCCTACAATATAGCCTTTCCAACCAGCCCAGGTGTCTCCCGCATATGCGGTATCCGGCGAAATGAAGCCAAGTAGTACGCCCATCACTTTATCGATAAAGCCATTTTTGAACCAAAAGACGAATAAAAAGATCTGAATCGGTATGATCTGAAAAGCAAACTTCTTCAACATGTATGTACCCCAAATAGTGAATTATTTGGTGACAAGTATGTGGAATTCGGCGTGTTTACACTTGATGCAAGGCAATCGAGCCTAAGTCCAAACAATAATCAAACATGTTGAGAAGCCTGTTGGCACAAGAAAAACTTGCGGGAATACCGGAGCTATCAGCTCTCATGAAACACCTTCGCTTGAAAGAGAGTTTAGGCATTTAGAAAAGGTTTGGTTTTTATAAAGATTCAATAAGATCAAAGAGTTGACCGTCATGCTCTTTTTTCACTTCAGTGTAGCGTTGATAATTGTATTGTGAGCCTTTTGGATTATCCGATAGCTTGTCAGCCACACTGAGTAGATAAAAGCTAATTGGACTCGGCGTACTTTCAGCAGCATAAGAAAGGTAAGGAAAAGCTTGATTGGCATGTTGGTTAATTAACAATGCAAGCCCTAGGGTCAGATTGGCAATATCACAACGTGGGTTCATCTCAAAGGCTTGCTTTGCCAATTGCAGAGCGCGTTCGCGATCTTCTTGCTCACTGTTTTGCAAATAGGCCAAAGACTCGGAATACGACAGCAAAGCATTGACCAAATAATTATCTCGCCCTTGCTGTTGAATCACATCCAACTGAACCGCTATGTCTTCAAATGGCTGACCACCTTTGCCTTGGTAAAAAAGCGATATCCCCTCAGAGATAACACTCCAATCCTCGTAGTTTTCGATAGAGGTCACTCGATGACTTGCCACGCCGTATTCTGAGCTCATAGGAGCAATAATGGCTTTGATCTCGAGAATCACATCCCCAATGGCATCAAAGAAATTATCTTGGCTGAAGCGCTTTTCCACTTTCTGACTTTGATTGGGCTGGCGGTTGTTTTGTACAAGTACGCTCAGTACATACTCTCCACCCTTTTGCTTGAGCCAACCTTTGAGTTCGATACCATTGTTGACCAGTGATTGCTTACCTTGTTTAGATAGCTGAGAAAAGTGGTAACCCGATAGGTTTTTAGCTGAGTTCAGCCCATAGAAAAGATAGTTATACACACTCTCCGACATCTCATAATCGTTCGTAGAATCGAGTGTTATATCATGGATATAAACGGGAATTACATCATTTTGATTAGCAGAAATAACAGTGGTGTCATTAGTTGGGACATCGAGTTGCCACG
This sequence comes from Vibrio sp. TMPB1044, assembly GCF_030442075.1. NCBI lineage: Bacteria > Pseudomonadati > Pseudomonadota > Gammaproteobacteria > Vibrionales > Vibrionaceae > Vibrio > Vibrio sp. TMPB1044. The sequence goes on along the minus strand of NZ_JAUJED010000078.1, from coordinate 263,099 downwards.
CCCAGGTAGCTATTAAGCCAACAGAGAATACCGCTGTTGTAATCAGGGCGATGGTTTTCTTTTTCGACTTAGCGACAAGGGCCTTAGGTTCAAGCTGAGAGACGTCCTCGATGGGAGTTGGTTCGATGCTCGGCTGAGTCACCTCAACATCGAACAGGTAACCTTGCTTAGGAATGGTCTGAATAATCTGATATGGGCGTGACTTATCCTGAAGCTGACTGCGCAGTAAGCTGATGACCTGTCTGACCAAGTTGTCAGACACTTGAGTTCTTTGCCACACATCCGCGGCAATCTGCTGCGTACTCACCACTCGCCCACGATTCTCAATGAAATAGCTCAGCAATTTAGCTTGCAATGGCTCTAGATGAATCGCCTCATAATCAATCACCAACTGATTCTTATCAGGGTAAAATGAAATAGGGAAGTCATGTTGCAATACAAAGCAATGCGAGCGAGTCATAGCAGTTCTGTAGTTAGAAAAGACCCCACAAGGTTATTGGTTTTATAAATGGTAAGCAAGCCAAGCATCACAAATAAAAAAGGCTGCACAGTGGCAGCCTTTCAATCAAACAAAACAGATTCAATTAAACCGAGAATGGGTACTTAATCGCTTCGTGGCACTCGTAACCTTCAACCCAGAAGTCATCCATCGTTACCCAAGTTTCCAAATCTTCTAGAGACTTAATCTCCGGATTGATATGGAACGTAGGGCCCGCTAAAGGCTCACGCTTCAGCTGAATATCACGCATTGGCGCCAGTTGATCTTCATAGATATGAGCATTAACTAGCTTGTGGTAAGCAACACCTGCTTTTTTACCGGTGATTTGTGCCATGATCGCTAGGAACACGTACACTTGAACCATGTTGAAGTTCAGACCTAGTGGTACATCACAAGAGCGCTGAGTACTGTTTAGGTACAGAGTGTCACCAAGTAGAGAGAAATGGTGGCTGTACATACACGGACGCAAGCATCCCATATGGAACTCGCCTGGGTTGTAGAAGTTTAAGATCTCACCACGGTCATCGATACAGTTCGTCAGGTCATCTACAATCTTCTTCAGTTGGTCGATATGACCGCCGTCAGGTTTTGCCCATGCACGGCCTTGAACGCCATAAACACGGCCCATGTCATCTTCACCCTTGCGGTAAGGATTATTCAGCCATGCTTCGTTCAGGTTCGAGTTCGCATCCCAAGTTTTAGTCCCTAGCTTACGAAAATCTTCAGCATTATCGTAACCACGGATGTAGCCAAGCAGTTCAGCAACTGCCGCTTTCCAAAAGCTCTTACGCGTTGTGACAAGTGGGAACTGGTTGTTACCAACATCATATTCAAGGTCAGCATTGATCACGGTTAGGCAGCGCTTGCCCGTGCGTTCATTTTCAATCCAAGTACCGTTATCAACGATACGCTGACAGAGATCTAAATACTGTTTCACACCAATTCCTTACTTCGTCTGTTGTGGTAATTCGTCTTTGTAGTGACCACGCTTGTATGCCCAAACCATCATCAGCGCACCGATGATAACCATTGGCAATGACAGGATTTGTCCCATAGAGATAAAGCCGCCGAACAAGCCTAGATGTGCATCTGGTTCACGTACGTATTCTACTAAGAAGCGGAATGTACCATATCCTGCAAGGAATAACCCTGATACAGAACCAAGAGGACGCGGCTTTTTGATAAACCAGTTCAAGATGAAGAACAGCACAATACCTTCAAGCGCCATTTCATAAAGCTGAGATGGGTGACGAGGAAGTGGACCGCCATTCGGGAATACGATAGCCCATGGTACATCCGTAACACGGCCCCATAGCTCACTGTTCATGAAGTTACCTAAACGGCCCATACCTAAACCAAAGGGTACCAATGGTGCAATCATGTCTGCGACGCCAAAGAAAGTGCGACCATTCTTTTTCGCATACCAGAACATTGCGGTAATAACACCAAGCAACCCGCCGTGGAAAGACATACCGCCAGTCCACACTTTGAATAGGTAAAGTGGGTCGGCTAGGAAAAGATCAAAATTGTAGAACAGTACATAGCCAATACGACCACCCAGCACCACACCTAGAAAGCCAGCGAACAATAAGTCTGAGACTTGCTCGCGAGTCCAACCACTACCCGGCTGATCAGCTCGGCGATTTGCTAGCCAAAGAGCAAACATAAAACCGACAAGGTACATTAGGCCGTACCAACGAACTGAGATTGGTCCTAGTTCAATAAGAACAGGATCGATATTTGGGAATTCGATAAAACCCTGAGACATACTTGGCTCTCTATCTAAATTGAATAACGGTTAGCTCAATGGCTAACAGAAAAGACACTACAGCAGCATTGTGGCTGCTATAAACATTAAAAATACCGCAAAGAATTTCTTTAGCACAGGGGTTGGTAATTGAGTGGCCAGCTTCGCCCCCACTCGCGTCGTCAGTACTGATGTACACGATATCGCAATCAAGGCAGGTAGGTAGACATAACCAAGGCTAAACGCAGGCAGCCCCTCGACAGACGAGCCATGCCAAATAAAGCCTAGCATTCCAGAGATAGCGATCACGAAACCACACACTGAAGATGAACCCACTGCCTTACGCATTTCCACACCATGATGGTTAAGGAAAGGTACAGACAACGACCCCCCCCCAATACCCGCTAAGCTTGATACCAAACCAATACCGCCGCCACATAACATGGTTTTAGCTGAACCTGGCATCGCTTTCTGACTCTTAGAGCGAATCGACAATAGCATTTGTAAAGCCAACATCAACACGATCATACCGAATACTTTTGGCAGATACTGAGCCGGAATCACTTCGGCCACAAAAGAGCCGAGGAAACCACCGACAACCACTCCTGGCATTAACCACTTAACGACAAAGATATCCACGTTACCCAACTTTAAGTGGTTAATCGCAGACGATCCCGACGTAACAATAATTGTGGATAGCGACGTAGCCAGTGCCATTTGCATTGCAAACTCTTGAGGTATACCCGCTTTAGGAAGCAAAAACAGTAAGGCCGGAACCACCAGCAAACCACCACCAATGCCTAGCAAGCCAGCTAAAACACCAACAATAGCACCAAGGCCTGCTAACAAGCCTATCAGTTCATATGACACGTTAAATCCTATTTTTTACCTGCTCGAATGAAGCCTGTAAATTCACGCTCTTCGAAATAGTTCAGCATCATACTATAGATGTCACTACCATACGGTTTTGAAAGTGCCTTATTTGCCAAATCCTGTAATTCAGCCAAGTTCGATTGACGAATCAAATATTTGGTTCTTGCGACATTCGAGGTATTCATACTTAACGTCTCATACCCCAATCCAATCAATAGCAGCGCGCCCATCGGGTCACCGGCTAATTCGCCACAAATACACACAGGTAATTGATATTGCTTACAAGTATCATGAATTTGTTTTAATGCCATGATCACCGCAGGGTGCATTGATTCATAGACATCGGATACTCGTGAATTGTTCCGATCAACCGCTAATAAATATTGGGTTAAGTCGTTGGTACCAACTGAAACGAAGTCGACCTTATGCGCAATCAACGGCAATATGTACAGCATGGACGGCACTTCAATCATGATACCAACGCGAGGCATACGCACTCGGTTATCAAGCTCATGCACTTCGTCATACGCTTGTTCAATCAGCTGTAGCGCGTCATCCAATTCCTGAGCACCTGAGAGCATCGGCAGCAAAATACTCAAATTATGGCTTTCACAACTCGCACGTAGCATGGCACGTAACTGAATAATAAAGATGTCAGGATGATCGAGCGTAAAACGAATACCACGCCAACCAAGGAATGGATTGTCCTCTTCGATAGGAAAATAAGGTAAGGCCTTATCACCACCGATATCGAGTGTACGCATCACCACTTGTTTCTCTGGGTAACTTGCCAGCACAGAACGATACTGCTTGAATTGTTCATCCTCTGACGGGAATCTTTGCTGCAACAAGAAAGAGATTTCAGTTCGATACAGCCCTACTCCATCAACGCCTTGGTTGATAGCGATGTTAGTGTCTGCACTCAAGCCCGCATTAAGCAGGATCTCGACTTGCTTGTCGTCTTGGGTTTTTGCCGGAAGGTACAGCTCGCGATTGACCATAGAGGAGAGCTCACTCTCTTCCAGAATCAGCCCTCGATACTCTTTGAGCAGGCTTTTAGTCGGCTCAATAAAGATCTCACCGCTATACCCATCAACAATCGCTCGCTTACCATTAGCTTGAGCTAGGTTGAGATTTACCCCCATGACTGAAGGTATGCCAAGCGCTCGAGATAAAATCGCTGCGTGCGAGTTCGCCGCCCCTTCCAAAGAAATAACCGCCAAGAGCTTTTCTTTGGGAATAGACGCTAATACCGAAGCGGTTAACTCACGAACCACTAGAATAATCGGCTTATCTAAGGTGCGGAGTTCATGTTCAGAGTTATGGAGGAAATAGAGCAGCCTTTGTCCGAGCTCTCGGATATCTTGCGCTCTCTCACGAAGATACACATCTGACATACGAGCAAAGCGATTCGAATAGCTCTCAACAACCTGTCTTAATGCCCAATCGGCTTTATCGCCCTTCTGAATTTGACTCTTCAGATCCTTACGCAACATAGGATCGTTGAGTAAGTGAGTAAACAGGTCAAAGATCGCCAACGCATCTTTATTGATTTCGCTATCTAAGCGCTTTCGCATGCGCTTAAAGTCATTGAGGGCGTTTTCAACCGCTACCGCCAACAACTCATGCTCTCTCTCTACATTGAGCGTCGAAGCAGGATAAACATCGGTGAGTTCAGGCTGAGTATTGTCCCACCACAAATCACCAATCGCCACACCCGATGAAGCTGCAATACCTTTAGTCGCAGGTAGTTTCTGTTGCTCTAACAGCCAATGACCTTGAGTTTGGGCGTGCGCCACAATAACGGCAAGTTGTGCTGAGAGCGTGACAAGGAAAGATTCTTCCATCTCACTGAATAAACGAGAGGTCTTCTGTTGAATAACCAATACACCAAGCACTTGCTTGCGGTGGATAATCGGAGTGCCGAGAAAAGAGTGATAGACGTTTTCTCCAAGCTCTGGAAAAAACTTATAAGCAGGGTGAGCAGACGCTTGTGCAAGGTTGATAGGTTCAGCACTTCTTTTAACAAGGCCAACCAGACCTTCGTCAAAACCAATGTGAATGCTATTACCTTTGAAGATCAGGCCTTGAGTTGCCATCAACTCAAGGCGCTGCATATCATTATTTGCCAAATACACGGTGCAACATTCCGTCTGCATCGCACTGCATGTCTCTTTAACCAAAATATCAAGAGCCGTCGACACATCTTCAACTCTTGATACGTGTTCAACTATTTCCCTTAGTTGACTGAGCATGCTTAACCTCTACGCAATTTGCGCTTTCCTTTTATTTTTCGCTCTTTAAACGGCATTGCTAAAGATGCGAACTCTTTCATCGCTCGACGGTACACATCTCGCTTGAAAGAAACAACTTGTCGAACTGGGTACCAGTAACTCACCCAACGCCAACCATCAAACTCAGGTGTACTTCCACGCTGCATATTGATATGCGATTCATCGCAATCTAAGCGCAAAAGGAACCACTTCTGTTTTTGTCCAATACAGACAGGTTTAGAATCCCACCGAACCAGTCGTTTGGGTAGCTTGTAGCGTAACCAATGACGACTTGTCGCGACGATCTTTACATCCTTTTTGGTAAGGCCAACCTCTTCATACAACTCGCGGTACATTGCTTGTTCCGGAGTCTCACCTTCATCTATTCCCCCTTGAGGGAATTGCCATGAATGTTGCCCGTATCGTTTAGCCCAGAAGACCTGACCATGGTTGTTACAGATTACAATACCAACATTTAATCGGTAACCATCGCCATCTATCACTGGCCAACCTCTATCTAAATTTTTAATTACTCTGATTTTTCCACATATCCCCAATCGGAGCAAACTTAGTGACGTGATAAGCGCTATATTTATGAATAATAACTAGGAATATGGATAAGTTTTGCTCAAGTTCTAGTTACCCACACAATAGTGAGACATAGACCACATTTATTCACCTTTTCTGTGAATAACTATGTGAAGAATTACCCGCAATCGTTTTTTTTAATCCATAGATTCATCAACACCAAAAACGAAAAATCAATCAACTTCATTTTATTTTCATACAAATCAATAAATTAAAATATTATTTTGGTTTTAAAAAACATTAGCAATGTAAAAGATCTTTCAGAAACCTGACATGGTTAAAGATCAACCACTCCGATGTTTATCCACACTACCAAGTGAAAGATTCATTTTGAACCCCATTTGGCAAGCATTTTATCCACCATAAACCCCTGTTTATTTATCCACTAAATTAATATTTCAATTAATTACCTTTATGTCCTGTGGATAACCCTGACTTTGATCCCTTCCCTTGCAAGGAGATCATTTCTTAACCAGTCGTCATTTGGTGATAACTTCTGATAAAATCGTTTTTTTGATCATGCCTTTTATTATGAAACCAGAACCACAAACACAACAAGAGCTGTTAGAGCGCGCATATGCTATCGCCGGAATGACCTTTAAAGAGCTTGCTGATGAAGCCGAGATGGTGATGCCAAATGACCTTAAGCGTGATAAAGGCTGGGTTGGGCAGCTATTGGAGTGGCACTTGGGTGCACCTGCAGGCAGCAAGCCAGAACAAGATTTTGCCAAGCTCGGGATCGAGCTAAAAAGCATTCCGATTGGCTACTCTGGCAAGCCACTCGAAACCACCTTTGTGTGTGTTGCGCCTTTGATGGGCGTGCAAGGCATAACTTGGGAAACCAGCCACGTTCGAAACAAGTTATCTAAAGTGTTGTGGATCCCTGTCGAGGGGGAAAGAGAGATCCCGCTAGCTGAGAGGCATGTAGGCTCCCCTTTATTATGGACGCCTAGCCAAGCTGAAGACGAACTCTTGAAAAGAGATTGGGAAGAGCTGATGGAGTTGATTGTTTTAGGCAATGTTGAGCAGATAACAGCAAGACACGGTGAAGCACTGCATTTACGTCCAAAAGCCGCCAACAGTCGAGTGTTAACAGAAGCTTACGGTGCAAGTGGAAAACCAATCAAAACTAAACCACGTGGTTTCTATCTACGAACTCAATTCACCCACAAATTGCTGACAACACATTACGCATAGGTCGTTTTAACACGCCTCAAAGATCTGATGATCAATATGTTATAAACCGTCGGTACTAAAAAACGAGTTCTAATGAGGTTTGAGCGCCAGTTCAATGTCGCAGTAGCTTTGGCTTGGTTCATTACCAAACTCGTCATACGCGTTGTGCAAGCGAAGGTAGGCCTTTTCAAAGCCGAGCCGGAGTAACTCCTCTTTCACTTGATCCAAGGATCCAAAGTGAAGCGGCTCGCCATCTTGCTTTACCGGTTCTAGCTTGTGTTTATACTCCACCGCCAATAGATACTCTGAGATATCAGAACAACCAATAACGTACACTTTGGGTGTTTGATAAGAGTCTTTGTGCTCTCCATGTAACCACATGTCTAATTGATGCTTTTGCATAGCCAGCCTCCCTTGCTCTCTAAAGCTTAGTAGAACTCTATTTCTTTACTAGGGCGTGTTGATTTTTCTCGATTAAAAAACCAAAAAAGAGAAGCAAAAGCTTCTCTTTTTTGGTCAGTTCTAGTTCAAAAGCTTACACTTTCGACGCCATAACTATCCCTGTGACTTATCTAAGGGGTTGAAAGGTGCTATCAACCCCACAGATTACGTCGGTATTCGAGCACTTAGAACACGACGAAGGTGACGTACTCGACGTTCAATAGTGACGACTTCTGGCTCAGAAAAACCAATAGGTCGACCGTCAGCTTCAAGACCAATATCTCTTAATAAGTGAGTATTGTTCCATGGTAGATCATATGAACTACGACGAACTTTTCGTTGCCATTCACGCTCTTCACGACGAAGGTCTGCACGGATAAGGACTGTTGCTAATTTTAAATATACTGAGTGACGCATAATAACTCTCCAGTTGTTGAATAAACTGAGGAAAAATAGCGTGTTAGATAGTATGAGGGCTTCTCATTTAGCTGCTATTTTTCCGCAGCCAAATAAGGATACGGATCTATTAGTTAGGTTTATCTTGGGTGTTTCGATCGGCCATGGCTGATGTTTGTGACATAACAGTCACCATGTCAGAACACGGATCAAACGAAGCGCAAATATGCTGTATAAAATCGAAATGTTTCATTTGCGCCTCCAAACTAACTAAAAAATCCAAAAAGAAATGGGTAGTAAAAGCAGACAAGTCTTTGTTAAATCGCTGCTTTCACGGTTAAAGTCTAACCAAGTGAGTATATTATTCAACCGATAATTGGTTAACATTTTCAAAACAATGCATTCACCTAAAATATCAGTTGCATATTCATTTATATATAAGATATTCACTATAATTATATAAAATCACAGCATATCTCTCTTAGTCACTGAGAGTTCATCTCTCGATTGTTCGAACATAAACGCATAGATTAGCAACAAAAAAGCCACGCATGATGCGTGGCTCTTAAATTTACACTAACAGACTGAATGACTTAGCAGAGAATTCTACACAACACCCTCAGAAATAAGGCTGTGTTTATTCAGCAAACGGTACATAGTTGCTCGTGATACTCCAAGCTCCTTGGCCGCCAACGAAACCTGTCCACCATAGGACTCCAATACAATCAGCAATGCATCGCGCTCTGAACGCTCACGAATGCTTTTCAAGCTACGGCGTTCATCATTCTGTTTTGGTAAATCGAGTTGGTGATCCTCAATGATCACGGCATCAGACATCAACACAACACGCTTAATCTGATTCATCAGCTCACGGACGTTGCCTGGCCAGTGATAGCGATTCATCGAACGAATGGCATCGTCTGAAAAGCTCTTAGCCTGAGCATTAAACTCTTTCGAGTACTCACGAAGGAAATGATTCGCAAGTACTGAAATATCACTCACACGTTCTTTCAGGCTAGGGACATGAATACGCAGAACATTGATGTAGTGGTAGAGCTCTTCATTGAAGTCACCTTCGATCAACGCCTTCTCTATATCAGAGGAATTCGCAGCCAGAATACGTACATCGACAGATTTAGGCCCATTCGCGGTTTCAATCTTACCTTCTTGCAAAAAGCGCAACAGGTTCAATTGTTGATTGCGCGGCATTGCTAAAACATCATTGAGTAAGATGGTTCCGCCGTCAGCTTCTTCCAACATACAAGGTGTTGTAGCTGGCTGTGCTGAAATACCAAACACCTCAGCCTCTATTCTCATTTCAGATAAGGCACGGCAGTTAACCGTTAAAAATGGTTTCTGAGCTCGTGACGAGTTTTGATGAATAGAACGTGCAATCGTCTCTTTACCTGCCCCACTCTCGCCATAAATTAAGATACTTACATCTGTCGGGCCAATACGCTTCACTTGGTCTCTCAGGCGCTTCACAGCTACAGAATCACCTAGTAGGCCCATGTTGTTATTGATGCCGTAGTTTGGCCATACCTTCTGCTCAAGCTTAAGCATACCCAGTTGGTGACCAATGGTACTTAACAACTGAGCATCTGGTATTGGTGCCGTGAAAAAGTCGATACAGAAGTTAACGATAAACTGGCAGATCGTATCAGAGCTTAATTGAGATTCACGGATAAAGGCGAGCCATCTCACCTGCTTGTTATTGCTCACAAGGTTAGCAATACCATTGAGACTGAACTCATCATGACTAAGATCGACAATACCAATACATGGGCCGATATCAGCAATCAAGGCATCGGCTTTTCGTAAATCTGCACACTGGGTACACTGCCAACCCACTTGTTCTAACACTGATAACCAGGGTTCGTACGCACCACCAACGACGATAAGAGAACCTGGTAAGGAATCCATCTTAAATTGAGTTCCCATCCTTCTTCCTTATTCTATTTTTATTTAAATCAGGCTAATACGAGTCAATGCTTCATCGTTCGACAAAATGCCACGAGATCGTATTCAGCGCAGAGACGTATAGTAGTGAGACTATCTTAGATTTTATGTCTCAATAGTAAGACTATGTCAGAAATAACGATTTTTCGAATCAAGAGTGCGGTACAGACTAGGTTTTGAAGCCCAAAAACAGAAAAAGCCACCCGAAGGTGGCTTTTTAATTTTGTGGGCTGCTACGACCCTTAAGCAAGAATTACGCTTGTGGACGCATTGCCGGGAACAAGATCACGTCACGGATTGTGTGCGTGTTTGTAAATAGCATTGCTAGACGGTCGATACCGATACCTTGACCCGCTGTTGGCGGTAGGCCGTGCTCAAGAGCTGTGATGTAGTCTGCATCGTAGTACATTGCTTCGTCATCGCCTGCGTCTTTCGCGTTAACTTGCGCTTTAAAACGCTCGTCTTGGTCTTGTGCATCGTTAAGCTCAGAGAAGCCGTTCGCTACTTCACGGCCACCGATGAAGAATTCAAAACGGTCTGTGAAGAACGGGTTGTCATCGCTACGGCGAGCTAGAGGAGAGATGTCCGCAGGGTAGCCAGTGATGAACGTTGGTTGAATTAGCTGAGGCTCAGCCGTTTCACCAAAGATCTCTTCAAGAAGCTGACCACATGTCCAGAACGTTTCTACGTCTACGTGTACAGATTTAGCGATAGCTACCATCTTCTCACGGTCTTGCAGATCTGCCTCTGTTAGCGCTTGAATCTCTGCGTGCTCAGGGTTGTAGTGTTTGATTGCATCGAACATGCTCATACGAGCGTAAGTGCCACCGAACTCAACTGTTTCATCACCGTAAGGCATAGAAGTAGAACCAAGAACGTCCATTGCTGCCGTGCTTAACATCTCTTCAGTCAGATCCATAAGGTCTTTGTAGTCAGAGTACGCTTGGTAGAATTCCATCATTGTGAATTCTGGGTTGTGACGTGGAGACAAACCTTCGTTACGGAAGTTACGGTTGATCTCGAATACACGGTCAAAACCACCAACCACTAGACGCTTAAGGTAAAGCTCAGGTGCAACACGTAGGTACATGTCGATGTCTAGTGCGTTGTGGTGAGTGATGAATGGACGTGCAGTCGCACCACCCGGGATCACGTGCATCATTGGCGTTTCAACTTCTAGGTAGCCTTTTGAGCTCATGAAGTTACGGATTGAAGATACAAGCTTAGAACGCACGATGAATGCATTGCGAGAATCTTCGTTCACGATTAGGTCAACGTAACGCTGACGGTAACGCATCTCTTGGTCAGTTAGACCGTGGAACTTCTCTGGTAGAGGGCGAAGTGCTTTAGTCAGCAATTCAAACTCTTCCATGTTCACGTAAAGGTCACCTTTACCTGATTTGTGAAGCGCACCTTTAACACCGATGATGTCACCGATATCTAGGCCTTGGTACTTCTCTTTCAGTACTTTTTGTACGTCTTTCGCTGCGTATGCTTGGATACGACCAGAAGTTTCTTGAATCGCAAGGAATGGACCACGCTTCGCCATAACACGACCAGCGATCGCAACGATGTGGTTGAGCTCTTCTAGCTCTTCCTTAGTCTTCTCACCGAATTCCGCTTGAAGATCGCCAGCTAGGTGCTCACGACGGAAGTCATTTGGGTGACCGTTAGCTTTGCAGTTTTGGCGGATGTGATCCAGCTTGCTGCGGCGCTCAGCGATTAGTTTGTTCTCTTCAGGTGAAGAAGCTTCTTGTGCGTTTTCGTTTTGAACAGCATCAGTCATTAGAGATGTACCCTGCTTTTAAAATTTGGACAGCTATATTTTTGCAAATATAGGCATTTTTACCAATATTATTGGTAAAGCTTAATAGTTGGTAAAGCTTACAGACCTGATTTCAGGCTAGCTTCAATAAACTTGTCTAAGTCACCGTCAAGAACCGCTTGAGTATTACGGTTTTCGATGCCGGTGCGTAAATCTTTGATACGAGAATCATCCAGTACGTAAGAGCGGATTTGACTGCCCCAACCGATGTCTGATTTGGTTTCTTCGCTCGCTTGTTTTTCAGCATTTTGTTTTTGAATCTCAAGTTCAAAAAGCTTAGCACGTAGCTGCTTCATCGCTTGATCTTTGTTCTTATGCTGCGAACGGTCATTCTGACATTGAACCACGGTGTTAGTCGGAACGTGAGTAATACGTACCGCCGATTCCGTGGTGTTTACGTGCTGACCACCAGCGCCAGAGGCACGGTATACGTCAATACGTAGGTCAGAAGGATTAATGTCGATCGTAATGTTGTCATCAATCTCAGGATAGATAAACGCAGATGCAAATGAAGTATGACGACGACCACTTGAATCAAATGGTGACTTACGAACTAGACGGTGAACACCAGTCTCTGTGCGTAACCAACCGTAAGCGTACTCACCAGAAATACGTACCGTTGCGCCTTTAAGGCCAGCAACATCACCATCCGACACTTCGATAACTTCAGTCTTGAAGCCTTTCGAATCTGCCCAACGTAAGTACATACGCAACATCATTGAAGTCCAGTCTTGAGCTTCTGTACCGCCCGAACCTGACTGTAAATCGATGTAGCAATCTGATGCATCGTGATCACCAGAGAACATACGACGAAATTCCAGCTTCTCTAGCTTAGCTTCTAGCTCAGCCAGTTCTGGTTCAATTTCGTCAAACGTTTCTTGATCTTCTTCTTCAACCGCAAGCTCTAATAGGCCATCAACATCCTCAACACCTTGGTCAAGTTGGTCGATCGTTTCTACTACCGCTTCCAATGCAGAACGTTCTTTACCTAGCGCTTGAGCACGCTCAGGTTCGTTCCATACATCCGGTTGTTCTAATTCTGCGTTTACTTCTTCTAGACGCTCTTGCTTAGCGTCATAGTCAAAGATACCCCCTCAGGATATTTGTGCGCTCAGACACATCCTGCAGACGGTTTTTTATAGGATTGATTTCAAACATTTTAGCTCATCATTTATGAGTAGAATTTAACCGAAGAATTGTACTCAAAAGTGTGACGGAGATACAGAATTTTTTAGAGTGGTGAACCAAGATTCAACAACTTAATCGGATATAAAATTGACAGGCAGAAAAAACACCTAAAATTTGTAAGGGCAGAAAGGAAAACAAGCCCTGTTTTTGAACAGAGCTTGTTGAATTTAGCGCTAAATGATTAACATTATTCAGCCGAGAGCTGGCTATTTAGCTTCGATGTGATCAATCATCAACTGCAGCGATTGGTTACCACGAAACTCGTTGATATCGAGCTTAAATGCAAGGTGAACCGTTTTCACTGACGCATCAGGCCAACGACGCAAATCCACGTTAAAGGCAATACCATCAATCATCACATTGGTTGGGTGGCCTTTGTATAACGGCTCGAGCATCAGCTTAAGGTGCTTTTCACCCACCAGTTTTTGATGTAGCACTTTAAACTCACCGTCGAAGATGGGCTCAGGGAATGCTTGTCCCCAAGGACCACCTGAACGCAACGTTTCAGCGGTGTGCATCGAAAACTCTTCAGGTAACAGCTCACCATCAGACAAAATAATGCCCTTCAGTGCTGTTTCTCCAAGCTCATTCTTCACGACATCATTGAACAGCTTGCTGAAGCGTTCAAAATCCTTTTCCATGATGGTTAAACCCGCCGCCATTGCGTGGCCACCAAACTTAAGAATCAAGCCTGGGTTTTGAGTGTCAATTCGGTCTAAAGCATCACGCATGTGCAAACCCGGAATCGAACGACAAGAGCCTTTAATACTACCTTCGCCGCCATCTGCAAACGCAATCACTGGGCGGTGGTATTTGTCTTTGATACGCGAAGCCAAGATACCAATCACACCTTGGTGCCAATCACGTTGGAACAGGGCTAAACCAGAAGGCAGGTCGTCTTTACCAAACTCAAGGCGCTCACAAAAAGCCATCGCTTCTTGCTTCATGCCCTCTTCGATCTCTTTACGAGTTTGGTTCAATCCATCCAACTCACTCGCCATACGACGCGCAGCATGGATGTTGTTACTCATTAGCAGCTCAACACCAAAAGACATGTCATCCAGTCGACCAGCTGCATTGATACGAGGACCAAGAGCAAAGCCAAAATCAGACGCCACCAAACGCTTAGCGTCTCGCTTAGCAATTTCGATCAAGGCTTGAATGCCCGGACGAGCTTTACCCGCTCGAATACGTTGTAACCCTTGATGAACCAAGATTCGGTTATTCTCATCGAGCGGAACAACATCGGCAACAGTACCCAACGCCACAAGGTCAATCAGTTCCATCAACTTAGGTTCTGTCATGCCGTGTTGAGCAAACCAGTTCAACTTACGCATGTGAACACACAGCGCCATCATCAGATAGAACGCAACTCCTACACCCGCTAGAGCTTTTGAAGGAAAAGCGCAGCTCTCAAGGTTCGGGTTCACCATCGCATCAACCATTGGCAGTTCATTACCCGGCAAGTGGTGATCGGTAACCAGGACTTCTAGTCCTTTCTCTTTGGCAAAACGCACACCTTCAATCGAAGATACACCGTTATCAACCGTCATGATCACTTCAGCGCCAAGCTCGATTGCCTGTTCGACAACCTCAGGGCTCAAACCATAACCATCTTCAAAACGGTTTGGTACCAGATAATCGACGTTAGAGCTGCCCAGCATACGCAAAGCAAGCACTGACAAGGCTGAACTGGTCGCGCCATCAGCATCAAAGTCACCAACAATGATGATACGTTTTTGATGCTGAATCGCGTTGAACAACAACTCAACTGCAGCATCAATACCGCCCAGTTTCTGATAAGAGTGCAAGCCTTTCGCAGCAGTCTCTAGTTGGTCAGCATTGTCGATACCACGACTCACATAGATGCGCTTTAACAAGTCAGGTAAGTGAGCAGGTAAAACTGAAATGTCGACCTCAGGACGGCGTTGGATCTCTATCATATAAAAATGGGCCCAATATCAATCAGGCCACTCCTTAAATCAAAAACATGGGGGGATAAATTGGCAATACAGAAAACGAGATTATTGCTCTAAACTTTGAAGCAGTTGTGCTGGCGGTAAGTAACCACTCACCAACTCACCACTTGCTAGCACGATAGCCGGTGTACCATTGATGCCAAGTTCACGACCTAATTGGTACTGTTTAGCGATGATCTGCTTCTGTTCTGCTAGGTCTTTGCCAGACGCTGGCATTTGACGGTTGACTTTAGCGTCGTGCATCGCTGTTTTTGGATCATCAGCCGCCCAGATTGCCGCCATTTGATCGGCAACTTGCCCTGTCGCACCTTGGCGTGGGTAAGCCATGTAACGAACGGTAATACCCAGATCGTTGTAGCCCTGCATTTGGCTGTGCAGACGAACACAGTAGCCACAGGTAATGTCAGTAAATACCGTCACAACATACTTTTCGTTATCTGCTTTATATTCGATAACTGTATCCGACATTGCTGCTACTTTTTCTGCATTCAACGGAGCTTGACGCTCAGCCAAAACATCACTGAACTTGCCGTTGTCATCCAAAGAGTAAAGTGTACCGGCTAGAAAATGGTCGCCCTCTGGAGAAGAAAAGATAATGCCGCTGTTGGTTTGAACTTCTAAAAGACCATCGATATCCGAAGGAACAATCTTATCGACCTTAATGCCGATTTTTTCAAAACGCTTAGTTAACGCTGCAGTATCAATAGCTTGAGCTGGAGCAGCTTCTACGGCTGTTGATGTTGTTTCTACTTTCGCTTCTGATGCATTACATGCAGTAATCATGAGAGGAAGCGCTAATAGAGGAAGACGGCGTAATACGCTCATTAAGTTCACCTTAAAAATAAATGGATTTAAGCACGTGGGTGATGCTGTGCGTGAATTTGCTTCAGCCTTTCAGTCGCCACGTGAGTATAAATTTGGGTTGTCGATAAGTCACTATGCCCAAGTAACATCTGTACGACCCTGAGATCTGCACCATAGTTCAGTAAATGAGTCGCAAAAGCGTGTCTCAATACGTGTGGTGACAATAGCTCCGTGTCGATACCAGCGACGACCGAGTAATGTTTGATACGATACCAAAACGTCTGACGGGTCATTTGCTTAGCGCGTTTACTCGGAAAAACCACATCAGAACTGTTTTCGCCAAGCAACTGCGGGCGACCTTGTTCAATAAATGTCTCGATCCAATCCACCGCATTTTCACCCATTGGTACCAAGCGTTCTTTGCCACCCTTACCAATAACACGCACCACGCCCTGTCTTAGGCTGATGTTTTCCATCGTCAAGCTAACCAGCTCTGTAACACGCAAACCGGTTGCATAGAGTAACTCAAGCATCGCCTTATCGCGAAGCTCAATTGGATCGTTCGGATCAGGTGCATCAAGCAAAGCATCAACCTGTTCTTCGCTCAAATCTTTTGGCAAGCGTTGCGGCAGCTTCGGGCTGATCAACAATGCGCTTGGATCATCACCTCTGATTTTCTCGCGATGTAAGTATTGAAACAGGCGACGAATTGCCGACAACATACGAGCACGAGAAGTCTGTTTAAAATCAGCGTCGGCTAACCAACCTTGATAATCCTGTAAACCTGAAAGGCTAATGAAGTCGAGGCGGTAATTGTTCTTTTCCATCCACGCTAATAATTTGGACAAATCGGTACGGTACGAGACAAGCGTATTCTCCGATAATCCTCGCTCCATCCACATAGCATCTAAAAACTGCTCAACGAGACCGTGGTCTGCGCTCTGCCCTTGAGGCGACTGCATAGTGTTACTCACAATATTGGAAACTGTTTTGAGAGTATGCCAGAGCAAATATGAATGCCATAAAAATTACGACTTGAGCGGATAATCGCTGCAATCGAAGTCGATTTATGGTTAGAATTCGCCATCTGAAATTAAAATCGAACGTTTGCTATGAAAATTGGATTATTTTACGGCTCAACCACCTGCTACACAGAAATGGCAGCAGAGAAAATTCGCGGCATTATTGGTGAAGACCTAGTTGATATCCATAACGTGAAAGAAACCCCTCTTTCATTGATGGCGGACTACGACCTTTTATTGCTGGGCATCTCGACTTGGGACTTCGGTGAAATCCAAGAAGATTGGAATGAACTGTGGGAAGACATCGCAACCACGCCAATGAAGGGCAAGGTTGTGGCTCTGTTTGGTTTGGGTGACCAAGAAGGCTACGGCGAATGGTTCCTAGATGCGATGGGTCTATTGCATGATGAACTGAAAACCGCAGGAGCAGAGTTCGTTGGCTTCTGGCCAAACGATGACAGCTACGAATTCGAAGCGTCTAAAGCGTTAACGGAAGACAAATCTCAATTTGTTGGTTTGGCGCTTGATGAAGATTCACAATACGAGCTTAGCGACGACCGTATCGCAAGCTGGGTTGAACAAGTACTGGTTGAGTACAGCGAAAAACTATAACCAAACAGAAGTGCCCCCAGCTAAGTAGCTGAATATAAAAAGACCACAGAATACAAAAAGGCCTCATTACTGCGAAGTAATGAGGCCTTTTCTATTTCATCTCGAAGGACAATCTAATCTCAACGGAAGATTAAACAGTCTCTTCAGCCATCTCTTGTTCTGTTGATTTCCCAACAAAGAACATACAGATGATTGCAGCAGTCGTTGGAAGCAACCAACCCATACCAATCTCAAACAGTGGCAGCATCTTAAGTGCAGACACGTCTACACCCGCTACTTTAGCACCATCAATAAGAGCAAACAGCAGTGACACTAATACCACCACGCGGTAAGCCGCTTTTGGATTAGGGAAACGGCTACGCAAGAACGTCAGTGCTACTAAAGCGATAGCGACTGGGTACAGTGCAAACAGTA
Organism: Vibrio sp. TMPB1044; assembly: GCF_030442075.1. Classification (NCBI taxonomy): domain Bacteria; kingdom Pseudomonadati; phylum Pseudomonadota; class Gammaproteobacteria; order Vibrionales; family Vibrionaceae; genus Vibrio; species Vibrio sp. TMPB1044. The sequence continues at coordinate 245,303 of NZ_JAUJED010000078.1, read as the reverse complement.
CTGGTACAGACAGAGAAATCAATTGAGAAAGGCCAACGTTCGCAACAGTTGCACAAGCTACACCATTGATGATTACCCAAGTCTTGTAAGACAGAGGCGTTAGTGAGCTGAAGTAATCAGAACATGCTGACACAAGACCAATCGCCGTCGTTAGACACGCCAACAATACGATCACAGAAAGTACTAGCTGACCAGAAGGACCAAACAACGATTGAACGTAAAGGCTTAAGATAGCACCGCCATTGTCCGCGCCGGCTGCTACTGTTGCACTTGTTGCACCCAGGAAGAATAGAGAGATGTAAACAAACGCTAGACCCGTTGCGGCAATACAACCCGCGCTAATTAGGTACTTAGTTGTCGCTGCACGGTCAGTAATGCCCTTGCTACGAATCGCATCAACAATCAGCATACCAAACATCAAAGCAGCAAAAGTATCCATGGTGTTGTAACCTTCCAGGAAACCTTTGGTCAGTGGCTGAGTAATGTACTCACCGTGAGCCGCAAGAATATCGCCTTGAGGATTAACGAATACAGCAATCGCCAGTACAACCAAACCAACAAACAGTGCTGGTGTTAGTACCTTGCCAATGACGTCAATAAGCTTACCTTGCGACCAAGAGAAAAACATCGCTACTACAAAAAATGCAATCGAAAAGAGAGTTAGGTGAGCTTGAGAGGCATCGATGAAGAACGGTTTCACCGCCATCTCATAGGCAACAAGGCCGGTACGTGGTGCAGCAAATGCAGGACCGATAATGATAAAGATCAGTACAGCCATGATGGTTGCTGCTTTCTTAGGAAGATCTTTAGTTAAGTGACCCCAAGAGCCACCAGCCACTGCGACCGCGACGATAGTGATTAACGGCAGACCAACGGCAGTCAGCAGAAAACCAGACATCGCTGGAAGGAAGTGATCACCAGCCAATTGACCAGCTAGAGGTGGGAAGATGATATTACCCGCACCCAAGAAAAACGCAAAAAGCATAAAGCCCAATGCCATTATATCTGTTAGTTTTAGACTCTGTTTCACAGATAATCCTTAATTATATTTATGAATTTATGTTGTGCTTACATGAATGTTACAGCTCAAAGCTGCCAATCAATCTATAAAATAGTCGCGCATAATGACGAAACAACTGGCTAGCTGCAAGTCACCACACAAAAACACCATATAAATTTGCATATGAGAACAAAAAGCAGTGGATTCCACTAGCTATAGAAAAATAGCCACAATTATAAACTAACCATAATTCACAACAATAGTTTCTCAAGCAGAACATTGATTCATACAAGCGGTTAACATTAGAGCTAATCACTTAAAATATCTCGATACTCAGAACATTAATGAAAGACAAAACAGTGCAGACTAAAAGCTTCAATTTTAAGCAATTCTCAATTTACGGCGGGAAAAGCGGTATGCCAGTCAGTACCGATGGCGTATTACTTGGCGCATGGGTAAGCCTGCCACAAAGATCATGTGTACTCGATATTGGAACAGGAACAGGTCTGCTGGCCTTAATGGCAGCGCAGCGTTTTGAGGATGCTTCAATCTCCGCGATAGATATTGATCAACACGCCATTGATGCTGCCACAGTCAATATTGATCAGTCGCCTTGGCAAGATCGTATCTCCCTTCATCACGACAGCGTGTTAACGGCCGACTTTCCACAAAGGTTTGATGCGATCATCTGTAACCCGCCCTACTTCAACTCTGGAGAACAGGCGCAGCAAAGCCAAAGAGCCACCGCCAGACACTCCGACAGCTTGGATCACCTAGCGCTTGCACAGCGTTGTTTTGAGCTAACCACTGAATTCGCGACTGCCAGTTTCATCCTACCGACGCCTGAAGGGGAAGGTTTTATCAAGTTTGCCGAGCAATGTGGTTGGTATCTAGCAAAACGCCTTGATGTGAAAACAACAGATAAAAAGCCAGCTAGCCGAATTCTATTTGAGTTATCTAAAGATCCTGCTTGCGAGCAAGATTTGCAGCGCGAATCGCTTACAATTCACCAGCAAGATGGTTATAGCGAAGCATTTATTGCGCTCACTAAAGATTTTTATCTCAAGATGTAGCAAATACCATGTGATCCTAATCACTAATGCTTCTATAATGTCCGACTACTCTTTTTTATCGTCTGCTTTTGAGGCAGAAACATTTATTGCTTGTGGAGAAACAACAGTGATCAGAACCTTTGCAGAACTCGATCTAAACCAAGAGCTGCTTAAAGCAATTGACGAAATGGGCTACGAACGTCCAACACAGATACAAGCTGAAGCAATCCCACAAGCGTTAGATGGAAGAGACGTTTTGGCTTCTGCGCCAACAGGTACTGGTAAAACAGCATCATTTGTATTGCCAGCACTGCAATACCTACTGGATTTCCCACGTAAGAAATCTGGCCCTGCACGTATGCTTATCCTGACGCCAACGCGTGAGCTAGCAATGCAGATAACCGAACAAGCACGTGAGCTTGCTAAATACACCAGCCTAAATATCTTCACGATCACGGGCGGTGTGATGTATCAAGAGCATGCAGATATCTTAAGTACGACTCAAGATATCGTAGTAGCAACACCTGGTCGTTTGATGGAATACATTGAAGGCGAGCGTTTTGACTGTCGTGCGATTGAATGGCTGGTTCTAGATGAAGCCGACCGTATGCTAGACATGGGCTTTGGTCCTGTTGTTGACCGTCTGTCTGCAGAATGTCGCTGGCGTAAACAAACTTTACTGTTCTCAGCAACGCTAGAAGGTAAAGGCATTGAAGGCTTCACTGAAGACCTACTGAAAAACCCAGCAGAGATCGATGCGAAATCATCACTTCGTGAGCGTAAGAAAATCACTCAGTGGTACCACCGTGCAGACACAGCAGAGCACAAGCTGAGCATCCTAAAACACATCATCACAGAACAAGCTGAGCGCAGCATCGTATTCTTGAAGACACGTGATCGTCTAGGTGATCTACGAGCTCAACTTGAAAGCGCGCAAATCCCATGTGCATGGATCCAAGGTGAAATGCCTCAAGATCGTCGTAACAACGCGATTGCTCGTTTCCGTGACGGTTCTGTAAACGTACTGCTAGCGACTGACGTTGCTGCTCGTGGTATCGACCTTCCAGACGTAAGCCACGTAATCAACTACGACATGCCACGTACGGCTGACGTATACCTACACCGCATTGGTCGTACAGCTCGTGCTGGTAAAAAAGGTAACGCGGTTTCTATCATTGAAGCGCACGATCAACTGATGATTGAGCGTGTAGCTCGTTACACAGACGAACCAATCAAAGAACGCTTCATCGAAGGCATGCGTCCTACGCATAAGAAAGCGGCGGTGACTAAGAAGAAGAAGCCGAAGAAAGAAGATAAAAAAGCGGTAGAGAAACAAAAAATCGCCAAGAAGAAAAAAATCGCCAAGAAAAAGAAAGCAGCAAAGAAGAAATAATCTAACTGCTTCAACGATTCAATAAAAAAGCCCCATGCAGTTCGCTGCATGGGGCTTTTCTCTATCTGGTTAGTATCTCGCCATAGAGCGTGAAGACCATTAATCAATAACGTCTAGTTTTGCTCTTCACGCTTGAAGACAAGCTCTTTCGCGTTCGACTCTTCTTCAACGAAGTAGTAACCCGCCGTATCAAACTGGGTCAGCGCTTCAACCGAGTCAATCTTGTTCTCGATAATGTAACGAGCCATCATGCCACGCGCTTTCTTGGCGTAGAAACTGATTACCTTGTACTGACCATTCTTACAGTCTTTAAATACTGGGGTAATCACTTGGCCATCCAAGTTCTTCGGCTTCACGGCTTTAAAGTATTCGTTCGATGCTAGGTTGATCAACACATTGTCGCCTTGAGCATTCAACGCTTCATTTAGCTTGTCTGTGATGATGTTACCCCAGAACTGGTACAAGTTAGTACCACGAGCATTCGCTAAGCGTGTACCCATCTCTAGGCGATATGGCTGCATCAAATCTAACGGCTTAAGCAAACCATATAGGCCAGAAAGCATGCGCAGGTGGTTTTGTGCGTAGTCAAAATCTTCATCCGATAGCGTTTCAGCGTCTAGGCCAGTGTATACATCGCCCTTAAAGGCTAGGATTGCTTGGCGTGCGTTGTCTTGGGTAAAGGTCTCGCTCCACTGCTCAAAGCGCGCTACGTTCAACCCTGCGATTTTATCGCTGACTTTCATCAGTGCAGAAATATCGACTGGCGTCAGCTTACGGCACTCTTCAATCAACTCAGCAGAGTGTTCAACAAACTCAGGTTGACTAAAGCGTTCCGTCGCTAATGGTGATTCGTAATCAAGTGTTTTGGCTGGAGAAACGACAACTAACATAACTTTACCCTAATCGGTTATCTAACTGGATGCTGCTAGAGTATAGAAAAAACATCAACTTGTCTTTATGACTCTTCCTATTGTTTCGATAGGAAGAATGAGCTTCGATAGACAGAATGAGACAAATGACAGGCAAAGAAAAAGGCTAAGGTCGAAACCTTAGCCTTTCTAATCACTTTAGGATGAGCCGTTTATCGCCCCAACAAGATTACTTCTTGTTGTTGTCCCAAATACCGTCTTCCAGCTGAGACTTAAGCTCTGGGAAGTCATTCGAATCGAATGTTGGTACTTTACCCGCGTCTAGTTGGCGGTTGTAGTCTTTCGCTAGCTTAATCACGATTCCTGATAGCAGGATAATCGCCACCAAGTTAACAATCGCCATTAGGCCCATTGATACGTCAGCCAGTGCCCATACCGTTGGCAGTGTCGCTAGAGAACCGAACATAACCATACCCAGAACAACGATACGGAACAGCACTAGGCCTTTCTTGTTGTTGTGCTCAAGGAAGATAAGGTTCGTTTCAGCGTACGAGTAGTTTGCAATAATTGAAGTGAAAGCGAAGAAGAAAATCGCTACCGCTACAAAGATGCCGCCCCATTCGCCCACTTGTGCTGTTAGCGCACGTTGCGTTAGTTCGATACCCGTTACTTCACCGTGTGGTACATACTCACCAGACATCAGGATGATTGCAACTGTTGCTGAACAGATAACAATGGTATCCATGAACACGCCTAGCATTTGCACGTAACCTTGTGATGCTGGGTGCGGTGGGTAAGGCGTAGCAGAAGCTGCTGCGTTTGGCGCAGAACCCATACCCGCTTCGTTCGAGAACAAACCACGTTTGATGCCGTTAATCATCGCTTGTGCGATTGCGTAACCTAGGCCACCCGCAGCTGCTTCTTGCAAACCGAATGCACTCTTGAAGATAAGAGCCAATACTTCAGGCACTTTCTCAATGTTCGCAAACATCACGTACATAGCGATCGCTAGGTAAGCCAATGCCATGATTGGAACGATGATTTCTGCAGTACGAGCAATCTTACGGATACCACCGAAGATAACGAATGCAGAGATAATTACGATACCAACACCAACGTAGCTACGCTCAAGGTCAAATGCTGTGTTCATTGCGCTTGCAATCGCGTTTGCTTGAACCGCGTTGAATACAAGACCAAATGCAATGATTAGGAAGATAGAGAATAGAACCCCCATCCAACGCATGCCTAGGCCTTTCTCCATGTAGTATGCAGGGCCGCCGCGGTAGTTACCGTCGTTATCACGCGTTTTGTATAGCTGAGCCAGTGTGCTTTCAGCAAACGATGTTGCCATACCTAGCATTGCGATTAACCACATCCAGAAGATAGCACCCGGGCCACCAGCGGTTAGTGCTACAGCAACACCGGCCATGTTACCCGTACCTACACGAGCAGCGAGACTAGTACAAAGAGCTTGGAAAGAAGAGATACCAGCACTGTCTGCTTTACGGCTGTTCTTTAGAACAGAGAACATGTGGCCGAAATGGCGGAATTGAATGAAGCCTAGTCGTACAGTGAAGTAGATACCCACACCAACCAGTAAGTAAACTAAGATAGATCCCCAAAGGAGATCGTTCATCAAATTGATTAAGTCTGTCACGTGAACCTCGTAATTGAGTTTAAGCACCGATCATGCTTCCTAGCCTTCCTCTTAATCGCCTATGCCTCTGTCAATGTTGTGTCGGCACTCTTGTTATATTCTTGCGGCGATTGAGACTGTAAATGTCGCTTCATGCATCCATTTTACGTATCAGTGTATTTTTTGACGGGCGGATAATGCAGCGAGACGGCCTAAAAATCAATATGCAAATACACTTATATTAAAATGACATTTCACTAATAACACACCTTTTGTTAACACAACTTTCAACAATGCAGCTCAATAAAAGTCACATTATCGGGACATAATATCAACAACAGCCATGGCACCGCCCCAACAAGAACATCATCCTATAAAAATGACGTCAGCCTAGGTTTTACAAGGTATAGTGAAGATATTCGTTTTTTTCTAGGCCAATGATATCCCTATACCGCACGACACCATATACACTTCAATGCATTGTGATCAAAACGCTATTCCATTCGCACAATGAATTAACATTCAATAACCCCCAATTTAATCGTTTACTTAGGTTTGTTTGCTTGTTTTTTGCACATAAAAATTCTCACAATGTGTGAGCATGCATGAGAAAACAGAACAAAAGCTTCATAGATTTGAAACAAATGAGAAACAAATCAAAGTTATTGTAAACCTAAATATGATATTTATTGGTTCGTAAGAACTAGTCCCACGGAAGGAGATATGGCTTATGGATAGCTTTCAATTCGATGAAGTATCAGAACTAGAAATGCCTCGTGTAACTCAAAAATCACGCTCAAAACCACTCAAGCGTAAGTGGCGTGAAATCGAAGCCATCAACGATCGTAGACAGCTTGAAAAAGAGCTGAGAGAAATGAATCTAGGACTCGATTTTAGCCTAGACGATATAAAGCTTTAATCAGCACGATAAGAAATCAGATAGCAAAAGGCACCTATTTAGGTGCCTTTTTTAGTTGATGAGGTGACATTTCTCCCTGTGAGTCGATTTGAAATCCCAGTTATCAGAGAAAGCCCCTCTACTATAGAGGCAACTGCCGACTCACTAAACGCACTCTTGTTCATTTTGTCGAACACGGGCTGCGAGTTGACGATACTGATCAGCAATGGTCTCTCCAAAGACAGGGTCATCTTCCGGTTGAAGCCATTGAGATTCAACTTCTTGCCAATCTTTCACCGTGAACGCCTCAACAATCATTGGTAACACATGCTTCTCTTCATATTCCATATGCTTTCGCTGAGCTTTAACAAACGCTTCAAGCTGCTCAATAAAGACTTGCTGAGGAACCACCGCATCTTGAAGGATCATATCGACCACTCCTAAAAAGTCCGCCGTTTTCTCAGAAAGCAATTGATGCTCTAACTCCAAGTCTTCAATCACTTGGTCACCGCCATACTGTTTAAGGTAGTAGCGATAAATAACGTCTTCTTTTGGGTGATGGACCTTCTCTGAATGATTCATCAGGTAATCAACCACCTCAGCGATCAAGCTATAGTTTATTTCTCGCTCTTGTTTTAGAAGCTCTAACTTATTGTTGAGTATCGCGAGCAAACGAGCCATATAGCCATGCTCTCGTCTTATCCTTTCAATCATCATAGTATTGCACTCCATTACACCTACTGTTTATAAGTGTATACGAAGATGCTCATTTATGATTTGACTCTGCTCAGAAAATCACCAACCTACACTTCTGTTGGTAAACGCCAGTCAATAGGTTGTTGATCCATATAAGAAAGTAACTTGTTAGTTGTTGAGAAGTGCTGACAACCAAAAAAGCCACGACGGGCGGATAATGGCGATGGATGAGGCGCAATCAACACATGGTGCTTACCTACATCGATCGCTTGTCCTTTCTTCTGGGCGTGTGCACCCCATAATAAGAAGATGATAGGTTCAGAGCGCTGATTGAGCTCAGCAATGACGGCGTCGGTAAAGATTTCCCAGCCACACTTCGCATGTGAGTGTGCTTTTGCTTCTTCTACTGTAAGGACCGTGTTCAACATCAACACCCCTTGCGATGCCCAAGAATCGAGATAACCATGACTAGGAATCTCAAAGCCCTCTATATCTTGAGCAAGCTCTTTGTACATATTGCGTAGAGAAGGTGGGATTTTCACGCCAGGAAGCACTGAGAATGCTAAGCCATGAGCTTGGTTAGCACCGTGATAAGGATCTTGCCCTAAGATAACCACTCGTACAGATTCAAAAGGCGTCATGTCAAAGGCACTGAATACCTGATCTTGTGGCGGGTAGACTGTTTTCCCACTATTACGTTGCTGTTCAACAAACGCGAGGATACTCTCAAAGTACTCTTTGTCACGTTCATCATTAATAATGGATTCCCAAGTCTTTGGTGTGCTCATCGTTTTACTTCCCAATCATCAAGGTTTCTAGGGGCTTTCGCCAGACAAAAAAATAGCGGTATCGGCTAACTGTCCTAAATAAGGCTCTAGTTATACCTCATACAGCTATCAATAAACATGATGTGCAGGGTTCGCTTGTTGATGAATCATATTAATGGGTTCAATTTAAGTTTATCTCGGTTAGCCACTCTTCTGGGGAGTACGATGGTGACCATGACTATGGATGTGACGGTTCGGTGCTGGCAGACGCGCTGCAGCATGGACTGTTGAAGAAGCACTTGGGGTATAAGTTATAGAATACATAATGGCACCCTCCTCTATTATTACAGTGAACTACATATTCAACTAAACACTATGAAAGAAAGATGCCAATTTTAGGAGTAGAAGAAAATTATTTTTTTCTCTATATATTACGCTTCTTCACTCACTTCCATTGCTGAGCGATGAAACATTCTAAGTTGTTGAATTTCCTCTTTCCAGATCGTCGAATCAATGGTTTCTAAGATGAGAGGGATACCATTAAAGCGAGAATCCGAAGCAATATACTCAAAACAGTCCCAGCCAATTTCGCCTTTTCCTAAAGAATGGTGTCGATCGACTCGACTCGCGAACTCAGCTTTTGAATCATTGATGTGCATTGCTCTTAGATAGTGCATACCCACAATGCGGTCGAACTCTGCAAAAGTATGCTCACACGCCGCTTTTGTACGTAGGTCGTAACCAGCAGTAAAGGTATGGCAAGTGTCTAAGCACACACCAACACGTGACTTATCTTCTACCTGATCGATAATCTCTGCTAGGTGCTCAAACTTCCAACCAAGGTTAGTGCCCTGCCCTGACGTATTCTCGATCACCGCGATCACATCAGGAACCGCTTGATGAGCGAGATTGATCGATTCAGCGATCTTTGCCAAGCATTCGCTTTCTGAGATTTTCTTTAAATGACTCCCAGGATGAAAATTCAAAAGCGTTAAGCCAAGTTGATTACAACGCTCCATTTCATCAATAAAAGCCGCACGTGATTTCTCTAGCTTCTCTTCTTCTGGTGCTCCTAAGTTAATAAGGTAGGAGTCATGAGGAAGAATGTGTTCAGCGCTAAAACCTAACATTTTGCAATTGGCCTTAAAGGCGCTGATTGTTTTAGCTTCCAATGGTTTTGCAGCCCATTGTCTCTGGTTTTTGGTAAACAGTGCGAACGCATTAGCGCCAATCTCACGAGCACGCATAGGCGCCTGATCGACACCACCAGCAGCCGACACATGAGCGCCAATAAACTTCATATTTGTTTCCGGTTTTGAGGATGAATTATTGTTTGTCATTAAATCACTTTACACTTTCAGAATGCTTAATAAATAAAGGGTCGTATCGGTTGCAGGTCAATAAAAACACAACAAATGTAGTAAACTTACAACAAATATGACTGTTAAATATTTTTTATACTTTAAAATATTTTGTAATTACTTTGTTTTCAAAGGTTTTATTGATTTGCCTCAATATAATTACCTTTGTAAAAATATGGTTTTTGGTTGTTTTTTGACTTAAATCAATGATAACCTCATGGGTATTAGGTATATATTACCCAGCTCAATAAAAATCGAAAGTTAACACCATAATCAAACCACATTCAGTGGACTAGGAGATAGTTATGATCCAAGGTATTCAAATTACTAAAGCAGCAAACGATGACCTACTAAACTCAATCTGGCTACTAGATAGCGAGAAGAATGAAGCTCGTTGTGTTGTTGCTACTGCAGGTTTCGAAGCTGACCAAGTTATCTCAGCTGCAGACCTAGGCGAGTACGAAAGCCGTGAAGTTGCAATCGAAGCAGCACCACGCATCGAAGGTGGTCAACACCTAAACGTTAACGTTCTTAAACGTGAAACGCTAGAAGATGCAGTTGCTCACCCAGAGAACTACCCACAGCTAACAATCCGTGTATCGGGTTACGCTGTACGTTTCAACTCTCTAACAACTGAACAGCAACGTGACGTTATCGCACGTACGTTCACTGAGTCTCTATAATTTTTAGAGCTTAAATTAGAATACAAAAACGGCGCTCATTGAGCGCCGTTTTTATTTGTTCGAAAAACAAATGGACGTTACGGTTGAACTCGACGAAGCACTGCTTTTAGCGCTTCAAAATCGTTATCAAGATCTTCAGACAACAACTCCATTGCCGCGTGTTTTGCTAGCGGGCCAGGCAGTTCGATATCAGAACCTAGGATGTCATCAACCACTTCTTTGAATTTCGCTGGGTGTGCTGTACACAGGAACAAACCAGTTTCGTTCTCTTGCAGTTGCTCATCCAATAGACGGTAAGCAATCGCACCATGTGGTTCACATAGGTAACCTTGTGCTTTTAGGTCACGTACTGACTCAGCGCTCTGCTCGTCAGATACTTTACCTTTGCCTAATGTATCTAAGCCCCAACCTTTCAGTTGGCAAAGCTCTTCAATACGAGGCCAGTTATTTGGTTGGCTTACGTCCATCGCGTTCGATGTTGTCGCAACGGTCGGTTTTGGATCCCATTGACCTGTTTCTAGGTAGCGAGGAACCGTGTCATTTTCATTGGTTGCTGCGATGAAACGCTTAACAGGTAAACCGAGTGCTTTAGCCAATAGACCAGCCGTTAGGTTACCAAAGTTACCACTTGGTACAGAGATAACGAGGTTTTCACGCTGCTCTTTAGTCAGCTGAGAAGCCGCTTCAAAGTAGTAACAGATCTGAGCCATTAGACGACTGATGTTAATAGAGTTTGCCGAGTTAAGACCAATCTCTTTACGCAGTTCTGCGTCATCAAATGAGTCTTTAACCAGAGCCTGACACGCATCAAAGTCACCATCGATAGCGACAGTGTGAATGTTCTTACCCAGCGTACAGAAAAGCTTCTCTTGCAATGGGCTGATCTTGCCTTTCGGGTAAAGAATCACAACATTGATGTCTTCCATGCCGTAGAAAGCATGCGCAACCGCCGCACCAGTATCACCTGATGTTGCTGTTAAGATAGTGATTTGACCACCATCTGAAACGGCTGCTAAAGACTGAGCCATAAAGCGGCCGCCGAAATCTTTAAACGCCAGTGTTGGACCGTGGAAAAGCTCAAGCGCGTAAACGCCATCTTTTACTTGGTTGATTGGAGCAGGGAATTGGAACGCTGCATCCACCATTTGGTCGATCTGTTCTTTTGGTAGTTCATCGCCAATCAATGCTGACAGAATCTTTGAGCTACGAGGGACAAAGTCCTCTGCTAGCAGCGCATCGATATCATCAAACTTTGGCAGCTCAGATGGAAAAAATAGACCTTGATTACGACCTAAGCCTTGACGAACGGCTTGGCCAAAAGAGACTTGCTCGTCATTTTCTTTGATGTTGTACAGCTTCATAACTCACTTCCTGTAACGATCGAACCTTGCTTATCTAAGCGACAAACGTGAACGAATCCTTCTTCATTTTGTACGTAATTTTGTTCTAACCAGCGTGCAACACGCTCGGCGACATCTTGTTCTTTGCAAATGCTAAATAGAGTTGGGCCACTACCAGAAATACCAGTAGCCAATGCACCTGCCGACAGCGCGTATTTACGAGCGTTAGCAAACCCTGGAAGCAGTTTCTCACGATATGGTTCAGCGATCACGTCTTTGATCATCTTCGCCGCCAGTTCAGGTTGACCTGAGTGACACGCGTGGATAAAGCCCGCTAAGTGGCGACCATGAGCAATGATATCCTGACGACGGTACTGAGATGGTAGGATCTCTCTCGCTTCTGCCGTTGAAACCTTAATGCCCGGATAAGCCATCACCCAGTACCAATCATCAAAACATGGGACTTCTTGGCTAATGATGCCTAGCTCTTCAAGCATTAACTGCACACCACCAAGATAACATGGTGCAACGTTATCATAATGGATACCGCCTGAAATCTTACCTTCCATTTCGCCCATCAGAGCAAGCAGTTCCGTTTCATTCAGTGGTTGACCGTGAAAACGGTTTAGCGCATCAAGTGCCGCTACGATTGAGCATGCACTTGAACCTAAACCAGAACCAATAGGCATGTTCTTTTCGAGTGTCATTTCCAAAGGCTTTAGCGCTACGCCTTTTTTATCAAGCTCTCTAGAGAACACCACCCAGCAGTCGTAGACGATGTTTTCTTTGGCTTCAGTCGGCAGCTTAGAAACAAAGCTGCCTGCTGTTTTAAGTGAGAATGGTTCATCACCTGCTTTAACCATAACTCGGTCACCCAGCAGTGTGCCATCCACTGGAGACACAGCGGCCCCCAGCACATCAAACCCTACACTGACATTACCGATTGATGCAGGAGCATAAACGACAACATCCATATCACTTGAACTCATTCCTAAACTCCTAATTTCCAACCAAGAGTACGCATCACATCAGAGAATACGCCTGCTGCTGTTACTTCAGTACCGGCACCGTAGCCACGAAGTACTAGCGGGATTGGTTGGTAGTAACGGCTGTAGAATGCCAACGCGTTCTCGCCATCTTTAATCTTGAACATTGGGTCGTCGCCATCAACAGCTGCGATACGAACCTTACATTTACCATCAGCAATCTCACCAACATAACGAAGTACTTTGCCTTCTTCTGCTGCGATAGCTGACTGCTCTTGGAAGTAAGCATCTGCTTCTGGCAAGCGAGCCATGAACTCTTCAACCGTACCTGAATCGTCAAAACCTGGTGGTAGTGCTTGGTCTACTTCAACGTCTTCAAGTTCAAGTGCCATGCCGGCTTCACGAGCAAGAATAAGCAGCTTACGCGCCACATCCATGCCTGATAAATCATCACGTGGATCCGGTTCAGTAAAGCCATTATCTTTAGCAATGTTGGTTGCTTGGCTCAGTGTCATGCCTTCATCAAGCTTACCGAAGATGTAAGACAGTGAACCAGAAAGAATGCCGTTGAACTTCTCAAGCTCATCACCTGCAGAGATAAGGTTCTGAAGGTTTTCGATTACCGGTAGACCTGCACCTACGGTTGTTTCGTACATCAGCTTACGACGTGAGTTACGCGCAACTTCACGCAGCTGATGGTAGTAAGCCATGCTTGCTGTGTTTGCTTTCTTGTTTGGTGTTACCACATGGAAACCAGCCGCTAGGAAATCAGCGTACTGCGCAGCAATATCTTCACTAGACGTACAGTCAACCAATACTGGGTTGATGATATGGTTACGTTGAACCAGAGCCGCTAAACGCGCAAGGCTGAATTCTTCAGTCGCACTCGACATACGGTCACGCCACTGCTCTAGAGGCAAGCCTTCACTGTCTAGCAACAAACCTTTGCTGTTTGCTAAACCACATACGCGAATCACGATGCCTTTTTCAGCCAGTTTGCCTTGTTGACGTTGGATCTGGTCAACAAGCTCGCCACCAACACCGCCAACACCCACAACGAATACGTCAAGGAAGTGCTTAGAGTTGAATAGGTTCTCGTGACACGCCTTGATAGCTTCAGAAATCTTGTCTTCAGGGATAACCGCAGAGATAGCACGCTCTGAAGAACCTTGAGCAATCGCAACGATGTTCACGTTCACTTCAGCTAAAGAAGAGAAGAACTGAGAAGCGACACCGCGTGAAGTACGCATACCGTCACCCACCAGCGTTACAATCGCTACGTCGTCCATGAACTCAACGGGCTCTAGTAGGCCATCTTTAAGTTCAAGTTCAAACGCGTCTGACAACACTTGTTTCGCTTTCACTTTGTCAGCCGATTCAATACAGAAGCTGATGCTGTACTCAGAAGAAGATTGAGTAATAAGGACAATAGAAACGCCAGCCGAAGACATCGCGCCGAATACGCGGCTTGCCATGCCTACCATGCCTTTCATACCAGGGCCTGATACGTTAACCATTGTTAGGTCACTTAGCGTAGTAATACCTTTGATTGCTAGGTTATCTTCGCCAGTGTCTTGACCAATCAAAGTACCCGCACCCTGTGGATTAAAGCTATTTTTGATCAGACAAGGAATATGGAATTGCGCGATAGGTGCGATAGTCTTCGGGTGTAGAACCGAAGCACCGAAGTAAGAAAGCTCCATCGCTTCTTGGTAGCTTAATGACTTAAGAAGACGAGCATCATCGACTAAACGTGGGTCACAGTTGTAAACGCCGTCTACATCTGTCCAGATTTCACAGCAATCAGCACGCAGACATGCAGCTAGCACTGCTGCTGAGTAGTCAGAGCCATTACGGCCAAGAGTGACCAATTCGCCTTTATCATTACCGGCAGTGAAGCCCGGCATGATGTTAACGTGACCTTGTGGAAGTGGCGATTGACGGAAGTTCTGAGTAGACACATCCACATCAACCATAGCTTCAAGGTGATCACCTTTAGCGTATAGGTATTGAACTGGGTCAATCAGGCTTGCTGGTTGGCCTTTTGCTTCAAGTACCGCTTTCATTAACTGGATAGAGATTCGCTCACCTTTACTGATGATGCGAGCATTGACGTGGTTCGGGCACATACCAAGTAGGTTGATGCCGTTCACGAACTGCTTTAGCTGAGCAAGAGAGGTATCAACCTGCTCTTGGAACGCAGTACCATCAATAGAAGGTACAACCGCTTTAATCTCTGCAAACAGCGCAGCGAATGAAGATTCGATCTCTGTAATCTGTGCGTCTGCTTCACCATTTTTCAGTGCAGCTTCAATAACAGCGACCAACTTATTGGTTGTTTTTCCTGGAGCCGATAGTACAACGGCTAGCTCTTCTTGCTGGGCATTATTAGCGATGATATCCGCCGCTCGTAAAAAACGATCTGCATCAGCTAATGATGAACCTCCAAACTTTAAAACGCGCATCCCTTTCTCCATAAGTCATAAAAATGGTACAAAAAAAGGCCTGTATCTTGTTGGATACAGGCCTTTTTTTTAAAATCCGTTACTTAGCAGCCTGCCCCAACAATGTTAATGTCGGTAATAATAATGGTTGTGGTCATTACTAGGTGGCTTACGTGCTGCATATCAAATTCTCTGCTTGTGCTTTACTCTACGTGTATCAATTTTTACCACTAGACGTCAATGAAAAGTTGCGTTTTTTTTACATTCGCACCATTTTTCAGAGCAAACCATCATTTTAGGGATAAAACACCCTGTATTAACCTTCAATTAAGATACTGAATTCACTCACCGAGCAAATATAAGTAGCTAATTGCATATTCTAATAACAAAATGCTATATCGATTGTGCGGCGAGCGTACAAATTCTGTGCTTTAATTGAACGATAACGTTCGAAAAACAATAATAATGACATCAGGAGTGGGAAGTGAAGAGATTACTTATTCTTATAGCCTTGGCTATGCCTGTTGTTTGTTCAGCGAACAGTTTACCTCTTCTAAATAGTTTGCCTCTGCTTCCCGGTCAAATCGATCGCTCTTCTCATAAATTTTTTATCTCCACCCAAAACGCATCGAATGAAAGCTTCGATACTTGGAAAATAGACAGTGGCTATTCATATAGTTTGTTTTCGGATGTGGATCTTTATGTCGGTACACGTATCAATAGTGCTGCACTGAAACAGGAAAGCGGATTCTTGAGTGGTGTCAGTTATCAGTTATCAGAAAGAGTCTCTTTCAACAGTTCTCTACACACCTATAAAGATGAAACCGAAGACAATGAGAAATCGGTGGCCGCAGAAGTTTCTAGCCGAGTACAGCTGACCGACAATTTAGATTTGCATGCCACTCTTGATTATGAAGAGTGGCAGCAAGGTGTTGAAGTGGGATTAGGATTTCGCTTCTAATCCAATTAACTTGATATCGATGAATATGTTACGTATTCAAGCCTCTTTTACTAGTTACGTACCAGTTATGATTCAAGCAATAGCTCAGATGAAATTAACACACCATTCCAATCGGCATAAATGTAATCCCCAGGCTGAATCAGTTGATTGTGTATAGATAGCGTGACATTCACTTGGCCTACGCCGCGCTTCTCCGTCTTGAATGGCGATGCACCCAATGCCTGAACACCAAGATCCATTTGCGACATCATGCCAACATCACGCACAGCACCGTTTACAATCACGCCTTCCCAGCCATTTTCTATTGCGAGAATCGCGAGTTGATCACCAAGCAGCGCCTTTTGGCATGAACCATTCCCGTCAACAACAAGCACTTTGCCACAGCCGTCTGTCTCTAAAACCTCGCGAACCTTGGAATTATCGTGATAACAACGAACTGTTACAATTTTTCCAAAGAACGCACCACGTTGACCGAAGTTCTGTAATGGCATATTCAGTAGGGTGACTTTGCTTTCAAACTCATCACACAAGTCAGGTGTTATATCGTGCATATATCCTCCGTGAGTAAGGCGCTACCTGTTAAGTCAGGTGAGCCTCTATGCTTTTATATGTTATTAAAATTAATCCTTTGTTTTCATTGTTCTATGCTCAATTTATTACTCAATAAAAGTTGATTGAGCATATTTATCTACTAGACTCTTAGGAAAGCTTTCAGCTTCCTTGGTTAATAATCCGGTCTTTAGCAACCGAGATGTCCGAAGCATCTCGAATAATCATTCTTGTTTTGGTACTAAATAGTCACCATAACATTGGTTAAGTTGTAGCCATACTATTAAAGTTTGTTGCGATACGGCAATTGATGTAAATCAACAAACTGAATGGAATTAACATTCTCGCGTTGTTAGCATGCTGTTAACATTATAGAATCCTCTTCAATCACTAAAAGAATGATTGAAAGGCGTACTGGATCTACGTTATTGGGCAATACTTCAAGGAAGGCAGATAGCTGGAAGTAAGTGTTTTTTTGAAAACTTTAAGTTATCATCAAAAATACATTACCTGTATGTTATGTTTTTGCCTAGAATTTATTCTATTAGCACAGTTTCGTCACAAATTTAGGTACCGCCAAATGCAAACCCCGCAGATTCTTATCGTTGAAGATGAGCAAGTAACTCGTAACACTCTAAAGAGTATTTTTGAAGCAGAGGGATATGCTGTTTTTGAGGCTAGCGACGGTGAAGAGATGCACCAAGTGCTATCTGACAACCAAGTTAACCTTGTAATTATGGACATCAACCTTCCAGGTAAGAATGGTCTACTACTTGCGCGTGAACTACGTGAGCAAGCAAACGTAGCACTTATGTTCTTAACTGGTCGTGATAATGAAGTTGATAAGATCCTTGGCCTAGAGATCGGCGCTGATGACTACATCACTAAGCCTTTCAACCCTCGTGAACTGACTATCCGCGCACGCAACCTTCTGAACCGTTCAATGAGCACAAGCTCTGTTCAAGAAGAAAAGCGCAGCGTTGAGAAGTACGAGTTCAACGGTTGGGTACTAGATATCAACAGCCGTTCTCTGGTTAGCCCAGATGGCGAAGGCTACAAGCTACCTCGTTCAGAGTTCCGTGCTCTACTTCACTTCTGTGAGAACCCAGGTAAGATCCAAACACGTGCAGACCTTCTTAAGAAGATGACTGGCCGTGAGCTTAAGCCACACGATCGTACTGTAGACGTAACAATCCGTCGTATTCGTAAGCACTTTGAATCTGTTTCTGGTACGCCAGAAATCATTGCAACGATTCACGGTGAAGGCTACCGCTTCTGTGGTGACCTAGAAGACTAATTCGATTGGCGTTTCTGATCGTTTAACACTCGGTGTTTTTAACAGTAGAAGCGCTATCAATAGTTATTAAAAAGGGAGAATGCCAACGCATTCTCCCTTTTTTATTCTTCTTAATTGATAAGGCTTTAGTAAACCGTATCAACCTTAACGTCTTTCTCCACCAGCCACTTCACAGTTTCACCGTCTCTCAGCTCAACCGCAACATCAACAGGCTTTTCGCTATCGATCTCTAACTGCCATACAAACGCCACTTCCCACTGAGTCTCGCTATGTGTTCTTAGATCAAGGTCGTCAGCCGTTACTAGCAAGGTATCTGCACCTTGCTTAACGGTCACGCTCTCCACCGCAAGTGTTGCTGGTAGCTGTGAGTCTGACTCTAGGTAGATAGAACCGTGTAGTGTCTTATCTTGAGCTTCTCCAATCGTTGGCATCTTGTTGTGCCAAAGGTTGCTTTTCATTGTGACTGTTGCTGCAGATACTTCTACTTGATTATCTTGCTGCCATTCTACTTGCGGCGCAGAACAACCCGCTAATGCCACTACGCATGCGGCGAATGCTAATTTTTTCATTATTCTTCTACCTTTGATTTAACCAACTCTTTAAGACTTCAATGTCATTCTGGTATTCGTTATTTATTTCATCAACCCAATCTGAAATGTTCTCCCACCACGCAGGCATATCTGGAGATTGAGCTTTCTGAGCCACTTGCTGGATACGTTTCAAACCAATGGACCCTGCTGCACCTTTAATCTTATGTGCCTCGGAAACGATACTGGCTTTGTCTTTCGCGACCATGTTGGAGTTCAATATTTCCATATACTCCGGCATCATATCTTCAAACATCACGATGCTATCCAAAACCGGTTTCGGTCCAACAATATCAACATAAGACTCTAGCATATCAATATCAAGCAAAGTGGTATCAATAGCTGAAAGAACAGGCTTACTTGCATCGACTTTCTCAATAATCTCAACCTTATCCGTGCTATCTACTTTCTCAATAACCTCTGGTGCATCTTCGATAAGTTCACTGATGACATCTTGGATAGCTCGAACCGACAATGGTTTACTGATCGCCTCGTCCATGCCTTTCTGGAAGTACTCTTGTTTGTTATTTAACACGTTGGCAGTTAACGCAACCAAAGGTGGTAACTGGCTGTACTTCTCGCGGTAGTACTGAGCGATGTCGAAGCCAGTCATGTCTGGCAGTTGGATGTCCAACAGTACCAAGTCATAGTCTTCAGGGTTGAAGGCAATTTGCGCCTCTTTACCCGTCATCACCACCGTCACTTCGTGACCCAGGCTTTCGAGTAGAGAGCGAGCCACCGTGATGTTCAGTTCAATATCTTCGACCATGAAGATCTTAAGGTTCGACTGCTTTCTTGGTGTTTTAATCAATGCTTGAGTATCGTGATTAACAGGAACTCGAATCGAAACCGTAAAGGTACTACCAAAGCCCTCTTCACTGGTCACTTCAATGTGCCCATCCATCATATTGATCAGCTGTTGTGAGACAGCAAGGCCAATACCTGTGCCCACCGCATGCAGATTATCCGTTCCGGATTTGACCTGATAATACATCGCGAAGATCTTCTCGATTTCACTTTCAGGGATACCAATCCCGGTGTCTTCTACTTCCATCGTGATGTTGGCAAAGTCGCCATCAATGTCGGCGCTGACTGTCATCACCACGCCACCATCTTTGGTGAACTTCATCGCGTTACTTACAAGGTTCCACAACACCTGTCTTAGGCGAGTGCCATCCACTTCAACGGCAGCAGGAAGATCAGACAACCTTTCTAGATCGAACCTCAACCCTTTTTGTTCAGCCATCAATGCAGAGATACTTTCGATCTCAACAACGAAATCTTCAAAGTTGATTGGGGTTGGGAATAGCTCAAGCTTACGACGGTCGAACTTATCCATATCGATAATATCGTTAAAGATATTACCCAGTGTCACTGCGCTTACCTTGATGGTTTGCATCTGCTTGCGCTGCTCAGTGGTCAGTTGGCTATCGAGCAGCATGCGGCTCAAACCAATGATGCCGTTAAGCGGTGTTCTTAGCTCATGGCTAATGGTTGATATAAAGGTGGTCTTATCACGACTGGCTTTCTCTAGCGACTCTTGATGCTCTTTACGCTCGGTAATATCACGACCAAAACCCACTAAGCCTAAGTGGCGACCATCTTTACTGTAGAAAGGTACTTTACGCAGTTCGAAGTAGCTCTTACGTCCGTCAGGATATTCAAGCCACTGGTCATAAGTTAGCGCTTGGTTATCGGCAAACACCTTCTTATCGGTTTCCACAACTTGTTGAGCGACCTCTTTACTGTAGACATCCCAAGGCGTCAAACCGACTAGCTCTTTTTCTGTCTTGCCGGTGAGCTCTTCAACCGCACGGTTACAACCAGAGAAAACACCTTCTTCATTACGGTAGTAAATAAGGTCAGGAGAAGCATCGATAAACGAGCGCAATAGTGCCGTTCGCTCTGCCAGTTCAAGCTGAGTTCGCTCACGTTGGAACACCTCGTTCTCAAGGTCGTGCATCGCTTCTGCACGTGCTTCCTCCGCTTTTTCACGCTCTTCAATTTCTTGATTAAGCTTCTCAATATTGAGCTGCAATTTATTGTTGAGCTCTTGGTCTCGCTCTCGCATGTCGCCAAGTTTAGAGACCAGTTTCGCTAGACGCTGACGAGACTCTTCCAACTGGTCAACGACCACCGATAAGAAATAAACCGCCCAAGGCGTGATCACTAAGCCGAAGAAAACTGAACGGACAATGTCGATATCATCAACATTACCTTTAAGTGCGAGGGTAATGCCGACTTGCACAACAACAGCGAGGGCAACAAGCGCTAAGGCGAGTAAGATAGAAAAGCGGACAATCCCCAGCTTTACGAGTAGATCCACGTAATACTGGGCAAGATTTTTCATGGGTTTCATTTAGCGCTCCATGCGATAAGACTAGCAACATTCTACCCTGTTTGAAGATAGGAGGTAAGCTAGCTACATCACACGCAGAAAGAGATCAGCGGCAATATCGCAGGTTAATCCAATTAATATAAATACCGAACAACCAAAACAGACAAAGGTGGACAAATCACCAATTTTATAGAGTTAGCGAATTGAGGATGGATGCACCATAGAACGGTTTCGACCGTCAGATTTTGCTTGATACAGCGCACTGTCAGCCAAGGCAACAGCCGATTCCATTTCATCATCAGGTGTAGGAATGTAAGAGATAATACCAATGCTCACCGTGATGAATTCAGAGACTGTCGACTTCTCATGCGCAAGTTCCAATTTTAGGACTTCGTCATGAATACGCTGCGCCACCAGCTGAGCACCGTCGGTCGTTGTATTTGGTAGAATAAAGCCGAACTCTTCGCCACCATAACGAGCCACACAATCAGATGAACGATTCAACACCTGCTTAAATGCCTGCGAAACCTGAATCAAAGCATCATCACCTTGTTGGTGTCCGTAAAAATCGTTGTAGCCTTTAAAGAAGTCGATATCACACAACATGATGGTCAGTGGTAACTTCTCACGCACATGATAATGCCACAGTGTAGAGAGCTGTTCGTCGAAACGGCGTCGGTTGGAAACCTGGGTCAAACTATCCATAAAGCTGAGACGTTCAAGCTCAAGGTTGGCCTCTTCAAGCTTCTGCTCAGCGAGATAACGCTCGGTGATATCACGCGCCATGATCAAAACACCATTAGTACTTGATACTGGATCTCTAAACGGTGATTTCACGACATCGTACCAAGTGTATTCTCCATCACTGGAGACGACCTTATCGATATAGCGTAACGATTTACCATGATGAAGCACTTGATGATCAGTGTCTGAGATACGCATATACATACTATTCGGCACGACATCTTGCAGGCGCTTACCCACTAGGTCACTGACCGCAGAGATACCAAGCGCCGCCACAAACGGTTTATTACACGCTTGATAAACCATGTTTTCGTTGAAGATACCAATCGAGTCTGGGCTCGCTTCCAAGATGTTTTGCAATATGGTGTCACGTTGCGCAAGTGCCACTTCGGTATCTTTACGCTTCTCCATTTCGCCACGCAATTTCTGCTGCATGTCATGCCAATCGGTCACATCATGACTAATAGAGAGCGTGCCGATGGTTTCTCCATCTTGCGAGAGCAATACACTTTGATAAGTTTCGAGCAAACACCCTTTGCCGTCCTGATCGGTTGTCCACGAACGCTCACTAACACGGCCTTTTAATGCACCACCAGAAACACTCAAGGTGCCCTCTTCCGGGCGACCGTGCCAAAATTTTTTAAACGAGCGATTACTCGCGACCAACTCACCCTTTTTATCTTTCACGTAGATCAGCTCAGACAAAGAATCCAACGCGGTACGAGCAACATTCAGTTCTCGAACTTCTTGGGACAGTTCTTCGTTAGTGTTTTTATAAGGTGAGGCGTGAATCATCCAAGCCTGCTTATTTCTAAAATGGATCTTACGACCGACCAAGTTGATCTTGAACGACTCAAATTCAGAAAGCGCCCACAGGGAGACCTGCTCGAAGGCTCGAGAGTTAATGTGATTGGTTAAGTACTGACGAAAGCTGTTCTCACTTTCCACAGTAGGAAAGCGAAAATTAACACCGATTTGGCGGATACCAAGCAACTGCATGGCTTGGCGATTGGCATAGAGTATTTCGCCACTTCGAACATCAACAAAATAGAGTGGCGACGGGGTAGCAAGTAGAAGCGTTTCGATATGCGACTGATAACGAGAATAGAGATGCCAGCAGATGAGAGCAATCAGCAATACAACAACGATATAAATACCGTAGCCATACGCCCTGTCCCACAACCAAGTCATTACCAGTTCCATTTACTCTCAATCTATACCATAAAATCTGTGAGGGAAATGTTACCACTATTTGTTGGTTTTATCTGCTGTTACCTACAGTCACCCATTTCTATTAATTGGCTGCGTTTAAAACAGGCAACGTGTACTCGAATGCAGAACCAGTTTTGATGCCTTGAGCACCGGTTTTATCGAGCGAACGGCCTATTTCAGTCATCGCTAACCATCGGTTCTCACACCATAAAGGAGAAAGTAACGTTGGGCGTCTCGCCGCTGAAGAAACACGGTGATAAACCACGTCCGCAGGCGTGCGTTGAATGATATCAGTCGCGATATCGATGTACTCTTCAAGGCTTGGGGCTTCTAGCTTTCCTGCCTTCCACGCCTTAGCCATGGTACTGCCCTCTACTATATGAAGGCCGTGCAGCTTAATACCATCGGTGCCAACGGCTAATACCTTGTCTAAGGTTTCAAGGTTATCCGCTTTGGTTTCTTTTGGTAGGCCAACAATCAGATGAGTACACACCTTGATACCTAAAGCGCGTGCGCGTTGGGTGATCGTTTCATACACTGCAAAATCGTGGCCGCGGTTAATTCGCTTGAGGGTTTTATCATTGGCGGTTTGCAGGCCAAGCTCGAGCCAAATCTCATAGCCTTGTTTAACGTAGTCCGCTAACAGATCCAACACCGCATCAGGCACACAGTCTGGTCGCGTGCCAACACAAAGACCAACGATCTCTGCACCGGGTGCTTTTAGCGCCTCTTCATACATATTCTTGAGCACTTGCACCTCAGCATAAGTGCTGGTGTACGCCTGAAAGTAAGCCAAATACTTCTTGGCACGAGCAATCTCACCCGCACGATCTTTTAGCTGGTCAGCAATACTTTGAATTTGAGTTTGTTCATCAGCAAAGGAAGCCACGTTACAAAACGTGCAACCTCCACGGCCAATTGTCCCGTCTCGGTTTGGGCAGCTGAAACCACCGTGAAGCGTCAGCTTGTGGACTTTCTCGCCATAACGGCGTTGAAGATCTTGGCCGATAGTATTAACTAACTCATGTAATTGCATATTTTCAAAGCACTCAAGTAAATAAGAATGAATATCAGTCTTTTTTTGAAAAAAAATTACATCCCTGCAAAATTCGACCAATTAGTTTACTCAAGGCTTTTTGCGAGCAACCTAACAAATATCAATAAACATGCAAAAAATCTGCTCCATTTGCCTAATGTTGCACATTTGTTAGACATTAAATTCAAAATAAAACGAAAAAAATGGTCTACATGGTTCAACTTTCATTGCAATTCGCCTAAACAAAATTGTAGGATACTTACACATATTGGCTATTTTTGAGTATTTACTTACAACTAAAACTTGCTAATAAGTCGGTGATATCCATATCCCACCTATATAAACCACTAGTTTGTGGTTAAAAATAAACGGATATCACTAAGGATTGTTTTTCTCGCAATACTTTTCCTGCGAGATACGGAAAGGATTCAAACCGCCAGCATAGGCAGGTTTAGACCCATAAATATAAAAGGACAAGGCTGACTTTATACAAAGAAGTTGCGCCTAGATTTAACTGGAAGGATGTATCTATGGTAGATCAAGAGCAGAACTCACAGGGTCTGTACACTCCTGAATTGGAGCATGACGCTTGTGGTATCGGTTTTGTTGCGCATCTAAAGAATCGCAAATCTCATGATGTAGTAACTCAAGCACTCGATATGCTTGCACGTATGGAACACCGTGGCGGCCAAGGCTGCGATCCGTGTTCTGGTGATGGTGCAGGTATCCTGCTACAGAAGCCGCACGAATTCTTACTAGAAGAAGCCGTAAAGCTTGGAATTAAGCTGCCATCTTTTGAAAAATATGGTGTTGGTGTTGTACTTTTCCCTAAAGATGAACACAAACGTGCACAGTGTCGTGACATTCTAGAACGCAATGCACAACGCCTTGAGTTAGAAGTTATCGGTTACCGTGAACTTCCAACTGACAATTCAATGATTGGTGCTGACCCACTAAGCACTGAACCTCAATTTGAACACGTATTTATTTCTGGCGGCCCTGGTATCACACCAGAAGAGCTTGAGCGTAAACTGTATGTTCTACGTAACTACACAGTTCGTGTATGCCTAGAAAGCGTTTCAAATATCGGTGATGACTTCTACATCAACTCTATGTCTTACAAGACATTGGTGTACAAAGGCCAGCTAACAACTGAACAAGTTCCTCAGTACTTCCTAGACCTGCAAAACCCAACAATGGTGACAGCTCTAGCACTGGTACACTCTCGCTTCTCTACCAATACATTCCCACGTTGGCGTCTAGCTCAGCCTTTCCGTTACATCGCGCATAATGGCGAAATCAATACGGTTCGCGGCAACCTGAACTGGATGAAAGCACGTGAAGCGATCCTTGAATCGGATCTGTTTACACAAGCTGAAATCGACATGCTACTGCCTATCTGTCAGGAAGGTAGTTCGGATTCATCAAACTTCGATATGGCGCTTGAGCTACTTGTTCTTTCAGGTCGTACTCTGCCACACGCGTTGATGATGATGATCCCGGAAGCATGGCAAGAAAACAAAAACATGGATCCAACTCGTCGCGCGTTCTACCAGTACCACGCGAACGTTATGGAACCATGGGATGGCCCAGCATCTGTATGTTTCACCGATGGTGTTCAAGTAGGTGCAACACTTGACCGTAACGGTCTGCGTCCTTCTCGCTACACAGTGACAAAAGACGACTTCCTAGTAATGGCGTCTGAGTCTGGTGTTGTTGAGATCGCACCTGAAAACGTTGAGTACCGTGGTCGTCTTCAGCCAGGTCGTATTTTTGTTGCTGACCTTGAGCAAGGCCGCATCATTTCTGATGAAGAAGTGAAAGACAGCATTGCTAAAGCACAACCTTACGAAAAGTGGGTTGAAGAGAACCTTCTGAGCCTGAAAAAGCTACCAGATGCGAGCAACGAATTTAGCCAACCTTCTCCAGAGAAACTTCTCCACAAACAGCAATCGTTTGGCGTGAGCTCTGAAGAAGTAAACGAAATTATTCTACCTCTTGCGAAAACAGGCTACGAGCCACTTTCTGCAATGGGGGCTGACTGGCCGCTAGCGATTCTTTCTCACCAATCGCAGCACCTTTCAAACTACTTCAAACAGTTGTTTGCACAAGTAACTAACCCGCCGATCGACCCGATTCGTGAGCGTATGGTTATGTCTCTGAACACTTACCTAGGTAAGGATCAGAACTTACTTGCTGAAACACCTGAGCACTGTCAAAAAGTAGAACTTGAATCTCCAGTCCTGTCTAACTCTGAGTTAGAAAAACTGCGTGCAATCGATAACGAGCACCTTCAAGCGAAGACGCTGGATATCGTATTCCAAGCAAATGGCGACCAAGGTAAGTTAGAGCGCGCACTTAAGCGTATCTGCCAATATGCAGAAGACGCCGTGATTGATGGCTACTCTATCATCCTACTGACTGACCGTGCGGTTAACTCTAACCACGCCGCTATTCCAGCAATGCTGGCGGTTGGCGCGGTTCACCACCACCTAATCCGTAAAGGCCTACGTGCTAAGTGTGACATCGTTGTTGAAACAGGTGATGCTCGTGAAACACACCACTTTGCAACGCTTATCGGTTACGGTGCAAACGCAGTTAACCCATACTTAGTTATTGAAACGATTGTTGAACTGCAACGTACGAAGAAGCTAGATCCAAACGTACACCCACGTGAGTTATTCGATAACTACCGTAAAGGTGTTAACGGCGGTCTACTTAAGATCTTCTCTAAGATGGGGATCTCTACGCTGCAGTCTTACCACGGTGCACAAATCTTTGAAGCACTTGGTGTTAGCAAATCAGTGGTTGAAAAATACTTCACAGGTACGGTTTCTCGTATCCAAGGTCTAACGATCGACGATATCGCGCGAGAAGTACTGGTTCGTCACCGTGTTGGTTACCCAGCTCGTGAAATCCCAGCTCAGATCCTTGATGTTGGTGGTGTTTACCAGTGGAAACAACGTGGTGAGAAACACTTATTCAACCCAGAAACGATTTCTCTACTTCAAGAGTCGACGCGTAACAAAGATTACGGTCAGTTCAAGAAGTACGCAAAAGCAGTCGATGATCAAGGCGACAACGCAGCAACGCTACGTAGCCAACTTGATTTCATCAAGAACCCTGCAGGCTCTATTCCTCTAGCAGAAGTAGAACCAATCGAGAACATCCTTAAGCGTTTCGCTACAGGCGCAATGAGCTTTGGTTCAATCTCGCATGAGGCTCACTCAACACTGGCTGTTGCAATGAACCGCATTGGCGCGAAATCAAACTCAGGTGAAGGTGGTGAAGATCCAGCACGTTTCGAACGTAAAGAAAACGGTGACTGGGAACGTTCAGCTATCAAACAGGTCGCTTCTGGTCGCTTTGGTGTAACGTCTTACTACCTATCTAACGCTGATGAGCTGCAAATCAAGATGGCTCAAGGTGCGAAACCTGGTGAGGGTGGTCAATTACCTGGTGATAAGGTTGATGACTGGATCGGTGCAACGCGTCACTCGACTCCGGGCGTAGGTCTTATCTCGCCACCGCCACACCACGATATCTACTCAATCGAAGATTTGGCTCAGCTGATCTACGATCTGAAAAACGCGAACCGTAACGGCCGTGTCAACGTGAAGCTAGTATCGGAAGCTGGCGTAGGTACGATTGCATCGGGTGTAGCAAAAGCGAAAGCTGACGTAGTACTTATCGCAGGTTTTGATGGTGGTACTGGTGCATCTCCGATGTCTTCTATCCGTCACACTGGTTTGCCTTGGGAGCTTGGTCTAGCGGAAACGCACCAAACACTACTGAAAAATGGCCTACGTAACCGTATCGTTGTTCAGTCTGATGGTCAGATGAAAACACCACGTGACCTTGCAGTAGCAACACTACTTGGTGCGGAAGAATGGGGCGTAGCAACAGCAGCATTGGTTGTTGAAGGCTGTATCATGATGCGTAAGTGTCACAAGAATACATGTCCTGTTGGTATCGCAACACAGAATAAGACTCTACGTGAGCGTTTCGACGGCCGCGTAGAAGACGTAGTGACTTTCTTCCAATACATGGCTGAAGGCCTACGTGAAGTAATGGCTGAACTTGGCTTCCGCTCTATCGATGAGATGGTGGGTCAATCGCACAAACTTAAAGTTCGTGACGACATCGGCCACTGGAAGTACAAGAACCTAGATCTAACACCTGTACTGCACATTGAGCAGGCTCGTGAAGAAGATGGTATCTACAACCAGACACAACAAAACCACAACCTTGAAGATGTTCTAGACCGTAAGTTGATTCAAGCTGCGATTCCTGCACTTGAGAAAGGTGAAGCCGTGAATGCGACCTTCCCTATCATCAACACGGACCGCTCTGCGGGTACCATGCTGTCGAACGAAATCTCGAAGGTTTACAAAGACCAAGGTTTACCACAACCAATGAACGTTAAGTTCCACGGTAGTGCTGGCCAATCTTTCGGTGCATTCCTTGCGAAAGGCGTTAAGTTCGAAGTAGAAGGCGACGCGAACGATTACTGGGGTAAAGGTCTGTCTGGCGGTACTTTGGTACTGTACCCAGATGCGAAATCTTCTATCGTTGCTGAAGATAACATCGTGGTTGGTAACGTATGTTTCTACGGTGCGACCTCAGGTGAATCTTTCATTCGCGGTATGGCTGGCGAACGTTTCTGTGTTCGTAACTCAGGCGCGAAGGTTGTTGTTGAAGGCGTTGGTGACCACGGTTGTGAATACATGACTGGCGGTGTTGCTATTATCCTTGGCTCAACGGGTCGTAACTTTGCTGCGGGTATGAGTGGTGGTGTCGCTTATGTTTGGGATAAAGCGGGCGACTTCGAAACCAAGCTTAACTCTGAACTTGTAGACCTAGATCCAATTGAACAAGAAGATAAAGATCTTCTACTAGATATGCTAACCAAGCACGTTGAATTCACAGGAAGTGAAGTTGCTCAGTCTTTCCTCGACAACTTTGAAGCAAGTGTTGCATCACTAATTAAAGTCATGCCACGCGACTACAAAGCAGTTCTTGAGAAGCGTAAAGCTGAAGCACAACAAGCACAAACGGAAGAAGTGGAGGCAGTATAATGGGTAAGCCTACTGGATTTTTAGAACACGGTCGTGAGCTTCCAAAGAAGCTCGACCCGTCAGTTCGTATCGAAGACAACAAAGAGTTCGTACTTAACGAAGAGTTTGGTGACAAGATCAATACTCAAGCATCTCGTTGTATGGACTGTGGCGTACCTTTCTGTCACAGCGGTTGTCCGATTGGTAACATAATCCCAGAATTCAATGACGCGGTTTACCGTGACAGCTGGGAAGAGGCTTGGAACATCCTAAGCTCAACCAATAACTTCCCTGAATTTACAGGTCGTGTGTGTCCTTCTCCTTGTGAGAGTGCTTGTGTACTAGGTATCAACCAAGACCCAATCACTATCTGTAATATCGAGAAAACAATTGTAGAAACTGCGTACCGTGAAGGGTACGCAAAACCTAAAACACCTCGTTCTCGCACGGGTAAAACAGTAGCTGTTATCGGTTCAGGTCCTGCTGGCCTGGCCGCTGCTGAGCAACTAAACAGTGCAGGTCACTCAGTGACTGTATTTGAACGTGACGAGAAAGTTGGCGGCCTACTGCGTTTCGGTATCCCAGATTTCAAACTGGGTATGGACGTGATTGATCGTAAGATCAACCTAATGGCTGAAGCGGGCGTTGAATTTAAAGTGAACCAGCACATCGGTGTTGATGTTAATGCTCAGCAACTACGTCAAGAGTTTGATGTAGTCTTGCTAACAGGTGGTTCTACGGTTCCGCGTGACCTACCAATTCCAGGTCGTGAGCTAAAAGGCGTTCATTTTGCGATGGAATTCCTTGGTCAAAACAACCGTCGTGCCAACGACCTAGACCTGAAAACAGAAGAGATTTACGCTCAAGATAAACACATTGTGGTTATCGGTGGTGGTGATACGGGTTCTGACTGTGTGGGTACATCAAACCGTCATAAAGCAGCAAGCATTACTCAGGTAGAGATCATGCCGATCCCACCAGAGAAACGCCCTGCAAATATGCCTTGGCCTCAATACCCAATGATCATGAAAACAACGACTTCTCACGAAGAAGGTTGTGAACGCCACTGGAACATCTTAACCAAAGAGTTCATCGGTAACGAGCAAGGTCAAGTGACGGGTCTACGTATTGCTGACATCGTTTGGCAAGATGCGAAACCAGGTGAGCGCCCAAGCTTTGAAGAAGTGGCGAACACAGAACGTGTTATCCCTTGTGATATGGCATTCCTAGCGATGGGTTTCTTACACCCAGAGCCAACAGGTGTGCTAGCTCAACTAGACATTAAACTGGACGAGCGCGGTAACGTCGCTTCTGAAGGTTACGCAACTAACCAGAAAGGCGTTTTCGCTGCTGGTGATATGCGTACAGGTCAGTCTCTAGTAGTACGTTGTATTAATGAAGGTCGTGAATGTGCAATTGCTATTGATGACTTCTTAATGGGTAACTCAAACTTAGAAGCGAAAGCTGATTCACTCATGCTTTCCGCATAATATTTCTCGGGCTAGCGTCGATGACGTTAGCCTAGAGGAAAAGCAACACCCTTCCTAACTTTTATATTTGGCTAGCACTCGATGCTAGCCTTTTTTCTATCTGGCCTTCGGCGTTTTCAAAAACACCCTGTTGTATATGTTAAATATCATTAACATTCATCTTGCATATCTCATTGATATCCATCGACTATTTTAGATTATTAAGTGGCTAATCGCGTTTATGCATGATAATTAACCATGAACTTGACCTTAAACACAATTAGCTATACGTTGTAAAGCTGATGAAAATAAAATCAATCGGTTTTGTTAACACAACCAATAACGTTTTAACTGGCTAAAGCAGACTATCAGTTTATAAAAAACAACAAGTACATGAATAGTTAGTCATTTACTGTCTGGATGACAGAGAAGCAAAAGGGAGAATTGCAATGGCTCTATATGATCCTAGTCTTGAAAAAGACAACTGTGGATTTGGTTTAATAGCGCAAATGGAAGGCCAACCTAGTCATAAGTTGGTAAGAACTGCTATTTCAGCCCTAGATCGCATGACACACCGTGGTGGTATCGCTGCGGATGGTAAAACCGGAGATGGCTGTGGGTTATTACTGCAGAAGCCAGACTCTTACCTCAGAATTATCGCAGAAGAGAATAACTTCAACCTCGGCAAGCAATACGCTGTCGGCATGATTTTCTTCAGCCAAGACCCAATCAAAACGCAATCCGCGCAAGACATCGTCAATAAAGAGCTCGCTCAAGAGACACTCACCGTCGCAGGTTGGCGTGTCGTGCCGACTAACACCGACGTGTTAGGTCCAATCGCAAAAGACTCAGTGCCCAACATTCAACAAGTCTTTATCTCAGCACCTGCAGGTTGGCGTGAACGCGACATCGAACGACGCCTATACATTGCTCGTCGCAGAATTGAAAAGCAGATCACCGAAGACAAAGATTTCTATATCTGTAGCCTTTCAACACAGGTGATGGTCTATAAAGGTCTGTGTATGCCTGCCGATCTTCCGCGATTTTACCTCGATCTTGCAGACTTACGTATGGAATCGGCGATATGTCTGTTCCACCAGCGTTTCTCAACCAACACACAACCACGCTGGCCACTGGCTCAACCATTCCGCTATTTGGCGCACAATGGTGAGATCAATACCATAGAAGGTAACCGACAGTGGGCTAAGGCTCGTGCCTATAAATTCTCTTCACCGCTGCTTCCCGATTTGCAAACCGCTGCACCTTTTGTGAATGAGACAGGCTCAGATTCTTCAAGCCTAGATAACATGCTCGACCTGTTCCTTGCCGGAGGTATGGATGTGTTCCGAGCGATGCGTATGCTTGTTCCGCCCGCATGGCAAAATCACCCAGACATGGACCCAGATCTGCGTGCCTTTTACGACTTCAACTCCAAGCACATGGAACCGTGGGATGGCCCTGCTGGCATCGTACTTTCAGATGGTCGTTACGCCGCATGTAACCTTGATAGAAATGGCCTGCGTCCTGCGCGTTATGTGATTACCAAAGATAATCTAATCACACTGGCATCTGAGGTCGGTATCTGGAACTACGCACCGGATGAAGTTGCAGAAAAAGGCCGTGTTGGTCCAGGTGAACTACTGGTAATAGATACTCGCCGCGGCAAGCTGTGGCAATCTAATGAGATCGACAATGACCTCAAAGGTCGCCACCCATATAAAGAGTGGATGGAAAAGAACGTTCACAAGTTAACGCCATTTTCTGCGCTGCAAGATGACCAAGTCGGTAAGCGTAGCTTTGACGATGACACGCTAAAGACCTACCAAAAACAGTTTGCGATGAGCAACGAGGAATCAGACCAAGTACTGCGTGTACTTGGTGACATGGGTCAAGAAGCGGTAGGTTCAATGGGCGATGATACGCCGATGGCTGTGCTCTCTTCAAAAGAGCGTCTGATTACTGATTACTTCCGCCAGAAGTTTGCACAGGTCACCAACCCACCAATTGATCCACTGCGTGAAAAACACGTGATGTCTTTGGCGACCAGTATTGGTAAAGAGATGAATGTGTTCTGTGAGACAGACGGTCACGCCTATCGTGTCACGTTTGATTCACCAGTACTGCTTTACTCAGACATACAGCAGCTTCTGCAGTTAAGTCAAAAACATTACCGTCATGTTATTCTCAGCATGCACTATGACCCTAACCATCAAGACCTTGAACAAGCAATCAAAGCAGTATGTGATAGCGCCGAACAAGAAGTCCGTGAAGGTGCCGTTTTAGTTGTGCTGTCGGATAAAGGGTTAGAGAAAGGCAAACTACCAATCCCTGCAGCCATGTTGGTTGGTGCGGTGCAAACAAGACTTGCTGATACCAATCTGCGTTGCGATGCCAACATCGTGGTTGAGACAGCAACTGCTCGAGACCCACACCAATTCGCAGTGCTACTTGGCTTCGGTGCGACCGCGGTTTACCCATACCTGGCTTATGAAGCATTAGGTAAAATGTTAGATGATGGCTCTTTAGATAAAGACTATCGCACCGCGATGCAGAACTACCAAAACGGCATCAACAAAGGTCTGTATAAGATCATGTCGAAGATGGGTATTTCTACGATTGCTTCATATCGTTGTTCGCAACTTTTCGAAGCCGTTGGCCTACATTCCGACGTTGTTGAACTCTGTTTCCGCGGAGTTACCACACGAATCCAAGGTGCTAGCTTTAGCGATTTCCAACAAGATATCTATAACTTATCGCGTAAAGCGTGGACCAAGCGTAAACCGATCGAGCACGGTGGTTTACTGAAATACGTCCATGGCGGTGAATACCACGCCTATAACCCAGATGTGGTCGGCACTCTGCAAACCGCAGTGAAAACTGGCGAAACGTCGGATTACCTATCTTTTGCTAAGCAGGTAAATGCTCGCCCTGCCGCGATGCTGCGTGACTTAATGAGCCTTAAAAAAGCCGATAAGCCACTAACACTTGAGCAAGTAGAGCCGAGCAGTGACCTCTTTAAGCGCTTTGACTCAGCAGCGATGTCGATTGGTGCTCTGAGCCCAGAAGCTCATGAAGCGCTGGCCATGGCGATGAATCGCTTAGGTGGTTACTCAAACTCTGGTGAAGGCGGTGAAGATCCACGACGCTTTGGTACCGACCGTAACTCACGCATCAAACAGATTGCGTCAGGCCGTTTTGGTGTAACGCCACATTACTTAACCAATGCGGATGTTCTACAAATCAAAGTTGCACAAGGGGCGAAACCCGGCGAAGGTGGTCAGCTACCGGGTCATAAAGTCACGGCAGAAATCGCCAAACTGAGATACTCAGTTCAAGGTGTCACTCTGATTTCCCCTCCTCCACACCACGATATTTACTCTATCGAGGATCTAGCGCAGCTGATTTTCGACCTTAAGCAAGTTAACCCTAATGCCTTGGTTTCAGTGAAGTTAGTATCCGAACCGGGTGTTGGTACTATCGCGACAGGTGTAGCAAAAGCCTATGCCGATCTAATCACTATTTCTGGCTACGATGGCGGTACCGCAGCGAGCCCACTGACCTCAGTAAAATACGCAGGCTGTCCTTGGGAACTAGGGCTAGCAGAAACCCAGCAAGCATTGGTTGCTAACGGGCTTCGTCATAAGATCCGTCTGCAAGTCGATGGTGGTCTGAAAACCGGTCTTGATGTGATTAAAGGTGCGATTTTAGGCGCTGAAAGCTTTGGTTTTGGTACCGCACCAATGGTCGCAATGGGTTGTAAGTTCTTACGAATTTGTCATCTCAACAACTGTGCAACAGGTGTCGCGACTCAAGATGAAACATTGCGCCGCGAATACTTCAAAGGCCTGCCAGATATGGTGGTGAACTACTTTACGGGCCTAGCCGATGAAGTTCGCCAATACCTTGCAGAGCTTGGTGTAGAAAAACTCACCGACTTGATTGGCCGTACTGATTTACTTGAAGCCGTTCAAGGTCTCACAGCGAAACAGAGCAAACTCGATCTATCTTCAATACTCGAAGCTCCAGTCTCTCCGGAAGGTCACCCGCTGTTTTGGACCGAGCCAAACGCACCATTTGATAAGGCTCAGCTCAACCAGCAGATCCTTGATGATGCACTCAATGCGATTGAGAAACGTCAATCCACCAGCCTTTACTACAACGTGATTAATACAGACCGTTCGATAGGCGCACGTATCTCTGGCGAAATTGCTAAGCGATATGGCAACCAAGGCATGGCTGGTTCACCAATCAAATTGTATCTCGATGGTACTGCAGGCCAATCTTTTGCGGTTTGGAACGCAGGCGGCGTTGAGCTGTACCTAACAGGCGATGCCAATGACTATGTTGGTAAAGGCATGGCTGGTGGTAAGGTGGTTATCAAGCCTCACCAAGGCACCGCATTTACTTGTAACGAAGCAACCATCATAGGCAACACTTGCCTGTATGGCGCAACCGGAGGCAAGCTATTTGCCGCAGGTACTGCTGGTGAACGATTTGGCGTACGTAACTCTGGTACCGTCGCTGTGATTGAAGGCGCAGGTGATAACGCTTGTGAGTATATGACAGGCGGTATTGTGGCCATCCTTGGCGCAACTGGAGTGAACTTCGGCGCAGGTATGACGGGTGGCTTCGCTTATGTGATGGATAAGAACGAAGACTTCCAAGGCCGAGTGAACAACGAGTCGGTCGAGGCACTTTCTCTGTCTGACTTATTTATCCACCAAGAACATCTGCGTGGCTTAATTGCAGAGCACTTAGAAGAGACGGGCTCAGTACACGCTGAAGCTATTCTGGCGAACTTTGATGAATGGATTCCGAAGTTCTACCTTGTGAAGCCAAAAACGGCAGACCTGAACACCTTGCTCGGCCACCAAAGCCGCAGCTCAGCTGAACTTCGTGTTCAAGCGCAATAATTGGAAGGAGCCAATAATGAGCCAGAATGTATACCAATTTATTGATGTGAATCGCGTAGACCCAGCGAAAAAACCAATCAAGATACGTAAGATTGAGTTTGTAGAGATCTACGAACCTTTCACTAAACAGCAAGCGAAAGCGCAAGCAGACCGTTGTTTAGACTGTGGTAACCCATACTGTGAATGGAAATGTCCAGTTCATAACTACATCCCTCAGTGGCTTAAGCTTGCCAATGAAGGGCGCATTATCGAAGCCGCTGAATTGTCTCACCAAACCAACAGCCTGCCTGAGGTTTGCGGACGAGTGTGTCCTCAGGACCGTCTATGTGAGGGCTCTTGTACCCTCAATGACGATTTCGGTGCGGTCACCATCGGTAATATTGAAAAGTACATTACCGACAAAGCCTTTGAAATGGGTTGGAAGCCAGACATGTCTCACGTTGAGTGGACTGATAAAAAGGTCGCTATCATCGGTGCAGGGCCAGCAGGTCTGGCGGCGGCTGATATCCTAGTTCGTAATGGCGTGAAAGCTGTTGTGTTTGATCGTTATCCAGAGATCGGTGGCCTACTGACGTTTGGTATCCCATCGTTCAAGCTTGAGAAAGGCATCATGGAAAATCGTCGCCGCATCTTTAGCGAGATGGGCGTTGAGTTTCAAATGAATACCGAAGTTGGCAAAGATGTTCAACTTCAACAACTTGTCGATGATTACGACGCTGTCTTCTTAGGTGTCGGCACCTACAAAAACATGCGTGCGGGCTTAGACAACGAAGATGCACCGGGCGTTTATGATGCCCTGCCTTTCCTAATCTCTAACACCTACAAGGTAATGGATTTAGAAAACCCAACTCCGTTCATCGACATGCAAGGCAAGAAGGTAGTCGTGCTTGGTGGTGGTGATACCGCGATGGACTGTGTACGAACCTCGATTCGCCAACATGCAGCCAATGTTGTGTGTGCTTACCGCCGAGATGAAGCCAACATGCCAGGCTCTCGCCGTGAGGTAAAAAATGCACGTGAAGAGGGTGTGAAGTTCAAGTTCAACCTCCAACCTATCGGCTTAGAGCTTAACAGCGCTGGCCATGTGGTTGGTGTAAAATTCGTGAAAACCGCTTTGGGTGAGCCTGATGAAGCAGGCCGTCGTCGTCCAGAACCTGTCGAAGGCAGTGAGCATGTTCTTGAGGCCGATGCCGTGATCATGGCATTTGGTTTCCAACCTCACGCGATGGAGTGGCTAGAACCTTTCGGTGTGGAATTGGATCAATGGGGACGAATC
This sequence comes from Vibrio sp. TMPB1044, assembly GCF_030442075.1. Lineage (NCBI taxonomy): Bacteria > Pseudomonadati > Pseudomonadota > Gammaproteobacteria > Vibrionales > Vibrionaceae > Vibrio > Vibrio sp. TMPB1044. The sequence continues at coordinate 208,739 of NZ_JAUJED010000078.1, read as the reverse complement.
AAGGCTCCCGGACAACAAGAGTTTCAATACCAAACCACCAATAGCAAGATCTTTGCAGGTGGCGATGCGGTTCGAGGATCTGACTTGGTAGTGACCGCTATCGATGAAGGCCGCAAAGCCGCTGAAGGGATATTAGATTACCTAGAAGTGTGATTGGGTTTCCTTTATTACTCAGTTCGTTACTATAAAAAAGGATCCAATTATGGATCCTTTTTTGAATTAGATTCGTTTATCACAAGCACAACGAAAATACGTAAAACAATTACAAATAAGCCAATACCGATAACTACAATTAGAATTAAAAACAAGCCATAGGAAACACTATGAAAAAAGCCGCTCTCCTCTCGCTATCACTTTTAACGTTAACCGCTTGCAGCCAAGGAATCACGGACATGAAAGACAGAACTTCATCACCTTGTGGAGACAAACCAAACTGCGTATCAACTCAAGATGACCGTGAGCAGCATGCATTGGCCGCGTTTGAGTTATCAGATTCAGCAAACCTAGATGCGATTGAGCAGGTTGCACTCACCTTACCGGGGTCAAAAACCGCGAGCAAAACAGAAGATTACCTGCGTGTTGAATGTACCTCTCGCATCATGCGTTTTGTCGATGACTTAGAACTTAAAATCACCGATGGCAAACTGATCGTACGTTCTGAGTCTCGTACTGGTCATTCTGATTTTGGTGTGAACCGAAAACGTGCTGAACAACTTCGCGCAAGCCTAAAAAGCGAAGGCCTAATCAAATAGATAAAAGAATACGTAGATAAATCGCTGCTATTCGGATGAGAAGTGCCTCAGGGCTGTCGCTCGACACTTCTCTTCCATGCTACAATTTCGCTCTACTGTTTAAATATTTTTATTAAGAGACTACACATGAAAATCGGCATCATTGGCGCAATGGAGCAAGAAGTTGCGATCCTAAAAGCAGCAATTTCAGACATTACTGAAGTTAATAAAGGCGGTTGTACCTTTTTCTCTGGTCAGCTAAATGGTGTTGACGTTGTTTTGCTTCAATCAGGCATTGGTAAAGTAGCAGCAGCAGTTGGTACTTCAATCCTTCTAAGCGAATACCAACCAGATGTCGTTCTAAACACTGGCTCTGCTGGCGGTTTTGATTCAACACTGAACCTTGGCGATGTTGTTATCTCAACTGAAGTTCGTCACCACGATGCAGACGTTACGGCTTTCGGTTACGAAATTGGTCAAATGGCAGGTCAACCTGCAGCATTCAAAGCTGACGACAAGCTGATGCAAGTTGCTGAACAAGCGCTATCTCAAATGGAAGATAAGCACGCTGTTCGTGGCCTTATCTGTACTGGCGACGCATTTGTATGCACAGCTGAACGCCAAGAGTTCATCCGTAAGCATTTCCCATCAGTGGTTGCTGTAGAGATGGAAGCTTCTGCGATTGCTCAAGCTTGTCACCAATTCCAAGTTCCATTCGTGGTTGTACGTGCAATCTCTGACGTTGCAGACAAAGAATCACCAATGAGCTTCGAAGAGTTCCTGCCGCTAGCAGCACAAAGCTCTTCTGAAATGGTTATCAAAATGGTTGCCCTACTAAAGTAAGCGACTAGACATGCAAACACTGTTTGATCAGGTATTTGCAAATGGCGTGCTCCTTGTAATGTGGGGAGCACTGCTTTTTCATTTAATTTTACCTATTCCTCATGCCGCACACCCGACGACCTTATGGCATAAGTTTGCTGAGCTTTTAGCAAGCAAGGTTAATAACAACCAGAACTATTCCCAAAGCTTAATCTCGGGCACGTTAGCCTGGGGATTAATGGTGCTACCGACTCTGATTATTCTGTTGGCCTTGCAACCTTTGGTTTGGCAATCTCAACTGTTTGAGTTAGCACTGTTATTACTCGCGATTGATTGGCGTAATAATGAAAAGCTGGCTAATCAGTTGATCAAGGCACTTGGTCGAGAAGATAAAGTCGCCGCTCGTCAGTTACTGGCTCCAATTGTCAATCGTCAGACCGAATCACTTTCATCACTTGGTCTAGGCAAAGCCGCCACAGAAACCATCATCATGGGTTACGCTCGTAACGTGGTTTGCGTCCTGTTTTGGTACGCCATCGGTGGTGGAATCGCCGCGTTAATGTATCGCCTTGTAGTCGAGTTAGCCCGAGCATGGTCACCAAGTCGCAAGCAATTTTCTCCATTTGGCTCAACGGCAATCAAGATCGTCGCTATCCTAGAATTTATACCCATGCGCTTGTTTGCCTTGATGATCGTCTGTGGTGATAAAGCGTCTCACACATTTAAGATGATGCTCGTTCAGAGTCGCTCTTGGCCTCTACCCGGTCCGGCATGGTTAATTACAGCCGTTGGCAATAAGCTTGAGCTATCACTGGGTGGCCCTGCCATTTATGACAACACCAAAGCCATTCGTGCAAAATTAGGCGGAAGAATAGCCCCATCAGCTCTGCATTTATCTCAGGTTCAGAAGCTGCTGTTTAGTCGTATTACTATCTGGATATTTTTACAAAGCCTAATCTTACTATTTGTTCACCAAGGGGTTTAGAGTGAAACCTTCAACACTTGTTACAAGCCTTACTATTTTGTCTTCCACCTTATGGCTGCCTTTATCATTTGCGGAAGAAACATCGCTGACTCCAGAAATACAGCCTGCTCAACGCGTAGTAAGCCTTGCTCCTCACGCCACTGAACTCGCGTACAGCGCTGGTTTAGGCGATAGCCTTGTTGCGGTAAGTGAACGTAGTGATTACCCACCACAAGCAGACCAGCTTGAAAAAGTGGCAAACTATCAAGGCATCAAGGTTGAAAAGATCATCGCACTGCAGCCAGATCTGATTCTTGCATGGCCTGCCGGCAACCCGCCTAGAGAACTCGCGAAGCTAGAGCAGTTTGGTTTTAATATTTACTACTCAAAAACCAAAAGCCTAGACAGCATCGCGACCAATATTGAACAACTCAGCCAGTACGCAAATGACCCAAGTGTCGGTGAAAATAATGCCAAGCAATACAAAGAACAACTCAACGCGTTAAGACTAAAATATAAAGGCGCCGAACCTGTAAACTACTTCTACCAACTCAGTGAGAAGCCGATCATCACTGTTGCTCAAGGGCACTGGCCAAGTGAGGTGTTTGAGTTTTGTGGTGGCCACAATATTTTTAAAGACAGTGCTTCCCCCTATCCGCAAGTTGGCATCGAACAAGTTGTACTTAAGAAACCTGAAGTGATCTTCACGTCTCAGCACGCGATTGAGAATGGAACCATGTGGCAAACATGGGAAGATGAGATCCCAGCAGTTGTTCAAAATCAGATTTGGTCACTCAATTCTGACTGGATTAATCGCCCGACAACGAGAACTTTGAAAGCGATCCAACAAGTGTGCGATTTCTTCGATAGAGCTAGGCAAAATCACTAACTATTTGCTGCGTTTTTTCGTACAATTCGCCACCGACCTGTCCCTATAATTTTAACTATAAGAGCACCAGTATCATGGACTCCATGCTGCTTTATATTATCGATTTATTTGGCACTGCCATCTTTGCTATTTCAGGCGTTTTTGTCGCTGGCCGTCTTAAGATGGACCCCTTTGGCGTAGCCGTTCTAGGCAGTGTAACCGCAATTGGCGGCGGTACTATTCGTGACATGGCATTGGGTGCAACTCCAGTGTTTTGGATCACTGACACCACCTACCTTTGGGTAATCATCATTACCTGCTTGCTGACCATGATCATCGTAAGGCGTCCCAAACGTCTGGCGTGGTGGATACTGCCAGTATGTGATGCAATCGGCCTAGCGGTGTTTGTTGGCATTGGTGTAGAAAAAGCGCTTATCTATCAAGATTCAGCACTAGTGGCCATCATCATGGGTGTCATCACCGGCTGTGGTGGCGGTATTATTCGTGACGTACTTGCCCGTGAAGTACCGATGATCCTACGAAGCGAAGTCTACGCGACCGCTTGTATCATCGGCGGTGCATTCCACACTATGGCTATTCGCATGGGGCACGATTCAGAGACGGCATTTTTAGCCGGTGTATTCTCAACGCTGCTGATCAGGCTTGGGGCTATTCGTTGGCACTTATCACTGCCGACCTTCGCCATCAAATAGACCATTACCAAATATTAAGAAAGGCTCCTCAAAGGAGCCTTTCTTAATTTGAGCTCCCCCCAACACAATTATTATGCTCTCGCGTTACACGTGCGAGCATAACTAAAAATACCTAACTTGGTTCAAAGCTTTAGTTTCAAGTCTAGAGAATGGATTGCGTTTCAGGTAAGTTGACACAATCATTCCCAACTTTCATGAATATAACCCAATGCTACTCGAAGGAATCGAAACTCTACTGGTATTGAGTAAAGCAAAGACCATGAGCCGCACAGGCAGTTTGCTTTATATCAGCCAATCAGCGGTCAGCAAACGGATTGCGAATTTAGAAAAGAAGCTAGGTAAAAAGCTCATTGAACCGAGTGGCCGACAGATAAAACTCACGCCGGATGCAATTGCATTAATCGAGAGTATTGGCCCTACATTCAATGAACTTCGTGGTCTTATTTATGAACAGCAAGAGTTGGAAGATACCACTCTCATTACTTTAGATAGCTCTAAGTCGCTGATAGCGGGTTATTTAGGTGAAATGATGGGGCAATTTATCCAACAAGATAAGTACATCACCATTACCACCAACCACACGCCGAGAATCATAGAGCGAGTACAATCTGGCAAGGCGACTTTGGGGTTGTGTGCTGGCTTACTGCCACCGCATCATGGTTTAATGGCATTCCACCTGTTTGATGAGCCGTTTTACATAGTGAGTAAGTCACCGCTAACGGAGCTTCCTCCATTGGTGATTACCAACGATATGACCAATCCTGCCAACTCTTATCAGCTCTCTGTATTAGAGAAGTTTGGCATTAAACCCTTGATGGAGATGGATGCTTATACCGCAGCCGCGCAACTTGCACTTGGTGGAACTGGACCAGCCTTAATCCCGCTCTCTATCGTAAAGACGCTCAATATTGAGTCTCAATACCTATTTAGCTTTCAAGAACTAGAAGGCCTTATTCGACCGATTCATATCTGTGTCAGACCAAATAGCTATCAGTCTCCACGAGTTAAAGCACTGATAGAATCCATTGTTGATGCTGTTCCCAAAGCAGTTTAGACGCCATTAGCATCGACATTACGATCACAAGGGGGCGAATCCATTTCTGCCCTTTTGTCACCACGACTTTAGCGCCAAGCTGGGCGCCCATAAAGCCGCCGACCGCCATCACTAATCCCAGCTCCCAAATTGGCAAGCCTGCTAAAATAAAGAAGATCAAGGCTGCGATATTCGAAGTGAAGTTAAGTACCTTGGTGCGCGCAGTAGCATCGACTAACGAAAAATGGCCAATAGCAACAAAACAAACTGTGAAGATAGAACCTGTGCCCGGACCAAAGAAACCATCATAGAAACCAACACCGCCGCCAACACATAACGCAAACATCGCCTCAGAGATCTTCTGTTTACCCTCAGACGCTCTGGTTTGTGGTGCTAACAGGAAATAGAGAGAGATAGCGATAAGCAGCAACGGTATCACACTAGTCAGTAGGCTCGCATCAATGTGCTGGACTAACTCGGCGCCAATGGCAGAACCAATAAAGGTACAAAAGATCGCGAGTCGCATCTCTTTAATACTGACTATACCGTTACGCACGAAATACCAACTCGCAGAAAAGCTACCAAATGAGCTTTGGAGTTTATTGGTTGCCAGTGCCTGCGTTGGTGGTACTCCGGCCGCGAGCAATGCCGGTAGAGTCAGTAACCCACCGCCGCCAGCCATTGCATCAATAAAGCCTGCTGCCGTTGCAACAACAAACAAGATAGCCAATATTTCTAGAGTGATTTCCATATACCCACGCCTTAAGTTCTCGTATAGCGACAAGTTACCACCGTGAGCAAACGATCAACAACGAAACACAAGATTCTAACCTATTCCAGATTTTCACCATTTAACTCATATTGGATAACAGACATAAAAAAGCCCACTCCGGAGAGTGGGCTTTGAGCATTTATATCCGCTTAACAGCGATACACTTTAGGCTATTAAGCTTGAGAAGCTTTAACCTGTGCGTGGAGCTCTTGAACTGAAGTTACTGACGTCTTCGCGTCCGCTGTGTGCGCCATACAAGTCGCGAATGCAGCGTTTAGCGTTGTCGTGTAGTTAACTTTCTCAGCCAATGCGCCACGACGAAGAACTTTAGAATCTTCAATCGCTTGACGGCCAGCAGCTGTGTTCACGATGTACGTGTACTCGTTGTTCTTGATACGGTCAAGAATGTGAGGACGACCTTCGTGTACCTTGTTTACTAGACGTGGGTTGATACCCGCTTCACCAAGGATAACCGCTGTACCGTGTGTTGCGTCTAGCTGGTAACCAAGCTTAGATAGCTTAGATGCTAGGTCAACAACACGCTCTTTATCGCCTTCGCGAACAGAGAGCAATGCACGACCGCCTTCAGGGTAGATGTGACCACAACCCAATTCAGCTTTAGAGTATGCTTCTGCGAATGTCGCGCCAACACCCATAACTTCACCAGTAGAACGCATTTCTGGGCCTAACAGTGGGTCAACACCAGGGAACTTGTTGAATGGAAGTACAACTTCTTTCACTGAGTAGTAAGGTGGGATGATTTCTTTCGTAAAGCCTTGAGACTCTAGAGATTGACCAGCCATTACACGAGCGGCAATCTTAGCGATTGGCGCACCCGTTGCTTTAGATACGAATGGAACCGTACGTGCTGCACGAGGGTTAACCTCAATTAGGTACACTTCATTGTTCTTAACAGCAAACTGCGTGTTCATCAGACCACGAACACCCAACTCAAACGCTAGCTTTTCAACTTGCTCGCGCATTACGTCTTGGATTTCTTGGCTTAGCGTGTATGCAGGAAGAGAACATGCTGAGTCACCTGAGTGAACACCCGCTTGCTCGATGTGCTCCATGATACCGCCGATTACAACGCGCTCACCGTCACAAATCGCATCAACGTCTACTTCAACAGCGTCATCTAGGAAGCTATCAAGTAGTACTGGAGATTCGTTTGATACGCTAACTGCTTCGTTGAAGTAGCGACGTAAATCTTGCTCGTCGTATACGATTTCCATCGCACGACCACCAAGTACATAAGAAGGACGAACAACAAGTGGGAAGCCGATTTCACGAGATTTCTCTACCGCTTGCTCCATTGTTGTTACTGTTGCGTTTTCTGGCTGAAGTAGGCCTAGGCGGTCTACAGCAACTTGGAAACGCTCACGGTCTTCTGCACGGTCGATTGCGTCAGGGCTAGTACCGATGATTGGTACGCCAGCCGCTTCAAGAGCACGTGCCAGTTTAAGTGGCGTTTGACCACCGTACTGAACGATAACGCCTTTTGGCTTCTCAACACGAGCTATTGCTAGCACGTCTTCTAGAGTTACCGGTTCGAAGTACAGGCGGTCAGACGTATCGTAGTCTGTAGAAACTGTCTCAGGGTTACAGTTAACCATGATAGTTTCGTAGCCATCTTCACGTAGCGCTAGTGATGCATGTACACAACAGTAGTCAAATTCAATACCTTGGCCAATACGGTTTGGACCGCCGCCTAGAATCATGATTTTTTCTTTGTCTGTTGGGTTTGCTTCACACTCGTCATCGTAAGATGAGTACATGTAAGCCGTATCTGAAGAGAACTCAGCTGCACACGTATCTACACGCTTGTATACCGGATGGATGTCGTATTGGTCACGTAGACGACGGATTTCGCTTTCCGCTACACCTAGAATCTTAGATAGGCGCGCATCAGCAAAACCTTTACGCTTAAGCTTGTTTAGCTCGTCTTTATTTAGACCAGCAAAGCCTTTCGCTTTAAGTTCTTGCTCTAGCTTAACGATATCTTCGATTTGAACTAGGAACCAACGGTCGATTTGCGTCAGGTTGAATACACCGTCTACCGACATACCAGCACGGAATGCGTCAGCGATGTACCAAATACGCTCTGCGCCAGCTTCTTTAAGTTCGTGACGGATAGTCGTTAGAGCATCTGGTGCGTCTAGGTCTACCATTTCGTCAAAACCAGTCGCGCCAACTTCTAGGCCGCGGAGTGCCTTTTGTAGAGATTCTTGTTGGTTACGGCCGATAGCCATAACTTCACCAACAGACTTCATTTGTGTCGTTAGACGGTCGTTAGCACCTGCAAATTTCTCGAAGTTGAAACGAGGAATCTTAGTTACTACGTAGTCGATTGTTGGTTCGAATGATGCTGGCGTTGCGCCACCAGTGATGTCATTCATTAGCTCGTCTAGCGTGAAACCAACAGCCAGTTTCGCTGCAATCTTAGCGATTGGGAAACCTGTTGCTTTAGAAGCTAGTGCTGAAGAGCGAGATACACGTGGGTTCATCTCGATGATAACCATACGGCCATCTTTCGGGTTGATACCAAACTGTACGTTTGAACCACCTGTTTCAACACCAATCTCACGCAGTACTGCTAGAGATGCGTTACGCATTAGTTGGTATTCTTTGTCTGTCAGCGTTTGTGCTGGAGCCACGGTGATTGAGTCACCCGTGTGAATACCCATTGGGTCGAAGTTTTCAATCGCACATACGATGATGCAGTTATCGCTTTTGTCACGAACCACTTCCATCTCGTACTCTTTCCAACCGATAAGTGATTCATCGATAAGAAGTTCGTTTGTTGGAGATAAGTCCAAACCACGACGACAGATTTCTTCAAATTCTTCTTTGTTGTAAGCGATACCGCCACCAGTACCACCCATCGTAAACGATGGACGAATGATACAAGGGAAGCCAACCATGTCTAAAACTTTATAAGCTTCTTCCATCGTTTTCGCTGTATCAGCAGTTGGACACTCAAGGCCAATAGCTTTCATTGCTTTATCGAAGCGTGAACGGTCTTCTGCTTTATCGATAGCGTCAGCCGTTGCACCAATCATTTCAACACCGAACTCTTCAAGAACACCGTGCTTTTCTAGGTCTAGAGCACAGTTCAATGCAGTTTGGCCACCCATTGTAGGTAGAACTGCATCAGGCTTCTCTTTAGCGATGATATTACGCACAACTTCCCATTGGATAGGCTCAATGTAAGTTGCATCAGCCATGTCAGGGTCAGTCATGATTGTCGCTGGGTTCGAGTTTACAAGAATAACTCGGTAACCTTCTTCGCGAAGTGCTTTACAAGCTTGAGCACCAGAGTAATCAAACTCACATGCTTGACCGATAACAATCGGGCCAGCACCTAGAATTAGAACACTTTTAATGTCAGTACGTTTTGGCATTATCTACTACTCCGGATTACGCTGTGTGCTGTTTAATTAATTCAATGAAGTGGTCGAATAGCGGTGCCGCATCTTCTGGACCTGGGCTTGCTTCAGGGTGACCTTGGAAGCTGAATGCTGGTTTGTCTGTACGGTGAATACCCTGTAGAGAACCATCAAATAGTGATTTGTGAGTTGCACGCAGTGTCTCTGGAAGGGTTTCTTCGTCAGCAGCAAAGCCGTGGTTTTGCGAAGTAATCATCACAACATCACGATCTAAATCTTTAACCGGGTGGTTTGCACCGTGGTGACCAAACTTCATCTTCACTGTCTTAGCACCTGACGCAAGAGCAAGAATCTGGTGACCTAGACAGATACCGAAGATTGGCAAGCCTTTTTCTAGGAACACTTTTGTCGCTTCAATTGCGTAAGTACATGGTTCTGGGTCACCAGGGCCATTTGAAAGGAAAACACCGTCTGGGTTCAGAGCTAGTACTTCTTCAGCAGAAGTTTCAGCTGGAACAACCGTTAGGCGGCAACCGCGGTCAACAAGCATTCGTAGGATGTTTCGTTTTGCACCGAAGTCATAAGCAACAACGTGGTATGGCAATTCAGAGTCTGCTTTCGCTTCAGGAAGTCCACCCGTAAGCGTCCACGAACCTTGTTTCCATTGGTACGCTTCTTTTGTTGTAACTTCTTTCGCAAGGTCCATACCTTTCAGGCCAGGGAATTCTTTTGCTTTAGCTAAAGCCAAAGCTTCGTCTAAATTGTTGCCAGCTACGATACAACCGTTCTGAGCACCTTTTTCACGAAGAATACGTGTCAGCTTACGAGTATCGATATCAGCGATACCAACAACGTTTTGCGACTTAAGGTAATCAGAAAGGGATTGTTCATTACGGAAGTTAGAAGCGATTAGAGGGAGATCGCGAATCACAAGGCCTTGAGCGTGGATTGAAGAAGATTCTTCGTCTTCGGAATTGGTTCCGGTATTGCCAATGTGAGGGTAAGTAAGAGTAACGATTTGTTGAGAATAGGAAGGATCAGTGAGGATTTCTTGGTACCCCGTCATCGAGGTATTAAAAACGACTTCACCAACTGCAGAACCTACAGCGCCAATGGCTTCACCGTGAAATACTGTCCCATCTTCTAGGACGAGTAGTGCTGACTTCTTCAAGACAACCTCCAGAAATAAAAATGCATTAAAATTGATTTAATTTGCAAATCTACCTTCCTGCAACACCAGAAACTGCGTGTTTATGGAAATTAGACAAATTGGCGGTATTTTAGTGATGTGCGTGATACGTGTCAACATTTAACGTAAAAGAAATTAAACATTTGTAAGGACTAATCCAATTTACACCATCAAAGCTTCAAAAGTTCAACTTTCATGCTCATTTAAACCGAATATTATGATTTTCTAATTTTCACCCCTCATTTTAGCTAAGCATAGAGTAATAAAAATATCAGCAACAAAACGCAAACGATAAATACAAAGAGAAAACATGATAATTTAAAGATCTAAAACAGAAAACACACCAAAGGCAATATAAATAACACTTAAACTAAGGGAAAATGACGATAATAAGAAAGTAAAAGGAGGATAGTAGAAGAGGGATCACTGTAAAAAAGGGACTAAATAAAGAAAGCGCCGGCAGTTGCCAGCGCATAAATATCTATTTACAGATCGTTCAAACCAAGGACGTCAGTCATGGTATAAAAGCCAGCAGGTTTGTCATTTAACCAAACTGCTGCCTTGATTGCACCATTAGCAAAGGTCATTCGATCTGTGGCTTTATGAGTAATTTCGACTCGCTCACCGATATCAGCAAACATAGCGGTATGCTCGCCAATAATGTCGCCAGCTCGAATTGTCGCAAAACCAATCTCATCTTTTGTACGCTCGCCAGTAATGCCTTCACGTGACCACACGGCTACATCGTTTAGCTCATTGCCCATCGCACCAGCAATCGCTTCGCCCATGCCAATCGCAGTACCAGAAGGTGCATCAACTTTATGACGGTGGTGAGCCTCAACGATCTCGACATCACAATAATCGCCCATCACTTTAGCGGCCTTCTCTAGCAGCTTAAATACCAGGTTCACACCGACACTGTAGTTAGGTGCCATTACGATAGGCATCTCTTTTGAAGCTGCATCAATCACCTGCTTCTCTTCTTCAGAGAAACCCGTCGTACCGATGATCAGCTTTTTACCATGACGTTTACAAAGTTCAATATTCGCTAATGTGCTAACAGGTGCAGTAAAATCGACAATCACATCAAACTCTTCGATCGCTTTAGACAAGTCATCCACTAGAGCAACATCAAAACGACCTTCACCGCATAACTCGCCAACATCAACGCCGACCAAAGATGACTCTGGACGCTCTGAACCAGCACCAACACTTGCTTCTGAATTATGATGAGCGGCTTTCACCAAGTTGCGACCCATACGGCCCGCTGCTCCTGCAATTGCAATTCTTACCACTGCGAATATCTCCATTGTTTTGGTTACCGTTGCCACTTATCTCTTGCAGCAACGTTCAATCGATTAATCTCTTTAAACTAACAACAATCTCAAACTCAGGCTAGCAATTACGAAAACTCTTTTATTACTCGCTCTAAAATTGGCACATTCGCTTCAGGGAATGCGTATTGGCTCAATGATTCAAGATCGACCCATTCACCTTGTTGCCCTTCTTTACCATAAGGCTGTTGCTCGAAATCAGTCACAAGGATGAAATCAAACTTAAGCGACTTGTCACTGTAATCAAACTCAAGATGTTCAAACAGAGACTGTTCAGTCACATTGATACCGATTTCTTCATCAAGTTCACGAGTCATCGCCTGTTCAATGGTTTCGCCTACTTCTACTTTACCACCAGGAAATTCCCAGAAACCGCCTTTATGCTTGTCGTCTGGGCGCTTAGTAATAAATACCTGTGACTTATCTTGGTTAAAGATAATTCCAGCTACAATGTGGATTCTTTTCATTGATGGTGTTCCTTTTGTGCCCTTACCGTCATTCCCTACAATGAGGAACGAATTAGATAGGGAATCTGCTCTTTTGTTAGTTCCAAAGGTCCACGACTCGCTCGTCCCTCACTCTCGAGGATGACGCCATCGAAACCTTATTATTTTCATATACAAAAAGAGCCGCCTAAGCGACTCTTTTTATCAATAAGTTTGTGTGAAGCTAAGCTGTGACGTGTTGAGTGCGAGGAGGAGGCACGGAGCTTACGTTAGTAAGTGAGTACCTCCGACACTGCAATCATCCGTTACAGCAACGATTCACCAAGCTTAGTCAATTTTACCGTGACACTGTTTATATTTTTTGCCACTTCCGCATGGGCATGGTTCGTTACGACCCACTTTACGCTCATCACGTACTACCGTTTGTGGAGATGCAGCTTCAGCTTCATTATCGCCTAGCTGGTTTTCAGCTGTTGCATGTTGTGCTTTTGCACGACGCGCCGCTTCTTCAGCTTGGGCTTGACGTTGCGCTTCCATCTTTTCAACTTCTTCTTGTTGCTGAACGCGAACTTTAGAAAGAATGGTAACAACGTCTGTTTTTAGTACATCTAGTAGGCCTTCAAACAGTTCAAACGACTCACGCTTGTACTCTTGTTTCGGGTTCTTCTGAGCATAACCACGAAGGTGGATACCTTGACGAAGGTGATCCATCGCAGCCAAGTGCTCTTTCCAAAGACCATCTAGCGTTTGTAGCATCACAGACTTCTCGAAGTTACGCAGTACTTGAGCACCAACCACTTCTTCTTTCTGTTTGTACGAATCAACCGCCATACCTAGGATTCGTTCACGCAATGCTTCTTCGTAAAGCTTGTCGTCTTCGTCTAACCAACCTTGAATATCAAAGTCTAGATCAAAGTCATTCTTCAGACGATCTTGCAGACCAGCGATATCCCACATATCTTCAAGAGATTGAGGAGCAATGTACTCATCGATAACCGAAGTAAACACGTCTTCACGGTTGTGTTCGATCATTTCGCTGATGTCGTCAGAACTCATCAGTTCGTCACGAAGCTCATAAACCACTTTACGTTGGTCATTGGCTACATCATCGTACTCAAGAAGCTGCTTACGAATATCGAAGTTACGACCTTCAACTTTACGTTGTGCTTTTTCAATTGAGCGAGAAAGCATCTTAGATTCGATCGCTTCGCCTTCGTCCATACCACTTTGGATAAGACCAGCCATACGATCCGATGTAAAGATACGTAACAGAGAATCTTCCATTGATAGGTAGAAACGAGAAGAACCCGCATCACCTTGACGACCAGAACGACCACGTAGCTGGTTATCGATACGGCGAGATTCATGACGCTCAGTACCAATGATGTGCAGACCACCTGACTCAAGTACTTTATCGTGGATGATTCTCCAATCAGCTTTGATCTTATCGATCTGCTCTTTGGTTGGATTCTCTAGCTTCTCAACTTGTGCCTGCCAGCTACCACCTAACACGATATCGGTACCACGACCAGCCATGTTAGTTGCGATAGTTACCGCACTCGGCATACCAGCTTGTGCAACGATCTCTGCTTCCATTTCGTGGAATTTAGCATTTAGAACGCTGTGCTTAATTTTTGCTTTTTTCAGTGCGTTAGACAGTAGTTCAGACTTCTCGATAGAAACCGTACCAACCAATGATGGTTGACCAGCTGCTACACGGTCTTTGATGTCTTCAATGATCGCATTGAACTTGTCTTCTTCAGTACGATAAACCACATCTGGCATATCGTTACGAACCATTGGCTTGTTGGTTGGGATAACCACAGTTTCTAGGCCGTAGATAGACTGGAATTCGAAAGCTTCAGTATCGGCAGTACCTGTCATACCTGACAGTTTTTCGTATAGACGGAAGAAGTTCTGGAATGTAATCGATGCTAGAGTCTGGTTTTCATTCTGAATCTTCACACCTTCTTTAGCTTCAACAGCTTGGTGTAAACCTTCAGACCAACGACGACCTGGCATAGTACGACCAGTATGTTCATCAACGATAACCACTTCGCCTTCTTCAGTAACGATGTAGTCGACGTCTTTCTCAAACAATACGTGTGCACGAAGCGCTGCATTAACATGGTGCAATAGGCTGATGTTTGTTGGAGAGTAAAGCGTATCGCCCTCTTCCATCAGGCCGTTTTTCACCATTAGCTCTTCTACAAATTCTTGACCGTTTTCAGTCAGGTGAACCTGCTTCGATTTCTCGTCCATGGTGTAGTGACCTTCACCACGGTACTCTTCAGAATCTTCTTTATCTTGGCGCTCAAGGTTCGGAATTAACGTGTTAATACGCGTGTAAAGGTCTGAGCTATCTTCAGCAGGGCCAGAGATAATAAGTGGTGTACGAGCTTCATCAATTAAAATTGAGTCAACTTCATCGACAACAGCGAAGAAGCGTTCACGTTGAACACGATCTTCAGCACGGAAAGCCATGTTGTCACGTAGGTAGTCGAAACCAAACTCGTTGTTTGTTCCGTATAGAATATCCGCTTGGTACGCTTCTTTCTTCTCTGGTGGAGCCATATTTGGCACGTTCACGCCAACGGTCATACCAAGGAATTCAAATAATGGGCGGTTTGTTTCCGCATCACGTTTCGCTAGGTAGTCGTTCACCGTTACTACGTGAACACCTTTGCTAGGTAGGGCGTTAAGATAAGCTGGTAAGGTTGCTGTAAGAGTCTTACCTTCACCAGTACGCATTTCTGCAATTTGGCCAGCATTTAGAACCATGCCACCAATCATTTGCACGTCAAAGTGACGCATGCCGTAAACACGCTTAGACGCTTCACGTACCGTAGCAAATGCTTCCGGTAGAAGTTGGTCTAGCGATTCACCTTTATCTAAGCGCTCACGAAACTCAACCGTTTTTGCTTTTAGCTCTTCGTCTGAAAGTGCTTCAAACGTTGGTTCGTAGTTATTAATTTCTTTTACAATTTTTCTAAGGCGGCGCAGTGTTCTGTCATTGCGACTGCCAATTACCTTTGTCAGCAGCTTAGTAATCATGTGCTTGGAATCTCTTCGTTCTCAGATCGTCCGCGATCTATTTTAAATGCCGTCAGTCTCTACTAGCTATGAACTAGTCTTCAGTTACTAACCAAGGATACTGAGATAAATCTAGTATCTTTGATATTGTACTTGAGAGTAGAGTTTTCAAGGCTTGAGTTAAAATTAATGCCCTTTAGTGTAAGTAATTTTCACACCAACGACCATTAATAACCCCATTTGTTTGATGTGCTTGGAACTTTTCTTTCTAATTGCTGACGGATTAGCCAGACTGTAGCCCATTGGTAGTCAACTTTCGGATGTTGACAACACTGTATCTGGAAAGTAGATACAAAAAAACCAGGTCAATGACCTGGTTTTCGAAATCTTATATTGTTGTAAACAACAATTACGCTAGAACCATTCCTGGCTCAGCAAATGCAACAGGAGAGCCCACTTCCTCTTCGAATGTTGCCCATTCCCAAGCTTCTGCGTCAGCAAGTACTGCACGTAGTAGTTGGTTGTTTAGGCCGTGACCTGATTTGTATGCACGGAACTCACCAATAATAGCGTGTCCACACATATACAAGTCACCAATCGCATCGAGTACTTTGTGAGTTACGAACTCATTGTCAAAACGTAGACCTTCTTCATTAAGAATTCGGTATTCGTCTAGAACGATAGCATTATCGAAGCTACCGCCAAGTACTAGGTTTTGAGATTGTAGATACTCAATGTCACGCATGAAACCGAAAGTACGAGCGCGAGAGATCTCTTTCACAAAGCCTTGTGAAGAGAAATCAAACAACAAACGTTGCTCATCAGATTCAATTGCTGGGTGGTTAAAATCGATCTCAAAGTCCATGCGGAAGCCGTTAAATGGAACAAATTCTGCCCACTTATCGCCATCTTCAAAACGGATAGGCTTTTTGATACGAATAAAACGCTTCGCTGCATTCAGTGTTTCTACACCAGCTTGCTGTAGCAAGTATACGAATGGGCTTGCGCTACCATCCATAATTGGGATCTCAGGAGCATCTACTTCAACAATAATGTTGTCGATGCCCATACCCGCTAGAGCTGCGTTAAGGTGTTCCACTGTAGAGATACGTACGCCTTCGTCATTAACAAGAGCTGTACATAGCATAGTGTCACGAACTGACGCTGGATCAGCTGGAAAATCTACAGGTGGATTTACATCTGTACGACGATAAACAATGCCTGTATTTGCAGCTGCCGGGCGAAGAGTAAGTGTGACTTTACGACCAGAGTGGAGACCCACACCAGTTGTTTTCACAATTTCTTTCAGAGTACGTTGTCTGATCATCTGCTTGCCTCGTTATCAGTGCTACAAATCACGGTCAGTATTTACCGACCGCGAATTTTACCATTAATTCGACGATAGTCAAATTTTGGGTATTTGTTAATCAGCCTGACGTCGTAAGAATGCTGGAATATCTAAGTATCCACTCTCTTTCTCAGCTTTAGGTGCTGCACTTTGGCTAGCGCCTGTACCTGAAGAAACAGGAGACGTTGTTGGCTGCGGCTTAACTTGAGGTTTAACCTCAGTTTTTTCCTGCAATGGCTGTGCCACTTTCTCTTCCACTTTTGGTGCAGTTTGAGCCGCTACCTGTGGTTGAGGAGTTGTTGCAACCTTAGCTTTACCACCAGCAACTAATGTAATGTCTGGTTTTTTCTCTGTACCGATACCTGTTGCAACAACAGTTACACGGATTTCATCCGTCATATCAGGGTCTAGAGAAGTACCAATCACAACTGTTGCGTTATCAGATGCGAATGCCTTAACTGTATTACCTACTGTTTCGAACTCATCTAGACGCATATCTAGGCCTGCTGTGATGTTCACAAGAACGCCACGCGCGCCAGCTAGGTCGATGTCTTCTAGTAGTGGGCTAGAAATTGCCGTTTCAGCAGCTTCTTCAGCACGGTCTTCACCTTTTGCGATACCGCTACCCATCATTGCATGACCCATCTCAGACATCACGGTGCGAACATCCGCGAAATCGACGTTAATCATACCAGGGCGAGTAATTAGCTCTGCGATACCTTGTACAGCATTTTTAAGTACATCATTTGCACTTGCGAAAGCTTCTAGCAGAGTTACGCCGCGGCCAAGTACTTTAAGTAGCTTCTCATTTGGAATCGTAATTAAAGAATCCACATGTTTAGAAAGCTCTTCAATACCTTGCTCAGCAAACGCTAAACGCTTTTTGCCTTCAAAGCTAAATGGCTTAGTTACCACAGCAACCGTTAGCACACCCAACTCTTTCGCAACTTCAGCAATAACTGGAGCAGCACCTGTACCTGTACCACCGCCCATACCAGCTGCGATAAATACCATATCGGCGCCAGTTAGAACTTCTTTAATTCTTTCTCGATCTTCGAGAGCTGCATCACGGCCTACTTGTGGGTTTGCACCAGCGCCCAAGCCTTTAGTGATATCACCACCAATTTGGATCACGCTGCTCACGCTTGTTTTACGAAGTGCTTGTGCGTCAGTGTTAACACTGATGAACTCTACACCTTCGATTGACTCACGCACCATGTGCTCAACAGCGTTACCGCCACCGCCACCAACTCCAACGACTTTAATTACCGCATCGTCAGACATTTCCATCATCGGTTCAAACATGTGTTATCTCCGTTTTTTCCTGCAACTCAGGTTAAAACTCTTTTTGTATCCAATTACGCAATTTACCAAATAAACCAGACATAGAAGGTGCTGAACGCTTAGGTTCGCTATAATCACCTTCATCACTGATCTGACAATCTCTTGCGTAATGAAGTAAACCAACCGCCGTAGAATGATACGGCTCTTTAACATAGTCAGTTAAGCCACTAACTTCTAACGGCTTACCAACTCGAACTTGATTGCGGAAAACACGTTCCGCACACTCTACCAACCCGTCAATTTGTGCCGCTCCACCAGTGAGAACGACGCCAGCTGCAAGGTGGTGTTTAATACCCTCATCGCGTAGCTGTAATTGAACCGTATCAATAGTTTGGTTAACGAGACCCATAAGTTCAGTGTAACGTGGTTCGATCACTTCCGACAAAGTTTGTCGTTGCAAACTTCTCGATGGGCGACCACCAACACTTGGGACGTTAACAGAGTCATCCTTGCTTACGAGTTCACTCAGAGCGCAACCATGGTTTACTTTTATCTCTTCAGCATCGCTCACTGGCGTGCCGAAAGCGAAGGCAATATCACTGGTTACTGCATTTCCTGCGTAGGAAAAGACTTCTGTGTGTCGAAGTGCGCCGCCAGTCCAAATGGAAATATCCATCGTACCCGCACCGATATCGACCACACACACTCCAAGCTCTCTCTCGTCTTCAGTAATTACCGCATTGCTTGAGGCAAGTCCTGAAAACACGATTTGTTCTACTGTGAGACCACATCGTTCAACAGCTTTAATAATGTTTCTCGCCATGTCGCTATGGCAAGAAATTAGGTGAACACTGACTTCCATTCGAACACCAGATAAGCCAAGTGGGTTCTTAATCCCTTCTTGATAATCAATGGTAAATTCTTGTGGGATCACGTGCAGAATTCTCTGCTCATCACCTATTTTAATTGATTTCGCGGTATGGATCGCTCGATCCATATCGTCTTGAGACACTTCTTCATCAGAGATAGTGCCCATGCCTTTTTCAATTCGGCTTGCGATATGTTTACCCGATAGCGAGATAAATACATTGCTGATTTGGCATTCCGCCATCAACTCTGCTTGATCAATAGCTCGCTGAACCGACTTCACTACCGACTCTAGGTCGTTTACACCACCTTTATCCATACCTCTGGATGGGCTTTGCCCAGAGCCAATGATATTGATTTGACCATCAGGCAATATTTCACCAACCAGAGCTGATATGGTCGCAGTGCCTATATCAAGACCAACGATTATGTTGTCATCTGCGGTCTTAGTCATCTGTGCTCTCTTCTAACTCTTGCTCTGGAAACCAGCCTACAGCGGCTCCCGTATCATACCTGAGGTCGATGTAGCTCACTTGATTCGCTTTACTACCAAGTTCGTTGTAAAGCGAAATAAAGCGTTCAACACGCTCATCTAAAGAATCTTTACCTAGTTCTAAACGGATACCGTTATCTAGGATTATTTGCCAAGCGCGACGCTCATTGAGAACGAGTGAGGTAACGGTTAACCCTAGACTGTTAATCAAAGGGGTTATCTGTCGCCACTTTTCTATCACTTCTTGGCTGGTGCCGTCTGGGCCGTAAAGCTTAACTCTATCACCCTTCAACAGGCCGATATCACCATTAAACACCTGACCATCGTCATTCAGCAGCATGTTGCCGTTCCAGATTGCTGCTGCATGGTACTCAGTCAAAAATACTTTTATTGTGTCTGGCCACTGCTTACGAATGGAGACCACTGAAACCCAAGGTAACGCTTCTAAACTGTCTTGCAACACACCAATGTCTTGCGACATGAATGTTCCGATATGCTCTAGCTCGCTAAACGCATGTTGAACATCACCAGCGGTTACGTAAGTTAAGTCGCCTTGAAGTACTATTTTGGAGAGAGGCAATCGCTGATCGTCCCACATCCAAGTCAGTGTGGTATAGAAAAGAAACCCAATGAAAAGCAATACCATGACAAAAAAAGCCCCACCTAAGGCGTGTTTCTTGAGCGACGGTAAACTGAATAGGTGGCGGTTTTCGCTAAAAGTACTTTCTACCAAAGCCCGCATTCCCTGTCGTTGGTTCGCAATTCTATTCCCTATCTTCGTAATAGAGGTAAAAGCACTTACTTTAACCTATGAATTATACTGAGCAAAATCAAACTATCAAACGTTGATAATAAGATTTTTGGTCAATTTTAGGTCAATCGCAAGAAGTGAGCGATTGACCACAGTCTGTAGACAGTATTCTGTTACGCGTTCTGCATTTTATTAATGTCTAACTGTAACGATTCCAACTGCTTCGCCACTCGACCAACATCGCCTGCCCCCTGCGTTAAAACAAGGTCACCGCCTTGAATTACATTGGCTAAAGCCGACGGCAGCGCGTTGATATCGGCAACAAAGATTGGATCTATCTTACCACGCCCGCGAATAGTTCGACTTAATGAACGTCCGTCTGCCCCTGCAATAGGTTTCTCACCTGCAGAATAAACATCTAACAGAATTAGGACATCAACCTGTTCAAGAACGTTCGCGAAATCATCATACAGATCGCGAGTACGGCTATAACGGTGTGGTTGGAAGATCATCACAAGACGTTTATCAGTCCAGCCACTTCGTGCAGCTTGAATCGTCACATCAACTTCGGTTGGGTGATGACCGTAATCATCAACCAACATAGCAACGCCTTTACCTGTTTCGTACTCACCTAGGTGATCGAAACGGCGACCAGTGCCTTCGGTTCCCGCCATCGCTTTTAGAATCGCTTCATCGCTGATGTCATCTTCTGTTGCAACAGCGATCGCCGCTGACGCATTCAGTGCATTGTGACGACCCGGAATATTTAATGTGATATCAAGGTTAGCTTTACCTTCACGTACCACCGTGAACTTACCTTGTTGACCTTCTTGTACGTAGTTCTCAATACGAATATCCGCATCTTCTGAGAAACCGTAAGTAATCACTTGGCGACTTACCTGAGGGATAAGCTCACGCACTACAGGATCATCAACACACATCACAGCCTGACCGTAGAATGGCAGGTTGTGTAAGAAGTCAATAAACGTCTGCTTTAGCGTTTCAAAATCGCCACCGTAGGTATCCATATGATCCGCTTCGATGTTAGTTACGATACTAACCATTGGTTGCAGATGTAAGAATGACGCATCACTCTCATCGGCTTCAGCGATAAGAATACGGCTTGAACCTAAACGTGCGTTAGTGCCTGCACTTTTCACCAAACCACCGTTTACGAAGGTTGGATCTAGGCCTGCTTCCGAGTAAATCTGTGTCACTAGCGCAGTCGTGGTTGTCTTACCGTGCGTACCTGCCACAGCAATGCCGTGACGAAAACGCATCAGCTCAGCCAGCATTTCTGCACGACGAACGATAGGTGTACGCGCTTCACGAGCAGCAATAATTTCTGGATTTTTTTCGTTGATAGCGGTTGAAACCACCACCACACTTGCATCGGCAACGTTACTTGCTTGGTGACCAATGTAAACAGTCGCGCCCTTGCTAACTAAACGATCAGTCACTGGATTTTGAGCAATATCAGAACCTGTGATTTGATAGCCTTCATTTAGCAGGACTTCAGCGATCCCGCTCATGCCTGCACCACCAATACCAATGAAGTGGATAGATTTAACACGGCGCATCTCTGGCACCATTGCACGGATTTGCGCTAAGTCTTGGGTATGTTCAATCGTCATCAATTCAATCTCATTATTTTGCTAAAGCTTTAATCGCTTCAGCGACGGTCACATCAGCATCAAGCTTGGCTGCTTGACGAGCTTTTGTTGCCATCATTTTTAATTCATTTCTATCAAGCTCAGCGATCGTGTTCGCTAGCTTATCAGCCGTCAGTTGAGGCTGTTCAATCATCAACGCAGCGCCACACTCAACTAAGTGATCGGCGTTCAGCGCTTGTTGTCTGTCTTTGTGCATAAACGGAACGAAGATAGAACCAACACCTGCTGCAGATACTTCTGATACGGTTAATGCCCCTGACCGACACACTAATAGATCTGCCCACTCATAAGCTTGCGCCACATCATCAATAAATTCAGTCACTTGTAC
Organism: Vibrio sp. TMPB1044; assembly: GCF_030442075.1. NCBI lineage: Bacteria > Pseudomonadati > Pseudomonadota > Gammaproteobacteria > Vibrionales > Vibrionaceae > Vibrio > Vibrio sp. TMPB1044. Next base: position 186,701 of record NZ_JAUJED010000078.1, on the reverse strand, counting down.
ATTATCTACAGAATGTGATTTGTATTGTTCAATCACTTGCTGTTGATTGTTTTTACCGGCTTGGTGCATCACAGTAAAACCAGCGCCTAACTGAGCCAATGTCAAAGGCAGTGTATCATTTAGGATTTTAGCGCCTTGGCTACCCCCCATAACCAAAATGCGGATGTCACCATCACGCTCAGCCATGCGTTGATCGGGTTCAGTTAAGGCAACAACATCTTCGCGTACTGGGTTACCCACGACTTCTGCAGTAGGAAACGCACCCGGAAAAGCTTGGAAAACCTTTTTAGCAATCTTAGACAGCCATTGGTTGGTTAAACCTGCCACTGCATTTTGTTCATGCAGAACTACTGGAATACCAGACAACCAAGCCGCGATACCACCGGGACCACTCACGTAACCACCCATGCCGAGCACCACATCAGGCTGCCATGCTTTAATGTGTTGTCTTGCTTGAAGTATGGCATTAATAACCTGGAACGGCGCTTTAATTAGCTTGCTAATGCCTTGACCACGAAGGCCTTTCACCTTGATGAAGTCGATCTCAATACCATGCTTTGGCACCAAATCCGCTTCCATTCTGTCTGCAGTTCCTAACCAGCGAATTTCCCAGCCTTGTTGCTGAAGCTTTTTAGCCACGGCTAAGCCAGGGAAAACGTGACCGCCAGTACCACCAGCCATCACTAAAAGTTTTTTGTTTTTTGTCATCACGTTAGATTCTTATTCTACTAATTCGTTTTGATTATCGGCTTGTTCTTTTTGTTGTATCCGGCACTCGTGATCGATACGCAGCAACATAGAAACCGCCACCGACATCACGATAAGACTTGAACCACCATAACTGATCAACGGTAAGGTTAGACCTTTGGTCGGGACGATACCTGAAGCAGCACCCACATTAACAAGCGTCTGAAAAGCAAACCAAATGCCGATGCCAAATGCCAGGTAGCCACTGAACACTTGGTCATTTTCAAAGGCCTTTTTACCAATAAGAATGGCTTTAAAAACCAAGCTAAAGATCAGCATCAACACCAAGGTTACGCCAACAAAACCCAATTCTTCTGCCAACACAGCAAATACAAAATCGGTGTGCGCTTCGGGTAGGTATTCGAGCTTTTGAATTGAGTTACCAAGCCCTTGCCCCATCCAATCACCACGGCCGAACGCCATCAATGACTGAGTTAACTGGTAACCACTACCGAAAGGGTCGTTCCAAGGTTCCCAGAATGAGGTAACACGTCGAACACGGTAAGGCTCTATAACAATCAAGCCGACGACTGCGGCAATACCCGCCACCATCAAGGCGATAAACTGTGAAAGCTTGGCACCAGCAATGAATAGCATGCCAAACAAAGTAACTAGCATTACGACTACGGTACCTAAATCGGGCTGGCCCAATAGCAACACGGCAAAGGCGCCAAACACCATGATGGGTTTGGCAAAACCACCGAAGAAGGTTTTTCTCACTTCGTCCTGTTTACGAACCAAGTAGCCCGCCATAAAGATAAACAGCGATAACTTGGCTACCTCAGCAGGTTGTAAGTTAAATAACCCTAATGGGATCCAACGCGATGCGCCGTTAACCGATTTACCGACGGCTAATACCACAATCAGCAAGAAAAAGGATAAGCCCAGTAGATACATACTGTATTGAAACCAGCGCTGCATAGGGATTTGCAATATGACGCTGGAGACACCTAATGCCAACACAAGGAAGATGGCATGACGGAACATAAAGTGAAACGGCTGATCGGTTAAACGAGCACTGATTGGGAACGAAGCCGACGTTACCATTACCAAACCCGTCAGCATCAGTCCAAGAGCAATCCATACCAATTGACGATCATAGAGCGCCTCTGGTGTGGCACGGTTAAGCCATTGCCAAATAGATTGATTGATCTCTTTCACTCTTTGCACTGAATGCTAGTCCTTCAACACGTTAGGCATACTCATGAGCAAGTTCAGTGAACGCATCACCTCTTGCCATGAAGTTATTAAATTGATCGAAGCTTGCGCACGCAGGAGACAGCATCACCATATCCCCAGCCACAAGCTGTGGTGAGATGGATTCGATTATCTGCTGCATGGTATCGAACTTTTGTGCAGATGGGTGTAGAGGCATGAATTGATCGGCATCTTCACCAAAACAACACAGTTGAACGCGTACTAGTTGCGACAACACAGGCTTAAGCTCACTGAAGTCGGCACCTTTACCAACCCCGCCAACCAGAAGATACAAAGTACCTTGGCACTCTAAGCCCGACAGAGCCGCTAATGTACTGGCTACGTTGGTCGCTTTTGAGTCGTTAACCCATTTAATTTCGTGTTTGTCAGCCACTACTTGGCAACGATGCGTTAAACCATTATAGGCTTTCAGGGCTTCAAGGCTTTTTCTGTAATCGATACCGACTTGTTTAAGCAGTGCTAGCGAGACTAACGCATTTGCCACATTGTGACGTCCAACCAATGTTAAATCTTGGGTAGAAAGTACAGGTCTACCGTTGTCCATTAGCCATTCGGTACCATCAACTGTCGCGACACCAAACTCTTGGTCGTCGAGCCCGAATGTTACTAATGACATGCTGTGGTCTGGATACGTCTCTTTATCGTCGCGGTTTACAATCGCATATTGAGCATTGTTAAAGATTCTTAGCTTGGCATCGCGGTAGTCGGCCATGCCTTGATAACGATCCATATGATCTTCAGACAGGTTCAGAAATGCTGCTGCTGCTAAGTTTAGGCTTGATGTTGTCTCTAACTGAAAACTTGAAAGCTCAAGAACATATAAATCAGCATTAAGCTCTAAAAGTTCTAAGGCAGGGATACCAATATTGCCACCCACACCGACATTCAAACCCGCAGCCTTTGCAAGTACACCAGTAAGGTCGGTCACGGTGCTCTTGCCATTAGAACCTGTTATTGCCACGACGGGTTTGTCTACCGCCCAGCCAAACAGTTCAATATCGCCAACAACCGGAGTTCCCGCTTGAATAACATCTTGTATTTCAGGGGTCGCTAAGGCGATACCTGGGTTAGCAACTACCAAATCAGCTTCCGCTAACCATTGGCTATTCCAACTACCAGAATGTAGCTCTACCGACTCAGGTAAAGATTCCTTTCCTGGTGGTAGTTCTCGAGTATCAATCACCTTCACATGAGTATGAGGCTGATATTTTACGAGATGTTTAACGACAGAGAGCCCGGTAATACCGAGCCCCACAACCACTACATTTTGAATATTTTGCCAACGTTCCATTTAAACAAGATGCTCTTAATAGTTTTAAAGAGCCCCAACTCAGAGGCTCACACAGGATTAACGAACTTTCAGTGTCGCTAGACCAACCAGTACTAATACCATTGAGATGATCCAAAAGCGCACGATTACACGCGGCTCTGGCCAACCTTTAAGTTCATAGTGGTGATGAATCGGTGCCATGCGGAAAATACGTTGACCACGCAATTTGTAAGAGCCCACCTGCAGAATCACTGACAGAGTCTCCATTACAAACACACCGCCCATAATAACCAGTACCAACTCTTGGCGAACTAACACAGCAATCACACCCAATGCACCACCAAGCGCTAGCGAACCAACATCGCCCATGAATACTTGTGCTGGGTAGGTGTTGAACCATAGGAAACCAAGTCCAGCACCGACTATGGCAGTACATACAACCACAAGCTCAGATGTGTATGGGATGTATGGAATGTGTAGATATGCTGCGAAGTTAACGTTACCTGTCGCCCAAGCAATCACAGCAAAACCAGCAGCAACCATAACCGTTGGCATAATCGCCAAGCCATCTAGGCCGTCTGTTAGGTTCACCGCGTTACTGGTACCCACAATAACAAAATAAGTCAGTACGATGTACAATAAACCTAATTGTGGCATCACATCTTTAAAGAAAGGAACAACCAATTGGGTTGCCGCAGTATCGTGCCCGTGAGCATACAGCGCAAACGCCACAACCAGTGCAATAGCCGATTGCCAGAAGTATTTCCAACGCGCAATCAAGCCATCTGTGTTTTTACGAACCACTTTACGGTAGTCATCAACAAAGCCAACCGCACCGTAACCGCCAAGGACAACCAATACAGCCCAAACGTAAGGGTTAGAAAGATCAGCCCACATTAATACCGTAATAATGATGGCAGCTAGGATCATCACGCCACCCATGGTAGGTGTGCCACGTTTGCTAAAGTGAGATTCAGGGCCGTCGTTACGAACAACTTGGCCAATTTGTAGCATTTGCAGACGCTCGATTAAACGAGGTCCCATCCACAGCGACAGGCATAAAGCCGTCAAAATACTCGCGATTGCACGAAACGATAGGTATTCGAACAAACGGAAAAAAGAAAAGTGTGGCTGTAGTAGCTCTGCAAGCCAAATTATCATGAAAAGTTCTCCTTTAAAGCAGCGGCTATTTTACTCATTCCTGCACTATTAGCGCCTTTTACCAACAAGGTATGCGACGCGTTTTCTGGCAAGCTTAAGTGCTGCTCTATGTGCGCGAACATCGCTTGATGCGTTGCAAAGTGAGTACCATTACAGACCTCACTAATCACCTTGGTATCATCACCGTAAGTGAGTACATGCTCAAAAGCGAATGGGGCAGCATATTCACCGACTTGACGGTGAAGTGCAAGGCTTTCGTCGCCTAATTCAGCCATATTGCCTAAAATCAACCAACGTTGACCTTTGAAGCTCGACAGCAGTTTAGCTGCCGCTTTCATCGCAGGTACGCTGGCGTTGTAACTGTCATCTATCAGCTTGATATTCTGACTTAATTGTTGAACCTCAACTCGTCCTTTGACAGAGATAAGATTTGCTAAACCATTTTTCACTTCATCTAGCGTGGCGCCAAATTGGATGCTCAACGCCGCTGCTGCTAATGCATTCGCTACGTTATGTTGACCGATAATACCGAGCTCAACCGGCATAGCGCCTTGCGGAGTTTGCATCTCAAAGCAGGCTTCACCCTGCTCATTAATACCAATGTTCTTAGCAAAGTAATCTGCATTGCTGTCGCTTTCTGAAAATGTCAGTACCGTTTTATCGGCAAGTACTTCATTCCAAAAGTCACCACCGTTGCTATCTAAATTAACAATAGCAGCATCACCGGCAGCAAGCCCTTGAAAAATTTCACCTTTCGCTTTTTTAACACCATCAATTGAGCCAAAGCCCTCTAGATGCGCGGCTGCGACGTTATTAACTAAGGCCACCTGTGGTTTCACAAGTTGCGTAGTATAGGCGATTTCACCAATATGGTTCGCACCCAGTTCTATCACGGCATAGTCGTCATTTGGTTCACTGCGCAGTAAGGTTAGTGGTACTCCAATATCATTATTGAAGTTACCCGCCGTATACAGCACCTTGCCACGTTGTTGCAGAATGCTCGCCACCATCTCTTTGACGGTCGTTTTGCCACAGCTTCCTGTTATCGCCATGGTTGGCACGTCACATTGTTTGTGGATCCAAGCACTTAGCTGACCTAAAGCAAGTTTAGTGTCTTCAACAACAACTTGAGTAATATTTAGGTCAAGTTTTCGTTCGACTAACAACGCACTCGCATTTGCCTCAACCGCTTGATGACAAAAGTCATGCGCATCAAAGCGTTCTCCAACAAGAGCGACAAACAATGCGCCTTCTTCAACGGTGCGAGTGTCGGTAGAAACGGCATTAATTACGGCATTGTTTGAGTTGCTAGACTCAATCAACTCACCGCTGACCGCAGAACAAATCTGTTCGAGTGATACATCAATCATTATGAAATACCTAAAAGTTGAAGCGCAGACTCTCGGTCTGAGTAATGTACCGTTTTGTCTTTCAATACTTGGTAATCCTCATGGCCTTTACCAGCCAAAAGAATAATGTCATTGCTGTCTGCCTGTTCAAGCGCGAACTTAACCGCTTGGTAGCGATCGTGTTCCACAAATGCAGATTCAGGTTTGCTTAAGCCTGACAACATGTCTTGGACAATCAAGGCAGGAGCTTCGCTACGAGGGTTGTCATCTGAAATAATGATTTTATCGGCGAACTGCTCTGCGGTCGCAGCCATCATAGGGCGTTTACCAGTGTCACGGTCACCGCCGCAGCCAAAGATAGCCCACAGTTTTCCAGAACAATGAACACGCAATGCTGCTAATGCTTTTTCTAAAGCGTCTGGCGTGTGCGCGTAATCGACAACCACTTTTGCTTTGCTCGGCACTTGGAACAGTTCCATACGACCAATCACAGGTTGTAGCTGAGGCGCAGTGTCGACCAAGGTTTGCTTATCGATACCTAATGACAGCAAGGTCGTAAAGGCAACCAATACGTTTGATGCGTTGAACTGGCCAATCAGTGGAACCGAAAGATCGCCTTGTCCCCAACTACCATCAAAAGAGAGCTTAATCCCAGTTTCTGCATAGGCAACATCAGATGCCCATACCGACTGTTGGTAGCCCGTTAATGGAAGTAATGAAACAGCAATCGCACTCGATAAATCTGTCATCCAAGCTTTACCTACTTCGTCATCAACGTTTATGACAGCGTGATTGCATTTGTGCACAGTAAACAGGCTCTTCTTAGCCAAAGCGTACTCTTCCATCGTGCCATGGTAATCAAGATGATCACGGCTCAAATTCGTGAATACACCTACTTCGAAGTCCAAGGCTTTAACTCGACCTTGCACCAAACCATGAGAAGATATTTCCATTGCTGTATAAACGGCGTTTTCTTCAGCCAACTCACTCAGTGTGCGTTGTATTTCGATGGCACTGCCGGTGGTATTCGCCGCCGTTTTAAGGTTACCTAGAAAACCGTTACCCGTGGTGCCCATTACTGCCGAACGTTGGCCGACTAAATCAAGCCACTGAGCAATCAATTGGGTGATGGTAGTTTTGCCATTGGTGCCGGTAACACCAATCAACTTAGTCGCTTGAGACGAGTAAACACGGCCGGCCAACTCAGATAACACCAAGTTAAGGTCTTTAATGTAAATGACCGGAACAGTACCCAACCACTCAATCAGACCATGGGGCTTTTCAGCATCGGCCTGTGCAATAACAGCATGAGCTCCCTGTGTGACCGCTCTGTCAATGAAACGACGGCCATCGACAGCATGTCCGACTACGGCAACAAAAATATCACCGTCCTTGATCGCACGGCTATCCAACTCCAACTGCTCAACAGCAATCGCATCTAGCTCAGAAGAACCGAAGTCTCCCCAAGGAGAAAGTAAAGATGACAGCGTGAGGCTATTACTCATATTGAATCCTGATTGGCTCTATTCTTGAAATTTGTTTTCATCAGCAGGGACATTAAGTATTTGCAGTGCACCCTTCATGATTTCAGAAAAAACGGGGGCTGCGACTGAACCGCCATAGTAAAGGTCACCTTGAGGCTCGTTAACCACAACAACCAGCGCCACTCTAGGGTCACTGACTGGGGCAAAGCCAGATGTAATAGCGATATATTCATCGCTGTACCCACCAGCTTCTGCTTTACGAGATGTACCTGTTTTTGCTGCTACTCGGTAACCCGGCACAGCAGCTCTCGTTGCCGTACCACCCTTTTGAGTTACCCCTTCTAGCATTTGCAGAACCAGCTCAGCGTTCTCACGCTTGATGATCTGCTTAGAGAAATCTTGGTCGTTACTTTTGATGATGTGAATTGGTTCATACATACCTTTGTTAGCTAACGTTGCGTAAGCATGAGCCAATTGAAGTGGCGTAACTGCTAATCCATAACCAAATGCCAAGGTAGCGATTTCAAACTTAGACCAGCGACGACGGTTCGGGAAAATACCCGCTGTTTCCCCCACCAGGTTCAACCCTGACATCTCACCTAAACCGACAGAGCTGTACATCCCAAGCAAGGCTTCAAGTGGCATATCAAGCGCTAACTTCGCTACACCGATATTACTCGATTTTTTGAGGATCAACGCTAAATCAGCTTTGCCGACTTTCGACGTATCACGTACGCGACTGCCACCAATCTGCATGATACCATTACCTGTATCAATGATGGTTTCCGCGTCTGCCGTCCCATTCTCCAGTGCAGCTAACACCACGAAAGGTTTTACTGTCGAACCAGGCTCCATGGCATCAGTGAGCACGCGGTTTCGCATCTTAAAGCTTTGTAAGTCAGAGCGGTTGTTCGGGTTGTAAGACGGTGCATTGACCATGGCTAACACTGCGCCCGTCTTCACATCGAGTAACACTGCAGAGCCCGAAGTCGCCTTATGATCGGCTACAGCTTGCTTGATCGCTCGATAAGCTATCGCTTGTAATCGTTGATCGATTGTGAGCTCGAGTGGCTTACCTTCTTCACGCTCTTCTAAAGCAATGTTTTCAACAACGCGTCCATAGCGGTCTTTACGAATCGTTCGCTTACCCGCCTCGCCCGTAAGCCATTTGTCGTAGCTGCGCTCAACACCTTCTAGGCCGTGCCCATCAATCCCGGTAACGCCGATAAGGTGCGCGCTGACTTCGCCTGCAGGGTAGTAACGTCGAGATTCAGCTTTCAGACCAATACCCACTAGCTTCAGATCGCGAATATATTTAGCCATCGCAGGGCTAACTTGTCTTTGCAGGTAAATAAATCGACGGGATTTGTTGCTAGAGATCTTGTCGATCATTGATTGTCGTTCTAACCCAAGCACATCAGCTAGCGCATACCAACGATCAATGTTGGCCATGCCGTTTTTGTCAAAAATCGTTTTTGGATCAGCCCATACCGCCTCAACTGGAACACTCACAGCAAGCGGCTCGCCATTGCGGTCTGAAATAATACCGCGAGCAGAAGGAATGGCCTTAACACGTACTGAACGAAGGTCGCCCTGACGAATTAAGTTATCTGGTTCAATAATTTGAATGTAAGCCACACGGCCAACCAGTGCAGCAAAGGCAAGAAACACGAAAGCAATAACGACGTTAAAACGCCATTTAATAAGAATTGGATCCGAATCCTTTTCGCTCTTCACACGCTCTTTCGTTGATTTCTTAACGGTTTTCGCGGGTGCTTTTTCCTTTTTACCGGTCATTTCAGTGTGATCACAACTTCTTTGTCAGAGTCTGGACGTTTCATGTCTAGCTCTCTTTTTGCCGATGCTTGAACGCGACTGTGTTCAGCCAGAGCCGTCTCTTCAAGCATTAAATTTCGCCACTCATCATCAAGCTGTTCTCGCTCCACCAATGCCATGTCTTTTTGAGTGATCGCCTGACGTGACATATGTGTCGTAAGAACGACCCCCATCGCACTTGCAAAGATACAGATAAGAAGCATCAATGGGATCTTACCCACGGAGATCAAATCAAAAAATATTATCTTGGCTAAGTTAGGTTTGGAGGTCTTCATTGACTATAGCTTTTCTGCGATTCGTAATACTGAGCTACGTGAACGAGTATTCTCATCCACTTCGCCTTTTGATGGTTTAATCGCTTTACCAACAGGCTTAAGATCAGCACTGCCTAGCGCTTTGATCTGCTCTTCTGTTAGTGGCAAGCCATGTGGTACTTGCGGGCCTTGGCTCTCTTTACGGATAAAGCGCTTCACCATGCGGTCTTCAAGTGAATGGAAGCTGATAACAGATAAACGACCTTCTGGAGCAAGAATACTTGCAGCACCTTTCAGTGCCGTGTCGATCTCTTCAAGCTCGCTGTTGATGTAGATACGGAATGCTTGGAAAGCACGTGTCGCTGGGTGCTTTTTCTCTTTAAAGCTTTTTGGTGCTACATCTGAGATAAGCTTAGCCAACTGGCCAGTGCGCGTTAGCGGTTCGTTCTCTTCATTCTCTTGATAAGCAATGATGCCTTTCGCGATACGGCGAGCGTGTTTGTCTTCACCAAACTCACGGATAACCCATGTGATGTCATCAAGGTCAGCTTCAACTAACCACTGAGATACAGGAATGCCAGTTGTTGGATCCATACGCATATCAAGCGGGCCGTCTTTCATGAAGCTAAAGCCACGCTCTGCGTCATCCAGCTGTGGTGAAGAAACACCTAAATCCAGTAATACGCCATCCACTTGACCGACTAAGTCGTAACGCTCTGCATATTCAGCCATACCTGAGAATGGGCCATGAATAATCGTAAAACGAGGGTCATCAATCTTTTGTGCTTCTGCAATCGCTTGTGGATCGCGGTCGATACTAAAGAGTCGTCCATTCTCGCCCAGTTTAGACAGGATTGTACGGCTGTGACCACCACGACCAAAAGTACCATCGATGTAGGTACCGTCAGGTTTGATCGCAAGTCCGTCAATAGATTCGTTAAGCAATACTGAAATATGTTTGAATGCTTCTGTCATAGTCTTCTCAGTGAGTGGATTGAGCCATTAGTTCGGCAATAATTTGTTCTATTAACGTTTTAGTGTACTGATTTCACGCTGTATCTCCACCATATTGTGTATAGGCTTTGGGAATTTTTGACCCAAGCTCATATCAGGATGAAGGATTCTAAGGAAATCTAAATAATTTACGTCAATATAAAGCAAAAAACCCATCACTACCGTTAAGTAATGATGGGTTCTTTATATAGGTGGAGTTGACACATACGCCGGGTTCTGTTCCGCTTGCGCGGCGGTAACCATTCGTCTAGGCCTGCAATCGCTCACAGGCTCAAGCAATCTACCCGCCCCCATACGCGAGCAACGCAATGTGAGGGCCTATTTGATCTTGCTCCGGGTGGAGTTTACCTTGCTACGAACTGTTGCCAGTCGCACGGTGCGCTCTTACCGCACCCTTTCAGCCTTACCTGTGCCCCTTCCGAAGAAATGAGGCCATCGGCGGTCTTCTCTCTGCTGCACTTGTCGTGGGCTCGCGCCCCCCAGACGTTATCTGGCACCCTGCTCTATGGAGCCCGGACGTTCCTCCCCTCTACCAGTCTCCCGAAGGACTTCAACGTCAGTTTCCCGAAGGACCTCAACGTCAGTCTCCCGAAGGACATCAGCAAAGCAGCGATTACCCGTTCAACTCCGAGGGCGGATTGTATAGAGATTAGAGCGCAGTGTCTAGCGAGATCACAAATATGCTGCAAACCTCTAAGCAACTGCATGAATTTCACACAATTAAGACAAAAAAGAGGAGTGACGGTATTACCCTCATTCCTCACAAGCTTTTCAATACAGGTTAGCTACTCTATAAAGAGGTTTCTAGTTGTCTAGATGCTCTAGGCCCCATTTGTATAAAGCGTTCTTTTTCAGATTGTAGATTTCTGCCGTCATCGCCGCCGCTTTTTTAAGGGGCAACTCTTTGGTTAGAATACCTAGTGTGCGAGTCGCTTCGTCTGGCAATTCTGTGCTCGCTTCTTCACGGTGACCGTGAATCAGCAATACCATCTCACCGCGTTTACGGTTCGCGTCTTCTTCAATCCACTCAATAAGTTCACCCAGTGGTAGACCTTGGATGGTTTCAAAGGTTTTGGTTAGCTCTCGCGCCAATACAACCTCACGGTCAGGGCCAAGAATCTCAAGCATGTCTTGTAGAGAATCTGAAATACGGTGTGGTGATTCATAGAAGATGCAGGTGCGCTCTGCCTTTGCGATCTCTAAGAACTTGTCTTTACGACCTTTGCTCTTTGGCGGTAAAAAGCCTTCAAAGCTGAAACGATCTGACGGTAAACCAGAAGCACTCAACGCCGTAATCACAGCACAAGCACCAGGAAGTGGCACAACTCTCACACCCGCTTGACGACATTGTGAGACAAGATGGTAACCTGGGTCACTAATTAAAGGAGTACCCGCATCAGAGACTAATGCGATAGACTGACCTTCTAATAACCTTTCGACTAGAACTTGCGCTTTAGTTTGTTCATTATGATCATGTAAAGCGAACGTTCTGGTTGATATATTGAAGTGAGCAAGCAGCTTACCCGTGTGGCGTGTGTCTTCGGCTGCAATAACATCGACACTTGATAAAATTTCAATTGCTCTTTGAGTGATATCTCCCAAATTTCCGATTGGGGTTGGCACAATGTAGAGAGTTGGGCTCTCTGTGAGCAAGGTTTTGTTATCTGTCATTTGTTTACCATCACTTCAACGATTAATATAGATACAAATTTATACGGAATTTAAAGAACTCATGGCAACGATGAACCATAAGAGACTCAGTGTACCACGCTTACTCACTCCAATTGCATTAGCAATTACATTGGCGGCTTGTTCTTCAGGTCCTCAAGCACCAACGAGCGTTGATATTACACTAGATCCAGCGCAATCAACTGAAAGTTACATGATGCAGGCGGATAGTAGTAAAGGAAGTCTACAAAACGACTGGTTAATCATGGCGCTTAAGGCTTCTGTGCAAGCTGGAAAAACCGATCAAGCAACTCTGCTGATCAAACGCTTAGCCAAACAAAAGCTGAGCGAAACGCAACAAGCGGAATGGCAATTAGCTCGTGCTCAACTGTTGGTGAATAACTCGCAGCCGGAGCAAGCTTATAGCCAACTGAACTTTCAGCCTTGGTGGAAAATTCCGAACGAGCAGTGGAAAGATTATCACGAGCTACGCGCGAACATTTCTGAAATGCAAAACGAGTATTTTGAAGCAAGCCGTGAGTTAGTTCTTTATTCAGAGTATCTAGAGGCTGACGACGAGCTCCAACAACAAGCTGCTGACCGTATTTGGCAAAACCTAAATAGCTACTCTCAATATGAGATTCTAGAGCTTAAGACGTCGCCTACAGAAGACGTTCTTGCAGGTTGGTTACAACTGGCGATTTACATGAAGACGCTGAATTCAAATCTTCCAAACCTACAGGAAACCCTGTCTGATTGGCTAGCAGAGAATCCTCAGCACCCAGCAGCGACATATACACCTCAGGCGATCACTGACATCTTGGCGCTAGAGATCAGCAAGCCAACTAGCACTGCACTATTACTGCCTCTAACCGGTAAGTACGGCAAGCAGGCACAACTTGTGCGTGACGGTTTCATCTTTGCGATGATGAATGACAAAGAGCGTGAAGAAGATGCAACGCTGACGGTAATGGATACCAACGTGCAAAGTGCAGCTGAGATTAAAGCGACACTCGAAGAGAACAACGTTGATTTCATCGTTGGCCCGCTGATTAAGAGCAACATCACTAAGCTTCAGCAAGCGCAGAAAAACCACGAGAACTCGATTCCAGCTTTAGCTTTGAACATTCCAACGCAACTAGAACCAGATACCAACATTTGTTATCTCGCTCTATCGCCAGAGCAAGAAGTCGCTCAGGCAGCGAAGCACCTATTTGCTCAAGGCTACAAGTACCCGCTTATCCTTGCGCCAAGAGGGCGTTTAGGTGAGCGTGTTGAGCAAGCGTTTAAAGAAGAGTGGAAAAAATACAGCAGCAACGATGTTGCTATCAGCTTGTTCTCTGACAAACGCCAACTGCAACGTAATGTGAATCAGGTATTCGGCTTGCAAGAGAGCCAACAGCGTATCGCTCAAATGGACGGGTTACTTAATCTAGACCTAGAAACAGAGCCACGCAGCCGTCGTGATATCGATTCTGTCTACATTGTGGCTAAGAACTCAGAGCTAACGCTAATCAAACCCTTCATTGAAGTGGCAATTAACCCTGATGCTAGCCAACCCGCTCTTTTCTCAAACTCACGCAGCAACAGCGGTGATAAGCAGTATGAAGACCTAACCGGTGTATTCTACAGCGATATCCCACTATTGGTTGAAAACAAAAACGAGCTTAATAAAGAGCTAAACGACCTATGGCCAGCACATTCAAATGGCCAAAAACGTCTGCAAGCATTGGGAATGGATGCATACTACCTAATGGATGCACTACCACAGATGAAAGCCGTACAGGGATATAGTATTCCAGGTGAAACGGGGGTGTTAACCATCGATAACAACTGTGTGGTCCAACGTGAAATCAGCTGGGCAGAGCATGGGGCTTTTTAGCCGAAAGTTCCGATCCAAACCAACTATCACCCACAAACAAGTGGGTGATAAATACGAGGCCGTGGCAAAATCTTATCTGATTAACCACGGTTTATCGTTAATAGAAGAAAACTTCATAGCAAAATGTGGCGAGATTGATCTTATAATGCGCCATAACAATACGGTTGTGTTTGCTGAGGTAAAATACCGCAAGCAAACCCGCTACGGACATGCCGCTGAAATGGTGACTGCCAAGAAGTCACAGAAGCTGCTCAAAACAGCCAATGTTTGGCTTATGCAGCAAGGCTTGTCGGTGCACTCTACAGATTTCAGGTTTGATATCGTTGCCATTGAAGGGCCGAATGACAATATCGACTGGATTCAAAACGCGATTACCCAAGGATAAACATGCTAGACAGCATTAAAGAAAGTTTTACAGAAAGTATTCAAATCCAAATTGCGGCTGCAGAAGCTCTGCCTGACGCAATCACGCATGCCGCTCAAGCAATGGTTGCGACCTTGCTTAACGGAAACAAAATTCTTTGTTGTGGTAATGGTGGTTCGGCGTCGAATGCTCAGCAATTTGTATCGTGTCTACTCAACAGATTTGAGACAGAGCGCCCTAGCCTTCCAGCGATGGCACTCACTGCAGACAACACTACGCTAACGGCAGTAGCTAACGATTACCACTATGAAGAGATCTTCTCTAAGCAGGTACGTGCGTTTGGTCAAACTGGCGATATTCTGTTGGCTATCTCTACTAGCGGTAATAGCAAAAACATCATCAAAGCAATGGAAGCCGCAGTAACTCGCGACATGACAATCATCGCCTTTACAGGCAAAGATGGGGGTGAAATGGCAGGCTTGCTTGGTGAACACGATGTAGAAATTCGTATCCCTTCACACCGTACAGCGCGCATTCATGAAGTACACATGGTGACACTACACTGCCTATGTGACCTAATCGATCAAGTACTCTTCCCTGCTCACGAAGAGTGATATACGGAGCATCACAATGAAATCATTAACCTCTATGATGCTGTTTAAGCTGATTAGTGTTTCGCTACTTACACTATCCCTATCTGGTTGTGCTGGCATTTTCATTGCTGGTGCAGCAACCACAGCAAACCTAGTCACAGATACGCGAACGACCAAAGAGATTTGGAACGATAACAATATCGAATTTGAAGTTGCAGCTATCACCAATAAACAACCATACCGTGGTAGCGTGCGTGTCACCGCAAGCTCTTACCGCGGCTCTGTAGTGTTAATGGGCCAAGCAACGACAGACGCTGAACGTCGTGCTTTTGAAAGCCAAGCCAAGGAAGTAACAGGCGTCGAAAGTATACATAACCAGATTCGAGTCAAAGAGCCTTTGTCAGTTAGCGCGATTAGCAAAGACAGCTGGATTACCACTAAAGTGAAATCAGCTCTGCTTGCGAATGCTGAGCTTAACGGCATCAAAGTAAAAGTGATTACTGAGGATTCAGAAGTATTCCTGCTTGGACTCGTCACTCGAGAGCATGCTGATATCGCGACAGAAGTTGCGCGTAACATCTCAGGTGTAAAACAGGTCATTCGAGCATTTGAATATGGCGAAGAAGAAACAGCCGTTAACTAGCCTTAAGCCAGTCAATTAAATGCCATTTAGCAGACAAGAAAAAGCAGCGACGAATCGCTGCTTTTTTATTTGAGTCGTTTTAACTAACGTTATTTGATAACACGAAGGCTTGGGCGACCTTTCACTGGACGAGGTGGCTCAGGATCTGAGTCAGGCTCTTCAGCATCTACGTCTGCCGTTGCTACGCTCAAAGATGGACCTTTTTCTGGTTCTTCAAAAGGAGTTTCTTCAATCCCTTCTTCAAACGATTCCATGTAAGCCTCTTCAGGTTCAAACATAGTACCAGCACCATTCTCACGAGCGTAAATCGCTTGTACAGCATAAAGTGGTACAATCACAGAGTGTGGGCGACCACTAAAGCGAGCACTAAACGTCACAGCTTCGTTACCCAGTTCAAGTTGTCCAACCGCACGAGGCGCGATGTTCAGAATGATCTGACCATCTTGGACAAACTCTTCTGGAACTCGCACACCTGGTAGTGTTGCTTCAACAACAAGGTGTGGAGTTAGTTCGTTATCAACCAGCCATTCATAAAATGCACGAAGCATATATGGTCGGCGTGGAGTCATATTTGAAATATCCATAACGCTTAGCGAACGAGTCGCATCTCACGCTCAGCTTCAGTTAGAGAAGCTAGGAATGAATCACGTTCAAATACGCGGTTCATGTAAATCTTAAGCTCTTTAGAACCTGGACCAATTAGTTCAATACCAAGCTCAGGTAAACGCCATAATAGCGGAGCTAGGTAACAATCAATTAGGCTAAACTCTTCGCTCATGAAGTATTCATACTCAGCGAAGATAGGAGCAAGAGTCAGTAGGTCGTTACGCAATTTAACGCGGGCTGCTTCAGATTCTTCAGCGTTGCCTTTAACGATCTTCTCTGCAACTGAATACCAGTTACGCTCAATGCGGTACATCATTAGACGGCTATTACCACGAGCAACCGGGTATACAGGCATCAATGGTGGATGAGGAAAACGCTCATCTAGGTATTCCATGATGATCTTTGAGTCATATAGAGCAAGCTCACGATCAACAAGAGTAGGTACTGATTTGTACGGGTTCAGTTCAACAAGTTCTGCTGGTAGATTTTTTTCATCAACCAACTCAACTTCAACACTTACGCCTTTTTCAGCAAGAACAATGCGCACCTGATGGCTATACATATCAGAAGCACTTGAGAAAAGAGTCATTACAGAACGTTTATTGGCAGCTACAGCCATGGAGCCCTCCAGTACACTTTAAATAAAAACAATGGAGGCCTAAAGCCTCCATTGAACATTAACATAATTTGGGAATTAGCACGGTATTATAGCACAATTAGTGCACATCACGCCAATACTCTTTCTTCAGCAAAATCACGATGATAGTGAAGATTACTAAGAAGGCCATTACCCACCAACCCATAGCATGACGCTCAAGTTGAACTGGGTCGCCCGAGTAAACCAAAAAGTTAACAAGGTCACGAACCGCTTCGTCGTATTCACCGGCACTTAATTCGCCAGAACCGTCAGTTTCAGTACCAACAACAACCGTCACTTCCTCGCCATCTACCATATGCGTATCGTAGATTGGTGTTGGGATACCTTGCAGTTCTTCAAGAACGTGCGGCATACCTACACTTGGGAAAACAATGTTGTTCACGCCAAACGGACGAGACGGATCTTCATAGAATGTACGAAGGTACGTGTATAGCCAATCTGCGCCACGAACACGAGCCACCAAAGTTAGGTCAGGTGGCGGAGCACCAAACCAACTTGCCGCTTGCTCAGAAGGCATAGCGTTAACCATCAAGCTACCAATTTTCGCCTCTGGGTCGAAAATCAGGTTTTCCTTCATTAGATCAACAGGGATCTCTAAATCATTCGCAACACGTTCATAGCGCTGGTACTGCGTTGAGTGACAAGCGAAACAGTAGTTCATGAACATCTTAGCGCCATTTTGCAATGAAGCTTTGTCTGTTAAGTCATTGTTCGCTTTGTCTAATGGTACGTTTGCACCAGCTGCCATCGCCAATGACGGCAACATAGCAAATAAAATTACAATCCACTTTTTCATTTGAATGTCACCCTTTCTGGTAATGGTTTCGTCGCTTCATTTTTACTGTAGAACCACAGTAGAACGAAGAACATGAAATAACCTAAGCTAAAGATTTGAGCCAGTAACGTGTATGTTGGCGTTGCAGGAAGCGCACCAAGTACACCAAGCGCAATAAAGCTTATTGTGAATTGGATGATGTTGATCAAATGCAGTTTGCTACGGTAACGGTAAGAACGAACCTTACAGCGGTCAAACCATGGCAATAGGAATAGCACAACAATTGATGCGCCCATTGCGACTACACCTAACAGCTTATCAGGAACAGCACGAAGTACAGCGTAGAACGGCGTGAAGTACCAAACTGGAGCGATATGCTCAGGTGTTTTCAGCGGGTTCGCAGCTTCAAAGTTAGGCGGTTCAAGGAAGTATCCACCCATTTCTGGGTTAAAGAACAGCACGTAACAGAACAAGAATAGGAAACCAGCAACACCTACCATATCTTTCACCGTCCCGTATGGGTGGAAAGGAATAGAGTCGATGATGTCGTATTTCTTAGTGTAATCCTTATGGAATGGGAACTGAGTTTTGTAATCGTCGCCCATTGTGCCTTTAGGAAGTTTAGTTTCGATACCGTCAGGGTTGTTCGAACCCACTTCGTGTAGCGCTAGTACGTGAAGCACGATAAGCAGCAGAAGTACGATTGGTAGCGCGATAACGTGCAGTGCGAAGAAACGGTTCAGCGTTGCACCAGAGATGATGTAGTCACCACGGATCCAAAGCGTTAGGTCATCACCGATAACAGGGATCGCACCAAACAGAGAAATGATTACCTGAGCACCCCAGTAAGACATTTGACCCCATGGTAGTAGGTAACCCATGAAAGCCTCAGCCATAAGCACTAAGAAGATCAACATACCGAAGATCCAAAGTAGCTCACGAGGTTTTTGGTAAGAACCGTAAATTAGACCACGGAACATATGCAGATAGATAACAACGAAGAATGCCGAAGCACCTGTTGAGTGCATGTAACGCAGTAGCCAGCCGTATTCCACATCACGCATGATGTATTCAACAGAAGCAAATGCACCGTCACCAGACGGTACGTAGTTCATTGTTAACCAAATACCCGTAAGAATTTGGTTAACCAGTACCAACATAGCTAAAGAACCGAAAAGGTACCAAAAGTTAAAGTTCTTAGGCATTGGGTATTCAGACAAGTGCTTTTTATAAGCATTCATCGCGGGTATACGTTTCTCTACCCAGTCTAGTAGTCCTTGCATTATGCATCTCCCTCGTCAATACCGATAAGGATCTTGGTGTCACTTAAATACATATGCTTTGGCACAACAAGGTTCAACGGTGCAGGTACACCTTGGAATACTCGACCTGCCATATCAAACTTCGAACCATGACAAGGACAGAAGAAACCAGACTTAACGCCCTGAACTTGTTCTGCAAAAGAATCTGGCAGGTAAGTTGGAGAACAACCTAAGTGCGTACAGAAACCAACAGCAACGAAGAATTCCGGCTTAATTGAACGGAATTCGTTCTGTGCGTATTCAGGTTGTTGTTCAGCTTCAGATTGAGGGTCACGAAGTTGACCACCAATAGACTTTAGGTTTTCTAATACCGATTCAGCACGGCGTACAACCCATACAGGTTTACCTTGCCACTCGACACGAACCATTTGTCCCGGTTCTAACTTACTGACTTCCACTTCCACCGGTGCGCCCGCAGCTTTCGCCTTGGCACTCGGATTCCATGATTTAATAAAAGGCACGGCTACAGCAGCTGCTCCTAAACCACCAACAACGGCTGTTGTTGCGGTTAAGAAACGCCTGCGACCGTTATTTAAAGGCGCGTTGCTCATCCAAACATTCTCCCATTTGCTCCTTATGGATTGAAATAATTCCGATTAAAGAGCATGGCTAACAAAATATGTATTTAGTTCTATTTATTGACGGCAAATGATAAATAAAACCCTACTTTTTGACAAGATAAAGCTACCTTTTTGTAACAATCATGAGGCAAAGCGCACATTGGGTTACAAAAGCTTTCAAAATATAAGAATTTGGGAATAAAACGAGGGAGAGGAAGCGTTTAGAGTGGGTATAAAAACAAAAAGCCCGGCATATAGCCGAGCTTTGAACCACAATTCCAGTAGTAAAACTGGGAGCGTGTACTTTTTCGTAAAGAAAAATTAACGCTTAGAGAATTGAGGTTTACGACGTGCTTTACGTAGACCAACTTTCTTACGTTCAACGCAACGAGCGTCACGAGTAACGTAACCAGCTGCACGTAGAGCAGGACGTAGAGTTTCATCGTACTCCATAAGAGCGCGAGTGATACCGTGGCGGATTGCGCCAGCTTGACCAGAAATACCACCACCAGAAACAGTGATGTAAAGGTCAAGTTTCTCAGTTAGTTCAACTAGCTCAAGAGGTTGCTTAACAACCATACGAGAAGTTGGACGACCGAAGTAAACATCAAGGCTACGCTTGTTGATTACGATCTCACCAGAGCCTGGTTTGATGAAAACACGAGCTGCTGAGCTTTTGCGACGACCAGTGCCGTAGTATTGATTCTCTGCCATTTTCATAATCCCCTTAGATGTCTAGTACTTGTGGCTGTTGAGCAACATGGTTGTGCTCAGTACCAGCGTACACTTTAAGCTTACGGTACATCGCGCGGCCTAGAGGACCACGTGGAAGCATACCTTTAACTGCTAGTTCTAGAACCATTTCTGGTTTCTTAGCAATTAGCTTTTCAAAAGTGATAGTTTTAAGACCACCTGGGAACTCAGAGTGACGGTAGTAAACCTTACCCTTAGCTTTGTTACCAGTTACAGCAACTTTCTCAGCGTTAACAACGATGATGTAATCACCAGTGTCTACGTGAGGAGTGTATTCTGCTTTGTGCTTGCCGCGTAGGCGAGAAGCGATTTCACTTGCTAGACGGCCAAGAGTTTTGCCTTCAGCGTCTACAACATACCAGTCGCGTTTTACAGTTTCTGGTTTAGCAACGAAAGTTTTCATGCTAATAATTACCTATTTAAAAAATTTACACTTAAGGAATACTCGCGTATTCCCACTGTCTAAGAGTTACCATTCATCACCCCTTCGAGTGTTGGAAAACTCTTGGCATAACGTGATTTTACTCATCGCTAGAGGCCCGCAGTAACGGTAGGTCGCAGGATTATAGAGAAGAGCGAAGAAAAAATCACCTCTTTTTGAACAAAATCACGATTTTTTTAATTCTATTTCTTATTCGAGATAATCAGAGCTAACTTAAGTGTTCTTTTGCCAAATATTCATGGCTCTGCATTTCGATTAAACGCGACTGACAACGTTTAAATTCAAACTCTAGCTGCCCATGGGTATACAATTTTTCTAGCTCAACTTCCGCTGAAATAATCAATTTCACATTACGCTCGTAGAACTCATCCACCAACGCGATAAAACGTCTCGCTGCGTCATCTGAAGTCGCGCCCATTTGCAATACATCAGCCAACAGAACGGTATGGTAAACACGTGAGAGCTCAATGTAGTCATTTTGGCTACGAGCCGACTGACAAAGCTGAGCAAAAGTACCATGCAGCACACCATCACTCGCTTCGACTACATCTAATTTACGGTGGTTAACCTCAATCTGCTTCAGCTTCTCTTTATCTTCACCGACTAATTGTGCGTAATATTTTTCTAGGTTGATATTCGCTTGGCTATCCAATGGGTAATGATAAATTTCAGCCTGCTCTAGGGTACGTAGGCGATAATCAATGCCGCTATCGACATTAAGAATATGGCAGTTGTCTTGAATCAGCTTAATCGCAGGTAAGAAACGCGCGCGTTGCAAACCATTGCGATACAGATCTGCCGGCGGAATGTTTGACGTTGCCACCAAGATAACGTTACGAGCGAATAACTCTTGGAACAAAGTTCCTAGGATCATGGCATCCGTGATATCAGAAACAAAGAATTCGTCGAAACAGATAATATCCGCCTCTTCTTTCAATTTATCTGCGACCAAAGGCAATGGATCACTGACGTTACCAAGTGCCTTCAACTCGTCATGCACTCTATACATAAAGCGGTGAAAGTGAACACGCATTTTTTTAGTGGTCGGTAAGGCATCGTAGAACGTATCCATTAGATAAGTTTTACCGCGCCCGACGCCCCCCCAGAAATAGAGACCTTTTGGTGGCTGTGGCAGTTTTGGCTTTTTGCCCAATAATTTCTGGAATCGAGTCAGTTGAGGAATGGGCGTATTCATGTAATCTTGGAATTGATGAAAGAGTTCATCTAAAGACTTAACTGCTTGCTCTTGTGCTGGATCTCTTTGAAATCCATGTTCTTTTATATCTTGTTCGTATTTTTTAATGGGATTCATGACAACATTTCCACAATGAAAGCGATATTCAGACAGCAAATAAAAACGGGCCCAGACAGTCCGATAGATTAAGTAATGCGGTGAATAATGCAGCACTAAACTGCTAACTAGCGCACACGCATTTCTCTTTATACTGCGGCTTTCTCATAGTACCATGGAGCCGTAGCACGTGTAACTAAGCAGTAACAAACATGTTAAAAAACAATAATAAGGAGCTGTTATGCCTTGGATGTATGCCGTTGCCGGTTTACTAGTCGGAGTTATTTTAGGGGTCGCTATTTCTCGTCTCATGACACCTGAATACAAAAAACAAAAGAACGTACAGAAAGAATTGGATAGCGCAAAGTTTGCCCTGGAACAGCAGCGACAAGAGCTGGCTGACCACTTTGCGAAATCAGCAGAAATGTTGGACACCTTAGGTAAGGACTACACAAAACTGTACCAACACATGGAAAAAACAAGCTCAGAGCTGATTCCTAACCTGCCAGAGCAAGACAACCCGTTTGTGAAAACAGCCGCCGCTCATTCGGACAAATCACAAGATAAGCCGTCAATTAAAGAAGCGACACTTGAGGAGCAACCGAAAGATTACGCGAATGGCGCAACCGGTTTATTTACAGAACAGAAGAAAGAGATCATTGATGCTCCTGATGTAGTGACAGCAAAAGCATCATAAACATTTAACACTTCTGTGAACTTTACAAAGGTTTTTGAGTCATAACTTTCACTCAGGTCATTTGAAACTTCTCATACTTATTACACGTAGTGAGAGGGGTAAGACCTTAACTAGAGAGGAGTTTATGATGAAAAAACCTTTGCTTGCTTTATCAGTACTGACTTTAAGCTTAAGTTCAATCATCACCCCCATTCAAGCAACGGCCGCACTGCCATTAAGTGTGGGTAATGAGCAATTGCCAAGCCTCGCGCCTATGCTTGAACAAGTGACCCCCGCTGTGGTTAGTATTGCCGTAGAAGGCAAACAGGTACAACGTCAGCAAATCCCTGAACAATTTCAATTCTTTTTTGGCCCCGAACAAACACGAGAGCGCCCATTCCGCGGATTAGGCTCTGGTGTAATCATTGATGCCAAGAAAGGCCATATCGTGACTAACTACCATGTGATTAATGGTGCCGACGATATCAAAGTAAAACTTCATGATGGTCGAGAATACGATGCCGAACTTATCGGTGGCGACCAGATGTCTGATATCGCACTGCTTAAACTCGAAAAAGCCAAGAACCTTACCCAGATAAAAGTCGCAGACTCAGACAAGTTAAGAGTCGGTGATTTTAGTGTCGCAATCGGTAACCCATTTGGGCTCGGTCAAACCGTGACATCAGGCATTGTTTCTGCGCTTGGTCGCAGCGGCCTGAATCTAGAGAACTTTGAGAACTTCATTCAAACCGATGCCGCCATCAACAGCGGTAACTCTGGTGGCGCACTAGTGAACCTCAACGGTGAACTGATTGGTATCAACACTGCCATTCTTGGCCCTAACGGAGGTAATGTCGGTATCGGCTTTGCAATCCCATCTAATATGATGAAAAACCTGATAGAACAAATTCTCGATTTCGGTGAAGTAAAACGCGGCATGCTTGGCGTTCAAGGCGGAGAAATTACCTCAGAATTAGCAGAAGCACTCGGTTATGAATCCAGTAAGGGTGCCTTTGTTAGCCAAATAGTTCCTGACAGTGCAGCAGATAAAGCAGGGCTGAAAGCCGGTGATATTATTGTCTCTATTAATGGCAAACGCATTGATACCTTCAGCGAGTTAAGAGCTAAGGTCGCCACACTCGGTGCAGGTAAAGAAATCGAGTTAGGTGTGGTTCGCGACGGAAAGAATAAAACTTTTGACGTAACGCTTGGTGAATCCAGCAATAGCAAGACACAAGCTGAAAAACTCCATGAAGGGCTTGCTGGAGCTGAGCTTACCAACACAACAGACAGCGACTCAGCAACAGGCGTGAAGGTGTCAAGTGTTGCTCAAGGCTCACCAGCAGAGGCTTACCAACTTCTCAAAGACGACATCATTATTGGCGTCAATCGCCAAACCATTAAAAACCTTGCTGAATTTAGAAAGATTCTTGAGAAACAACCGGGCGTATTGGCGCTAAATATCCAACGTGGCGACAGGACTATCTACCTCGTTATTCGATAGTCGTACGTCAGCGTAATAACAGAGAGGCTCGGTAAGTTTGCTTTAAACTTACTCAGTCTCCCTTTTCTTTAGATCAATCAAAATGCTATGCTTCACAAGTAACTCAAACAGGTCACCCGTGTGCGGAGGCTCAATACCTTACTTGTCGAAGAGGGAAACATGCTGTCCTTTCTATTTCGTTCTATTTCCCTTGGACTCGTTTCAGCGGCGCTTATTCTTCTCGCATTCCCGAGCTTAAGACCAGCGATTGTTGCTGACGTCACTAGCCCTAAAGTTGATAATATTGGCTCTCTTCAGATTTCATTTAACCAAGCAGTTCGCCGCGCGGCACCCGCTGTGGTTAACATTTATAGCCGCAAATACGCTGAAAGTGATCGCAACAAACTGCTCACTCAAGGTTTGGGCTCTGGGGTGATTGTTAGCGAGAAAGGCTACATCATTACCAACTTCCATGTTGTGGCTCAAGCAGACCAAATAGTTGTGGCGCTTCAAGATGGCCGAGTAGCAGCTGCGCAACTTGTCGGTTCAGACAAGCGCACCGATATCGCGATACTTAGAGTCAGCGGTGACAACCTACCGGTGATCCCACTCAACCCTAATTACAAAGCCAATGTCGGTGATGTAGTACTGGCTATCGGTAACCCATATAACCTAGGTCAAACAACAACCTTTGGTATCATCTCTGCAACCGGCCGCTCTTCGATCAGTGCCGATGGTCATCAAGCCTTTATTCAGACCGACGCGGCAATCAATGAAGGTAATTCAGGTGGCGCGTTGGTTAACTCGCAAGGTGAGCTAGTCGGTATCAATACCGCTTCTTTCCAACAAGCTACCGACATGGAAACCTATGGGATCTCATTTGCTATCCCCTATCCACTTGCGAATAAAATCATGGAGAAGATCATCGCCGATGGCCGTGTAATTCGTGGTTATATCGGTATCGATGGGCAAGACATCAACTCTGTCACCTCACGCATGTTGGGTACTAAGAATATAGGTGGGATTGTTGTGTTAGGTATCGATCCAAATGGCCCTGCAGCGGATGCCGGTTTTGAAGCTCAAGACATTATTGTCAGCATCAACAATAACCAGGTAAATGGTCGTCAGAGTGTGATGGATACTGTTACTGATTTGCGTCCAGGTACCGTGATTGATGTAGGCATCTTACGCCAAGGTGAAAACAAAACCCTCAAAGTAACGATTGCTGAAGATACTCGCCTGTAGAGTAAACTCTGTAAGCAGTGATTCAAGCTGCTAATACACAAATACAAAAAACCCAGCTCACAAGCTGGGTTTTCTTTTATCTAAAGATTGTATCAGGTATCTCTACGATTCACTTGGCTCTTCGATATCGATGCGAGTCACTCGCTGTAAACCTCTTGGTAGTAGGCCACCACGGCGACCACGTTCACCACGGAAGTTTTCAAGATCTGCTGGTTTCAAGCCAAGTTTACGTTTACCTGCGTAGATAGTCAGCGTCGCATTCTCTGGGATAGCCATCAAGTGCGAGACAAACTCTTCACGCTCTTTTGCTTTCGCAGAAGGGATATTGATGATCTTGTTGCCTTTACCCTTGCTCAACTGAGGTAGGTCTTTAATAGGGAACAACAACATACGGCCTTGGTTAGTAATCGCCAGAATCTGGTTACTGTCCAAGTCAGCAATAGGGCTTGGCATCATCACCTCAGAAGCTTGTGGCAAGTTAACCAACGCTTTACCGCTCTTGTTCTTAGACAGCAGATCGCTACCCTTACAAACAAAGCCATAACCAGCATCAGAACCGACTAACCATAATTGCTCATTCTCTCCCATCACCACTTGGCGAATAGAAGTACCAGGGCTGACATTCAAGCGGCCTGTAATTGGCTCACCTTGGCTACGTGCCGACGGTAATGAATGAGATTCAAGGGAGTAGCTTCGGCCATCACTGCCGAGGAACACCGCTTGCTGGTTACTCTTACCCTTAGCACTCGCTAAGAATTTATCACCTGATTTGTAGTTCAAGCCTTCAGCATCAACCTCATGCCCTTTAGCATGACGAATCCAACCTTTCTCAGACAACACAACCGTAATGGGTTCGCTTGGTACTAAGTCGCGCTCTGTTAGCGCTTTCGCTTCAGCACGCTCAATCAGAGGTGAACGACGATCATCACCGTATTTATCCGCATCTGCTTGGATTTCTTTCTTGATCAGCGTATTCAAGCGACGCTCTGAACCGAGTAGCTTTTCAAGCTTTTCACGTTCAGCTTCAAGCTCTTCTTGTTCCGCTCGGATTTTAAACTCTTCTAACTTAGCTAAGTTGCGAAGTTTAATATCAAGAATCGCATTGGCTTGAATTTCAGAAATGTTGAAACGGCTCATCAATACAGGACATGGTTCGTCTTCTGTACGAATGATCTCAATCACTTCATCGATATTAAGATAAGCAGCAAGCAAGCCTTCTAAGATGTGCAAACGTGCCAATACTTTATCTAAACGATACTGCAAACGACGACGAACTGTTGTGCGACGGAACTCAATCCACTCTTTCAGGATCTGAACTAAGCCTTTAACTTGAGGACGGTTATCTAAACCAATCATGTTCAAGTTAACGCGGAAGTTTTTCTCTAGATCCGTCGACGCGAACAGGTGACTCATCAATTGATCACAGTCGATACGATTTGAACGAGGAACGACAACGATACGCGTTGGGTTCTCATGATCAGATTCATCACGCAAGTCGTCAACCATTGGCAGCTTCTTAGCGCGCATCTGGTTCGCGATTTGCTCAAGTAACTTCGCACCTGACACTTGATGAGGTAAAGCCGTGATAACAATATCAGAGCCTTCCTTGTGCCAAACCGCGCGCATCTTGATGCTGCCACGTCCAGTACGGTAGATCTTTTCGATGTCCGATTTCGGAGAGATAATCTCAGCTTCTGTCGGATAATCTGGACCTTGAATGAAACTCATCACATCTGAAAGCTCAGACTTAGGCGTATCAATTAGGTGAATGGCTGCATTAGCGACTTCACGCACGTTGTGTGGTGGAATATCGGTCGCCATACCTACCGCGATACCAGTGATACCGTTAAGTAGGATATGAGGCAGACGAGCAGGCAACATTTGAGGCTCTTTCATCGTGCCATCAAAGTTTGGTTGCCAGTCAACAGTGCCTTGACCTAGTTCACCTAGAAGAACCTCAGCAAACTTAGATAATTTCGCTTCGGTATAACGCATCGCAGCGAACGATTTCGGGTCATCCGGAGCACCCCAGTTACCTTGACCATCGACCAATGGGTAACGGTAAGAGAAAGGCTGCGCCATCAATACCATCGCTTCGTAACAAGCAGAGTCACCGTGTGGGTGATACTTACCTAATACGTCACCAACGGTACGTGCTGATTTTTTGTATTTCGATGCAGCCGATAAGCCTAGCTCAGACATCGCGTAGATAATACGACGCTGTACTGGCTTCAAGCCATCACCGATATACGGCAATGCACGATCCATGATCACGTACATTGAGTAATTTAAGTAGGCATCTTCGGTGAACTTGCGCATTGGCAGCTGTTCAACGCCATCATATGTAATTTCGTTAGACATCCATTATACCTCGGCCATATCACCGTTAGTCTGTAGCCATGTACGGCGATCATCTGCACGTTTCTTACCAAGCAGCATGTCCATCATCTCGTTGGTCGCTTCGCTGTCATCAATCGTTAACTGCACAAGGCGACGAGTGTTTGGATCCATGGTGGTTTCACGCAACTGAAGTGGGTTCATTTCACCCAGACCTTTGAATCGTTGCACGTTGATCTTGGCTTTCTTCTGCGATAGTCGCTCAAGCACACCGTCTTTCTCTGCGTCATCAAGTGCGTAGAACACTTCTTTACCGCAATCGATACGATACAGAGGAGGCATTGCCACATAGATATGACCCGCTTCAACTAATGCATGGAAATGGCGAGTAAACAAAGCACATAGCAGTGTCGCGATATGAAGACCATCCGAGTCCGCATCGGCAAGAATACAGATTTTACCGTAACGCAGGCCTGATAAATCATCGTTGTCCGGGTCGATACCCAGAGCCACCGAGATGTCGTGCACTTCTTGCGAAGCCAATACTTGGTCTGCTGACACTTCCCATGTATTTAAAATCTTACCGCGAAGTGGCATCACCGCTTGGAACTCACGGTCACGTGCTTGTTTAGCGGAACCACCCGCCGAGTCCCCTTCCACGAAGAAGATTTCGGTACGGCTTAAGTCTTGAACTGAACAGTCCGTTAGCTTACCTGGCAAAGCTGGACCTGAAGCGATTTTCTTACGCACAACCTTTTTGCTTGCGCGCATACGGCGGTGGGCATTCGCAATACAAGCTTCTGCTAACTGCTCTGCCAGTTGTGGCTTTTCGTTCAACCACAAGCTAAATGCATCTTTAACCACACCAGAAACAAACGCAGCGGTTTGACGCGAAGACAAGCGCTCTTTTGTTTGACCAGCAAACTGCGGATCTTGCATCTTCACCGATAATACGTAAGAACAACGGTCAAAGATGTCATCACCCGTTAGCTTAACGCCGCGTGGTAACAAGTTACGGAATTCACAGAACTCACGCATTGCATCAAGCAGACCTTGGCGAAGACCGTTTACGTGTGTACCACCTTGTTTAGTCGGTACTAAGTTCACGTAACTCTCGGTAATCATATCACCGCCTTCTGGCTGCCAGATGATCGCCCAGTTCGCCATTTCTGTTTCAGCTACGAATTCGCCAACATACGGTTCTTCAGGCAGTAAGGTGTAACCTTTCACGCCTTCGGCAAGGTAGTCTTTTAGACCATCTTCATAGAACCATTTATGCTCTTCGCCACCGACTTTGTCGATAAAGGTAATTTCTAAACCTGGGCAAAGCACTGCTTTTGCACGTAGGTTGTTAATCAGACGCAGTGTCGAAAATTTAGGGCTATCGAAATACTTAGGATCAGGCCAAAAATGTACAGATGTACCACTGTTACGATGGCCACAAGTGCCCGTTACAGTCAGTTCTGTTACAGCATGACCACCTTCAAGTGCGATCTCATGAACCTGACCTTCTCGGCGTACGGTCACTTCAACACGTTTTGACAGTGCGTTTACAACCGAGATACCTACACCGTGCAGACCACCTGAGAACTTGTAGTTGTTGTTCGAGAATTTACCGCCAGAGTGGAGCTTAGTTAAAATCAGCTCAACACCTGAGATCCCTTTTTCAGGGTGAATATCGACAGGCATACCACGGCCGTCATCGGTAACTTCTAACGATTGGTCTGCATGAAGCACAACTTTGATCTTCTTAGCGTGTCCCGCTAGTGCTTCATCGACCGAGTTATCAATGACTTCTTGGGCAAGGTGGTTAGGTCTTTCTGTCTCGGTATACATTCCCGGGCGGTGTCGCACAGGATCGAGACCTTCAAGTACCTCGAGGTCTTTTGCATTATATTGTTCAGTCATAATACGGAGTTTACTCAAAAAGTTTGCGTCAGTTCGCTGGCTCCAGTTTCACTAAAGCAGAATCATTACTATGAACCGTCATAGTAGAGCGAACGAGCGAAGTATTGGGGAATATAGTCTGGAAGCTGAGTAATGATGTCAAGCTAGTTCAAAAACTAAGACATCAAACTATGATATTTCACCATTGATAGATGAAATAACAGGCAAACAAGAGAAAATCACTTAGTTGGTGGAACAGATTAGATATTTAGAAAGGTGATGATTTGTTGTGGGTAGCGTTCAAAATCAACAAAGCTATGATCCCCCCCCTCTTCTACTGTCTGTGTTGCACCTTGGTACTTCTCTACCGCTTGTCGGTAATCCAGAACTTCATCTTCCGTTTGCTGAAGTAACCAGAAATCACTCGGCTTAGTGATAACCGGAACCTCTAACGCCTTCAGTTCATCGATATGCTTTGTTTCCAGTACATATCGCTCATCAGTGTATGGGTTTACTTGTTCACCTAAATAGTCAGCAAGAAGCTCAAATGGCTTTACTGCTGGGTTTACAACCACAGCTTTAAAACCATAGTGACTATTCAGCCATGTTGAAAGATAGCCACCCAATGAGCTACCCACCAACGCTATCTGATATTGCTCTTTATATTGCTCCACCAACTGCTGTAAATGCAGAGCTGCTTGCTGAGGAAAGCTCGGCAGTTGAGGGGTAACGACTTTAATATCAGAGCGATACTTAGCACAATAATCTGCCATCACGTTCGCTTTATGAGAACGTGATGAACTGTTGAAACCGTGAATATAGAGGAGCAGTGATGGCTTAGTGGTTTGCAGTTCAGAACCAGACATTAATAGACTCCTACATCAATAATCAACAGCATTAATAACCAGCCGCTTCAAAATCAGGCAAGAACTGCCCATCAGGCAAACGACGAACTTTCGTGCTGACCGTTCCGTCTTGATGCAGTTCAATCTCTCTCCAGCCCGGAGACAAAGTGTCTACCGCGAAGTCATCTGAGTTAGGTTTGAATTGCACACAAGTCGACGGTGTTGCCATGACTTGTACACCATGATGATCTCGGTTCATATCTTGATGAACGTGGCCACACAGTACCGCTTTAACATTGGTGTGCTGTTGAACCACATCCCAAAATTGGTCTGCGTCTTTTAGGTTATGTTGATCCAACCATGCACTGCCAACCAATAACGGGTGGTGGTGCAATAGAACCAATGTATTACGTTCAGGGAATTCCGTCAGCTTTTGATCTAACAGATCAAGCTGTTGATCGCTGAGGCGACCATGAGGCACACCCACCACTTGCGAATCCAGCATCACCATCTGCCAGCTATCGCCTAGCAAGACATGCTCAACGCACTGTATTTGGGTTGATGGTAAAACACTGCCCATATTAGGCTTAAAGTCATGGTTTCCTGGCAGCCAATAACATGGCTTTTCCAAAGGCTGAATCCCTGACTCAAATTTCTGGTACGACTCTGCACTGTGATCTTGAGAGATATCACCGGTTGCTAAAATCGCTTGATAGTCAAAGCCCTGGCTAACAATGCCACCGACTACAGCACGAAAGCTATCTTGAGTGTTGATGCTTAATAAACTGCCATTGCTCGGCGCAAATAAATGCGTGTCCGTTAGCTGCACAAGCTTAATAGTGCTCTCATCAAATTTTGAAGTGTGTGATAATTCCAAAATAACAAATCCAGATACGTTACTGTTTAGACTTTAAAAGTGTTGTTCAATAAGCTCAATTAAAAGGCAATTGGAGTTCGGCTGATACCCGTTTTTAAACAAAACGTTAACCATTCCCCAAGAAATTTATTCAATTGAAATTTCTCGTCCTTTTGCAGAAGCTTAGTGTTGGGATAGTCATATTTAGCTTTGACTCGTGAAAAATCCCCGCTAGCGCACACTTCTGCAACTCGAGCATCGTGATATAGCCTGACAGACATTTTTGGCAAAGGAAACACTGGCATCGCGTCACTCTGACATATGTCTATTAAAGTGGTGTATTTTGTGACCTCATTCACTGTCAATTGATACACCATATTAACGGCTTGGTAACAGCGAACGTCACCAACCTCATGCCCAACCGGTAACAAAGCGTTAAGCTTGGCATAGTTAGTCTCGTAAACTCGCATCAACTCAGCAAGATCAACATGATACGGTTTTTTGACCGCTATATTTGGCATGACGTTAATCTATCCACTCTGACTGTAATTCTTGGTAGTTCAATTGTAGCCACTGTAGCGCAATGATTGTGGCGCCATTTTCAAACACACCATCTGTTACCAACTGATAAGCGGCCTCGCGAGTCATCACTTGTACCCTAATGTCTTCACCTTCGTAATCCAATCCATGCACCCCTTTAGCTGTCGTTGCATCAACACAGCCAACAAAGACGTCGAGCTTTTCCGAGCAACCGCCAGATGAAGGGTAATACGAAGTAATAGGTAATACAGATCCGACTTCGACTCCAGCTTCTTCCATCGCTTCACGACGGGCAACATCTTGTGGTGACTCGTCAGTATCGATAATCCCGGCAACAATCTCATATTGCCATGGGTTTTCATGCTCTAGAGCACCGACACGGATCTGTTCGACGATCACAACTTCATCACGAACAGGATCATAAGGTAGCAAAGCGGCAGCATGACCACGCTCAAACATTTCACGTTCTATTGGTTGGCTCCACCCCCCCTCAAACAATCTATGTTTAAATGTGTACTTAACCATTTTAAAAAAACCACGAAACAGCGTCTCTTTTGAGACTATTTCCACATCTTGCGGAGTAAACTCATGTCGTTGATTGTCAGACTGTTGCATTTGGTACCTCACTAAGTGATCTTTATAGTTTACTCATTGTCCGAGTTAACTACCAAGGATAAGGTTCAACTTTTTATACAAAACTTATAATTAAAGTTAAGTTTTAAAAAATAAATATTGCACGAGTGGACAGTTAATTGTAAAAAAGTGCAAAGTTTCGAGTAAATTACCACCAAACTGGGTTAAACTCTTTTAAAGAAAAATTCTATTAAAGGCAGGAATAGGAAAATGAAAAAACTGCTTCCACTATTTATCAGTGCAGCAATTGGCAGCCTGAGTTCATCAGCTTTTGCTGATACGCTAGCTGAAGTTTACGACCAAGCAAAACAGAACGATCCACAACTTCTTCGTTCAGCAGCGCAGCGCGATGCCGCTTTTGAAGCAGTAACGTCAAGCCGTAGTGATTTGCTACCACAAATTAACCTAACAGCGAACTACGACATTAACCGTGGTGACAGAGATACTTCAGGTCAAGGTAGCTCAAGTATCGATAACAACACTTGGGGAGCAGCTATCGGCTTCACTCAAGAGCTTTATCAACGTTCTTCATGGATCACGCTCGATACAGCAGAAAAAAGTGCTCGTCAGGCTGATTCAGCATACGCGGCAGAGCAACAAGCTTTGATCCTGCGTGTAGCAACCGCATACTTCGAAGTACTTCGATCTCAAGATAACCTAGAATTTGTTCGTGCCGAAAAAGCAGCAGTTGCTCGTCAACTAGAACAAACAAAACAACGTTTTGAAGTAGGTCTTTCAGCAATCACCGATGTACATGATGCACAAGCTCAGTACGATGGCGTTTTGGCAGACGAAGTCTTAGCAGAAAACACTCTGATTAATAACTATGAAGGTCTACGTGAGATCACAGGTCAAGAACACTCTAACCTAAGCATCCTAGATACTGACCGTTTCTCTGCAAGCAAATCTTCCGAGTCGGCTGTTGCACTTGTTGAACAGGCTGAGCAGAAGAACCTTAGCCTACTTGCAGCGCGTATCTCTCAAGACGTAGCAAAAGATAACATCTCACTAGCAAGCTCTGGTCACTTACCAAGCCTGACATTAGATGGTAGCTACTCTCTTGCAGATCAATCAAACAGCTCTCAAGATTATGACCAAGACAACCTAAACCTAGGCTTGAACTTAGTTGTACCTCTATACACGGGTGGTAACACAACTTCATTGACTAAACAGGCTGAATACAACTACGTTGCAGCAAGTGAAGACTTAGAAGCAACCTACCGCAGCGTTGTAAAAGACGTACGTGCGTTCAACAACAACATCAGTGCTTCGATCGGTGCTCTACGCGCTTACGAACAGTCTGTAGTTTCTGCTCAGTCTGCTTTAGAAGCAACTGAAGCCGGCTTTGATGTAGGCACTCGTACTATCGTTGACGTATTAGATTCGACTCGTCGTCTATACGACGCGAACAAGAACCTTTCAGATGCTCGTTACAACTACATCCTAAGTGTACTTCAGCTTCGTCAAGCGGTTGGTACTCTAAGCGAACAAGATATTGTTGATGTAAACGCAGGTCTAAAAGTCGCAAGTAAGTAATTCTAAATTACACTAGCTACAGCTACAAAAATGCCGCTCATTGAGCGGCATTTTTATTATCTATTCAAAGCGATATTTACTGCCTAGCTAAAAGCTTAGCACCAAAAGACTAGAAACTAGCCTCGACCACCCTTAATCGCTTTAATAATTTCAGTCGTAGAGCAGCCATCTTCAAAGTTAAGTACTTTCACTTCACCGCCAGCTGCAATTACTTCCGCACCACCAGCAATATCTTCAGGTTTGTAGTCACCACCTTTCACAAGAATGCTTGGTAAAACCTCAGAGATCAAACGTTGAGGTGTGTCTTCAGAAAACGGCACAACCCAATCAACTGCACCTAAGCCAGCCAATACCGCCATACGGCGATCGGTTGGGTTCACAGGGCGACCAGGGCCTTTCAAGCGCTTAACAGACTCGTCAGTATTAACGGCAACGATCAAGCGGTCACCTAGCTCAGCTGCGTGGTTCATGTAAGAAACATGGCCGGCATGCAGAATATCAAAGCAGCCATTGGTCATAACGACCTTCTCACCTTTCGCTCGAGCACGTTTCACTGCTTCAACCAGTGCAGCTTCCGAGATCACACCATAATCTGTGTCTTGGCTACCGTGAATCGCTTCCGCTAACTCAATCGTAGACAGTGTAGATGTACCAAGCTTACCAACTACCACGCCAGCAGCCGCATTCGCTAATGCACACGCTTCATCAAGTGGTTTCCCCGCAGCAACAGAAGCCGCCAGAACTGAGATAACCGTATCTCCAGCACCCGTCACGTCGTACACTTCTTTCGCTTGAGTCGGTAAATGGAATGGTGCCTGACCTTTACGTAGTAACGTCATACCGTTCTCACTGCGAGTCACCAATAAAGCTTCAAAGTCATACTTCTCGATCAAGGCAATACCCTTCTCGATAAGATCTTCTTCTGACTTAACTTTACCTGCAACTAGCTCAAACTCTGCCATGTTTGGTGTAAGTAATGTCGCACCACGGTAGCGCTCTAAATCCGCGCCTTTTGGATCGATGAATACTGGAACATTTGATGCGCGTGCTTTTTGAATGAAGCTCTGTACATGCTCTAATGCACCCTTCGCATAATCTGACAAGATAACCGAGCGGACATTTGGCAGTGCTTGCTCCATGCGAGACAGAATAAGCTCTGGATTGGTGTTTTCAAATTTGTCTTCAAAATCAAGACGAATCAACTGCTGACCACGGCTCATCACTCGTAGTTTTGTGATGGTTGGATAGTCTTCTAACTCAACAAAATCACACTTAACCTTCAGCGCACCCAAAGTGTTTTTCAACACCTCGGCTGGCTCATCTTTACCTGTTAAACCAACAACATGAGCATGACCGCCAAGCGAGGCAATATTCATTGCTACGTTAGCAGCACCACCAGGGCGCTCCTCGTTATTTTCTACTTTTACCACAGGCACTGGCGCTTCTGGTGAAATACGGCCAGTTGGACCATACCAGTAACGATCAAGCATGACGTCACCGACAATAAGAACACCTGATTGGCTGTAGTCAGGTAGAATTGGTTTCATTGTTGAGCTCCAAAAATCGAATCTGGCTAGAGTCTAGCACACTGATTACAGTGGCTAAACCTTAGAAAAATGAGTAAAGCCTACCTCGATAGGCACTGTGACAGCTAAGCGAAAGACAAGCTACGCTTCCATCCACTGCTTCCATGCTTGAACAACATGTTCTCTTTCCATTTCAAACTTTTCAATCGCCACATCCGCATCAAGATTGAGTAGATTACGGTGGTGGATTTCATCTCTTAACGTTGTATAAGCATGGGTTAATGCCATCCCTTGTTGCTCGTCCATAATCCCTTGTGACAACAGGCTTTCAAAGATTCTGACATTGTCACACCAACGAGTAAGCTTTGGCTTCTCATTACTGTATCGAAGGACTAAATATTGCGCCAAGAATTCAATATCGGTAATGCCACCAGCATCCTGCTTTAGCATGAATCGATCAGCTTTTTTACCGCCGAGGTGATCACGCATTTTTTCTCGCATATCCACTACCGCCTTCTTCAACGTTGCTTCATCACGTTGTAGGCATAACACCTCATGACGTGTTTTATTGAATGCGGAAGCCAATAAGTCATCGCCGTAAATCATGCGAGCGCGTGTCAAAGCTTGGTGTTCCCAAGTCCACGCGTCATTGTGCTGATACTCGTCAAAGGCATCGGTTGGACTCACCAACAGGCCAGATGCACCAGAAGGGCGTAAACGAGTGTCGACTTCGTACAGAATGCCGGAAGCGGTTCTGGTCGAGAAAATATGAATAATACGCTGCGCTAATCTTAAGTAGAATTGGCGTCCATCGATCTCTTTCTTACCATCAGTATAGATATGTACCGGGCAGTCATGCATAAACACAATATCGAGATCGGAATTATAGCCAAGCTCCCAACCGCCCACTTTGCCATAACCGACAACAGCAAAACCACGACCTTCACGATCTTTAAGATGTGTCGGCTCACCAAACTTTGCTGACACCTGTAACCAAGCCTGGTTAACTCCGGCTTCAACAATGGCTTCCGCTAAGTAGGTCAAATGATCACTAACCTTCATGACAGGTAGAGCACCCGCAATATCCGCAGCTGCGATCCTCAAAATACAAGTCTGCTTAAACTGACGCAGACCTTCCATCTGTTGCTCCATATCATCTTCAGGGATACGGGCTAGGTAATCACGCAATTCGGTCTTGTAAGACTCTAAGGGTACTGGATTGTAGAGTTGCTGAGGATCGATAAGTTCATCTAACAGAATTGGGTAACGACCCAGCTGTTCTGAGATCATCGGGCTTGCTGTACATAAGCGAACTAACTGAGTCAACGCAGCAGGGTGTTCATCTAGTAGTTCAAGGTAAGTGGTACGCGTAACGATTTTTTGCAGTAGATGCAGCACTCGAGATAAACCAAACTCGGCATCCTTAGCGGTGTACAGCGCTTGAAACACTTTAGGCATCAAGCGATTCAGAACTTCTCGTCCACGTGGGCCAAGGGTTTTTTTAGCCAAATCGGCTTTAAACTGAATGATCGTTCTCGCAGCTTCAGGCGGGCTAGCAATCGCAATATCATGCTCCAGTACTTGTTCAATCACGTCTGGTTTATGGGCCATATCCCACAGTTCACTAAAGTGACTCGCGATTGGATTGGCGTCATCTTCATCGACACCAATCAGATCTTCGAACACAGTATGTACATTCGCCATATGAGTTCGAGTTGCCGCAATCAAACTGTCCCAATCAGTGAATTGCATTGCGACAGCGAGTTGCAACTGTTCGAATTCACCATCAGGTAAGGTTTGAGTTTGCTTATCAGCCATCGCTTGTAATAGGTTCTCAAGGCGACGCAGAAACAGGTAAGCCTCGCGTAAATGCCTTACCTCTTGGGACTCTAGCAGATGAAGAGACTCAATCGCACTTAACGTTTCCAATAGACCTCTACCACGAAGGCTAGGTTCACGCCCACCACGAATCAATTGGAAAACTTGCGCAATAAACTCCACTTCACGAATACCACCAGAGCCAAGTTTGATGTTATTTGAGAGGCCACGACGGCGAACTTCACTGCTGATCATCGACTTCATACGACGCAAAGATTGAATCGCACTGAAATCAATATAACGACGGAAAACAAACGGGCGTAACATTTGGCGAAGCTCTTGATACTCAGGATACATTTCGCTGCCCATCACTCGCGCTTTGACCATCGCGTAGCGTTCCCAATCACGACCTTGTTCTTGGTAATAATCTTCCAGTGCCGCATAGCTCATCACAAGTGGACCACTCTCACCAAATGGACGTAAACGCATGTCGACTCGATAACAGAATCCATCAAAGGTTTGCTGGTCAAGTGCCTTGATAATACGTTGCCCCAAGCGTGTGAAAAATTGTGCGTTGGCGATACTTCGTCTTGCACCCTGGGTTTCGCCATTCTCAGGATAGGTAAAAATCAGGTCAATATCAGAAGAGAAATTGAGCTCACCACCCCCTAGCTTGCCCATACCAATGATCAGCATCGGTTGTGCTTCACCTTGTTCATTACAAGGTGTACCCCACTCTTTACAACAAATATCGTACTGCCATTGATAGGTCTCGAAGATCATCGCCTCAGCCAACATCGATAGGTGACTTAAGCTCTGTTCTAGCTCCCATGAGCCCATAAAATCACGCCAAGCAATGTAGGTCATTTCTCGATTGCGAAATTGACGCAGCACGCGCTGACCGCTCATTTCATCGGTGCAGCCAGAAAGTAATTCAGCCAGTCGTTCTCGGTACCCTTCAGCACGTTCTTCGCATGCCAACATATTAGGTAAATCACCACATAAAACCGTATCACGCTGCAAGCAATCACTAATAAAACAGCTTAAACCGAGTACACGTTTAAGATCCTCAGTCAGTGGCTCAGGCCAAGTATTGATGGCTTCACTTTGATGCTCTAATAATTGCTCAAAAGCAGACTGTGAGTGAGTGACGATTTGAGAAGGCAATGGCATGTTTCTTCCTTGTATAAGCTGCGCGCTGAACAATCGGTTTATCGATTCAGTTCTTCAATAACGAGTTTTCATAACTAAAGATAAGTTATACCAAAGTTACGCCAATAAAAAACGCCCACATTAGCAATGTGGGCGTTTTATCGATTAACTTATCTGGTTGAGCTTACAACCTAGAAAAAGTCTCTGGGAATAAGCCTTTACGGATGAAGATTAGGTGCTAAGGACTAAACCTTAAATTGCTTAATCTTACCGTCGAGTTCTTGCGCGTTGCTCTCCATAAGCTGAGAGGTCTCTAACAGCTCACCAACAACCACAACTGAAGCTTCGACAAGTTCACGAACATTGGTCAGGTTGACACTCATCTCTTCTGCAACGCTGCTCTGTTGACCTGCAGCTGTCGCGATTTGGAAGTTCATGTCATTGATTTGGTTAACTTGGCTTACGATACCATCAAGCTCTGTGCCAGCATTAGTCACCAAATCAACGCCTTCAGCCGCTTCAACAACACTCTTCTCCATCAGCTCTACCGCAGAATTAGCACTGCTTTGTAGGTGACTGATCATGTCCTGAATCTCTACCGTCGCTTGTTGAGTACGCTGCGCAAGGTTACGAACCTCATCGGCAACAACCGCAAAGCCTCGACCCGCTTCACCTGCACGCGCCGCTTCGATCGCAGCGTTCAATGCTAAAAGGTTTGTCTGTTCTGAAATGCCTTGGATAGTACCAACCACACTACCAATTGAGTCAACGCGCTCTTCAACTTGGTTTACCGCTGCTGCAGATGCTGCGATATCTGAAGATAACTCACTCATCTTAGAAACTGAGCCTTGAACGAACTTCTGACCGGTCAATGCTTGGCCTGATGCCTGTTCCGTCAATGAAGAAGCGCTTTGTGCATGCTCGGCTACAGTTTGCACCGTAGAGGTCATCTCGCTCATTGCTGTCGCAAGCTGATCGATCTCATTGAACTCTTCTTGAGCTGACTCTTTGGTTTCAGACATGCTGATGGTCATCACTTCCGTCAGAGCAAACAGTTCATCAGAAGAGGCCACCTGAGTTTTGATCATGTCGTTCAGTTGGACACGAGTTTTTTCAAGTTCACGTGCCACATCGCCGTATTCATCTTTACAATCCATTTGAATCGGCACTGATAGGTTCTTATCGGCCATAGTTTTAATTGCGTCATTAAGGTATTGAGTCTGACGCAGCATAACGCGAGCCGCAGCTAATAGAAGAATCACAAACACAATGATCATCAAGGCTGTTTGCCAAGCCACTTGAACTAGGTAAGTCTCGTAATGCTGTTGTGCGACTTGCGCATTGTTGGTTACAGCAAGCAATGAATCGTAAAACGTACTTGCGTCCCAAAGCTGCTTCGAAATGATCAAGATAGTGCTGAATATCATCAGCATAATCATTTTCGGAACGAGACGAACGTCAGAGATTATCCTTTCCCACGGCTTGAATGACAGTTTAGTCATTGTCAGTTCTCCATTAATTCTTATATATTGATGGCTTCTATATCCGCGAGGTGGCTATGTCAGTCAAAGTTCGCGATTTATTTTGAGCCTCGTATGAATGTTGAATAATACCAAAGACGCCACTAAGCCGATGAGCTTATTGTCACTGATTCTCTCTTTCTTAGCGTTATTTGTGATCTCAGGCTTATTGTTCGTACCGATCGATAAAGAATCGAAACAAGTCCTTATCGGCCTCGATTTTATAATCTGTAGTGTTTTTCTTTTTCAGCTCACTATTGATCTATTCAGATCACAAAACAAAAAAGAATATATAAAAGTACACTGGATCGATTTCTTGGCAAGCATCCCAATGATCGAGCCTCTTCGTTTCGCTCGCATTTTTCAGATCCTGCGTGTCATTCTTGTTCTTCGTTCGGGTAAACGCGTTCTCAGAGAGCTATTTCGCAACCGCAAAGAAACCACCCTCGCCTCGATTATATTGCTGCTGGTCATTCTCCTGACCATAGGAGCCGGAACAATACTGCTGTTAGAGCACAAAGACCCCAACGCCAACATTACCACTGGACAAGATGCTTTGTGGTGGGCTTTCGTTACCATCAGTACCGTAGGATATGGCGATCATTATCCAGTCACGAGTTCAGGAAAATTAGTCGCTTCTCTGGTAATCATTTGCGGTGTGGGTGTGTTTGGTATGATTTCAGGCTTGATCACTTCTTTGATTACCTCCCCAACTCACCTTGAGAATCAACGCGCTGAAAGCAAAGAGAAGCATCTTGAGAAGATCATTGAGCAACAACAGAAAATCCTCGAACGACTAGAGAAGCTCGAACAACAAATAAAAAAATAGGGCCGAAGCCCTATTTTCAAATTCATACTTATATTGATACAGGTGTTGAATTTAGTCTTGCCAATATGGCTCAACCTCAACACTGATTTGGCGTGTCTGTTCCATCGCATGCAAAATGGACACTTCTTGACGAGCCAACCAACGCTCTAGCTGAACCTTCTCATCGCCTTCCAACTTCTCAGTTAACGGCTCTAATGTTTTCAGTGCCAGCAAGTCATCAATGCCTTGCACCATATCGGCCCATGGCAAACGGAAGCTGTTGCGCTCATCGTCGTCATACAAACTCGCAAAACCGACGCCAGAGTATAGATTACGCATCAAACGGTATTGCTGATCGATATACGCTTGGCTGGTCATCACTCGCTCTGGAGGGAAAGCTTCCATCAAGTCAGCCCATGTACGATCGAGTTGCTGCACCGAAAACCATTCGATACCACGCCCCATTTGTTCACGCGCTTTCTCATCTAAGAAAGGTTGCCAGCCACGAGATAAGATCCAGCGGCTCAGATCTAACAATAAACCAGTGTAACGAGCAGAGCTCAACAAGGTAAGCAGCTCTTCACGATCGGGAAGTTGCTCTTGCATCTCTTTAAGCTCAGCAACCAAGAACTTGCGCGCATCGAGTTTACGTAGCACATGGCCTTTATCTTCCAACAAGTCTTCGAAGTGATCATAGCTTTTCAGCCAATCGAGCTCTTGCTCAAGCCACTTGAGCTCTTGGCGTAAAATAGCACTTGCACGTCTTGGGACAATACCACCATAGATAGTGAAGGTTTGACGAATAAAGCTGAGCGAGTGGCTGATCTCATGCAGTGCTTCAATAGATTGGCGCTCGGTGAAGATCTGCTCATGATAGTGCCAATGAGCGAGAGCGTGCTCTAAAGATTGAATGAAACACGATTCAACGGTATCACTTTTATCAGTATCAACTAAAGTCAAAGGAGTAACTTCATCTCCTTGATAACCTTGAGCAAGGCGGTAACCCTTAGCTGCTTTACTTAGGTTACCCAAACGCATGCCACCTTGCTCGCAGAATTGACGAGACAATGTAAATAGCGCATCCGTTTGACCGGATTTAAGCTCCAATTCGACTTCGCAAATCGGTTCTTGCAGGTCGCCTGATTCAACGAAGCCCTGGTCGAATGCGACCTCGACTTGGCTACCATCAGGCATACCAATCAACCACTGCTCACGCGTGAAGTTGGTAGAGAATAGAGGAGTCAGCTCAGCTTGCAACGTTTCGATGTCTTTACCTGCTGGCCAGATGTCCTCTGGGTGCAGGGCTAACTTAGGTTCGTTGCTGTCGTGTTCTGCATTGTATTCAGGCCTTTGATGTAGGCCAGCAACCACACGACCAGCCGTCTTTACGGTTTGTACAAATACGTCATCAAAGCGTCGAATGCGTAAGCCTGTATCGTGCTTACGTAGCCAGTTGTCAGCGGTGTCAAAGTAGATGTTACCTAGCTCACGACAACTGTGCTGAAGTACTTTAGTTTCAGCAATTTTATTGCGTAAAGTCTCTGAAAATTCAGGAGAAACAAAAAACTTCAGTTCTATCTCGGTTTCCATAGTTATACCTTTCTGTGAAGATAGGGACAGGATATTGCCAATTTGAAAAGTCGGCAAGTCAGAAATATCGCCCTTATGATGATCTAAAACAGTTTTAATGAGAGATTGATTAGGTTAACATGCGCGACTTTGTAGCCATCGCTTAACATTTCACCATGAATATGGTGTATGTTGTTTTAAGGTTATTATTTATTAGGTTGGATGACCATGCCAGTAAATACAATTATGGGGTTATTTGCAAAGTCCCCAATTAAACCTTTGCAGCGTCACGTAGTATGCGTGAACGAATGTTGTTCTCACCTAGTTAATTTCTTTGAAGTTTCTTCAAAAGGTGACTGGGAAAAAGCATCAGAAATTCGAGCTCAAATTTCTCACCTTGAGAAAGAAGCTGACGTACTAAAACGTGAAATTCGCCTTAAACTTCCTCGTGGTTTGTTTATGCCAGTTGATCGCACCGATATGTTGGAGCTATTAACGCAACAAGACAAACTCGCAAACCTAGCGAAAGACATTGCTGGCCGTGTATATGGTCGTCAACTTGTCATTCCTGCTCCTATGCAAGAAAACTTCATCGCTTACGTTAAACGTTGTCTAGATGCAGCGAACCAAGCACAAAACGTAATCAATGAATTAGACGAATTACTTGAGACTGGCTTTAAAGGCCGTGAAGTAACACTCGTTGCCGAAATGATTCATCAATTAGATGTAATTGAAGATGACACGGATGCGATGCAGATCGAACTACGCCAACAACTAATGGCGATTGAAGGCGACCTGAATCCAGTTGATATCATGTTCTTATACAAAATTCTTGAATGGGTTGGTGGTATTGCAGATCAAGCACAGCGTGTTGGCGCTCGTCTTGAAGTAATGCTTTCTCGATCTTAAATCATACGTTAACCATATAACGAAGAGCATTTTTTGAACAAACCACTTATGCGCTGAGTATTTCTCTCGCTGAGCGGTTTTTTGCGTCTAAATTTGTTCCGCTTGTTATCAAACAACTAGGTATTACGATGGATATCCTTGCTAACTACGGCACTGTCCTGATTATTGTTGCAGCAGCTTTCGGTTTCTTGATGGCTATTGGTATTGGTGCAAATGACGTTGCGAACGCAATGGGCACTTCAGTAGGCTCTAAAGCTCTAACCGTTAAACAAGCGATCATTATCGCAATGATCTTTGAATTCGCAGGTGCTTACCTTGCGGGCGGCGAAGTAACAGACACGATCCGTAAAGGTGTTATCGAAACGTCTCTATTCGCTCATCAACCTGATGTACTTGTGTACGGCATGATGTCAGCACTTCTTGCTGCTGGTACATGGCTACTTCTCGCTTCTTACATGGGCTGGCCTGTTTCTACGACTCACTCAATCATCGGTGCAATCATCGGTTTTGCTTGTATTTCTGTAGGTACTGAAGCGGTAGACTGGAACAGTGTTCAAGGTATTGTGGGCAGTTGGATTATCACACCCGTTATTTCCGGCTTCTTCGCTTACGTGATATTTGTAAGTGCTCAACGACTGATTTTTGATACAGAGAACCCGCTATTCAACGCGAAGCGCTTTGTACCGGTGTACATGTTCATTACAACAATGGTAATTGCACTTGTAACCATCAAGAAAGGTCTTAAGCACGTTGGTCTTCACCTAAGCAACACTGAAGCATGGGTTTGGGCTGCTGGCGTTTCTGCACTTGTTATGATCGGCGGTTACCTATACATCCAGAAGAAATTTGCTAATCGTGAAGAAGACCACGGCTTTGCCGGTGTTGAAGGCATCTTCTCGGTACTAATGGTTATCACAGCGTGTGCGATGGCATTTGCACACGGTTCAAACGACGTTGCGAACGCGATTGGTCCACTGTCTGCTGTTGTATCAACCGTTGAACACATGGGTGAAATCACAGGTAAGAGTACTATCGCATGGTGGATTCTTCCTCTAGGTGGTTTCGGTATCGTTGTTGGTCTTGCAACAATGGGTCATAAAGTAATGGCAACCGTTGGTACTGGTATTACAGAATTAACACCAAGCCGTGGCTTTGCTGCACAACTTGCAACGGCATGTACGGTTGTACTAGCTTCAGGTACTGGTCTTCCAATCTCTACTACACAAACACTCGTTGGTGCGGTATTAGGTGTTGGTTTTGCTCGTGGTATCGCAGCACTAAACTTAGGCGTTGTACGTAATATCGTGGCTTCTTGGATTGTGACACTGCCAGCAGGTGCTCTACTTGCTGTTGTGTTCTTCTACGGAATTCAAGCTGCGTTTACTATGTAATCGCGACTGCGTTAGTGAATACTAGCGTCAGAATAGTGTGAGCTTCAGTAACGATATGTAAATGCCATGTCATTATTGACTCAAACGCACAGAAAGGGAGGCTTTGCCTCCCTTCTTTGTTGCACCGCATAAAGAAACTAAATATTATTTGCTGATTGAGGCTGACTCATACGCCTACCCAATTTGAAT
Organism: Vibrio sp. TMPB1044; assembly: GCF_030442075.1. Taxonomy (NCBI): domain Bacteria; kingdom Pseudomonadati; phylum Pseudomonadota; class Gammaproteobacteria; order Vibrionales; family Vibrionaceae; genus Vibrio; species Vibrio sp. TMPB1044. Next base: position 141,891 of record NZ_JAUJED010000078.1, on the reverse strand, counting down.
CGTTAAGGGATTTACTGTGAAAAAACTGATTAGCTTAGTTTTGTTCGCAATGCTTGCGGCTCCAGCTGCCTTTGCACAAGACCGTTATATTGCTGACAAACTATTTACTTATATGCATTCTGGCCCAAACAACACCTTCCGTATCATCGGCAGTGTTGATGCTGGTGAAAAGATTACATACCTACAAACTAACAAGAGCACGGGTTACACCCAGATTCAAGACAACCGCGGCCGTAAAGGTTGGGTTGAAAGTAAGTTTGTAAGCACAAAAGAAAGCATGGCACTACGTATGCCCAAGCTAGAGAAAGAGCTGACTGAAGTTAAAGGCAAGCTAGCGAACGCTCGCCAGAGTGCTGACAGCGAAAAAGCAGGCCTAGCGAGCTCTCTAGATTCTCGTAACAAGCAGATTGCTGAACTTGAGCAAAACTACAGCGAGATTAGCCAACAGCTAACGAGCTCTCAAACAGAGAACCGTGAACTGCGCGCTAAGCTAGACACTCAAAAAGACGACCTACTATTAAAGTACTTCATGTACGGTGGTGGTGTTGCGGGTATTGGTCTACTTCTAGGCCTTGTTCTGCCACACATTATGCCTCGTCGCAGAAAGTCACCAAACGGTTGGGCGTAGACTTAACGCTTGTCTCAGGTACAGTAAATTCAGTATCGAATATCAAAAAGGAGCACCGAGGTGCTCCTTTTTATTTGCCTGTCATCTAGTGCCCTTGAAACTCGCTAGCCTTTCCACTCGTACAGAGCTGGGATTTCTATCTTCTGCTGGTTGAACTCTATGATCACCGATTGTGGCTTAATCTCGAGTAACTGAATGTCTCGCCCAATCCAATCCCCTTGCGCCACCTCTTGGCCATTCACTTTGACCCAACGCTTGGTTTCGCTACTCGAATACATGTGAGTTTGTAAGTCTAACTTAGGTAACACCCCAGACAAGCTATTGGTATGCGTTTCCAACTCAATGACCTGTGACCCTACTTGTCCTGCAGGTCTTGAATCCATCGGTTCAGGTGCGCTTTGTTGATCACCCATGATAGATTCAAGCTTCAATGCTAAATCAGGTGGTAACTCACTGAGGTCTAGCCCTTGCAATAAATCACTGTCCGATTGCAGAGCCCTACCCTCATTGCTTGCACCTGGCTGAACCTCAGGCTGAGCCAGTGATAGCTCTGACTCTTCTGATGTTCGCGCACTGCTCTCCGAGCTAGCAACAGGCACAATAGCTCCACCAGCGACATTCGTACTTTCAGAGTCAATCTTTGCATACATTTCTTGGCGCGGAAGTGTTTTCAAAGGTTGGCTTGCCGGTGCCGGACGAACGGCGAACAGTACTTCGTCTTCCGCACCCGCTGACGCGGCTTCCATGCTTGCTATGTCAGCCTCAGATATTTGAGAGTCAAAGTCTGACGGAAGCTTTAACTCTGGTAGATCTACATTGGCAACTTGGCTAATCGAGTTTTGCTGTTGATTGTATGATTGATAAACCAAGGTACCGCCTACCAACAAAGAAGGCACAAGCAAAAGAAGTAACCCCATGGCTAACGACGAACCACGTTTGTTGCTGATGCCCTTTGCCGAGTTCGGCACATGGTGATTTTGGTAGCCTTTAAAGCTAGGTTTATTGATAGATGATTGTGTAACCGAAGACTGATTCAGCTCGTGCATAATACGTGACATTAGCTTGCCCCTCCACTTAATGACATCAACTTCGGAGAATCAAGCTGAGCTAATCTTTGCAACCTTGCTAATGTTCGTTGACCTGCGATGCCGTCAACCGACATACCTTGCCAAGTTTGAAACGCTTCAACCTTCATTTTTAATTCGTAATCAAATACATCACTACCAGACACAACCTCTCCCAACACCTCAGAAAGCAACAAATCGAGCAAAGCCACAGCTTCACCTTGGTAACCCTCTTTCAGCGTCTCTCGCAGCGGCTGTTTCCAAACCGCGACATAATCACCCTGCCAGATCTGCTCTAGAGATTGCTTAGGCATGACTAAGAGTTTTTCGTTAACCAGTAGTTCGACAGAATCTTGTGATACGCCATAAAGCACAGCAAACACAGATTCTTGTTCTATGTCTAAGTTCAACACCACAGGAACACCTAACTCAAGTAGGTCATCCAAGCTAGATTGTTGCTGTTCACATACGAAAACACTTTGCGGCTCGCTTAGACATAAACCGTCTCGCAATGAAGACTGGTATCCCCAAAGGGTGTATAAATCCTTGATAGCCAGCGAGCGGTTAGTCCCTTGCATCAAGTGTTGTTGAATATGTGCTGGCAGTGCGAACTTGTCTGTCTCAAACTCAACCACCTCAGGCGTATCCGCGACTAACGACCGTTGCATCTTTGCTGAGCCTACAGCTTGGACTTCATTTGAAGGTTTGGTTGTTAACCATGAATCTATGTACGTTGGGGCAAAGTTAAAGGTTGCCATCGCAAGTGCGACACTCAAGGTAGCTGCACCAGCGTACTGAACGAGCTTTGGTAGCACGCTCGCTGCGCGAGGTTTATCGACATGATAAACCTCGGCCTGAAAGGACATAACCTGCTGACACGCTCGGTTAACCGTTTCATTGCTCGGTGTTTGCTCTCCCTCATGAAAAGCTAACTGCAGCGCCTTATCACACACCAAGTTAATCAGCCTTGGAATGCCATGAGTATATTGAGCAATCAGCTTGACGGAGCGATTCGAGAACAACATCTGCTCGCCACCTGCCGTCTCCAGACGAAACGCGATGTACTTACCGGTCTCTTCAATATTGAGAGGCAATAAATGGTAACGCCCTGTAATACGCTGCGCCAATTGACGCAGTTGCGTGGTCTGCAAATGCTGTTGTAATTCAGGTTGACCAACCAACAATACTTTTAATAGCTTACGACTGTCTGTTTCCAAATTGGTCAGAAGGCGAAGCTGCTCCAACACATCGGCAGCAAGGTGTTGAGCTTCGTCTATCACCAATAAGGTTTGAATGCCCTCTGCATGGCTATCCAATAAGAAGTAGTGAATCGCCTGACTCAGCTGCTTCAGCGATGCTTGTTCTGGGTACTCGACCTCAAACTCATCGCAGATAGCTTCAAGTAAATCTGTATTGGAAAATGTAGGGTTAAGTATAAGGCCGGCTTGAGTCTGATTATCGAGTGAAGACAACATCGCCTTAGCGACCGTTGTTTTCCCTGTACCCACCTCACCAGTAAGCATCGCAAAGCCCCCACCCTCGCCTAAACCGGCTTGTAGGTTCTGCATTGCCTCTTGGTGGCGCTGACTCAAAAACAAATAGCGAGAATTTGGTACAATCGAAAATGGCATCTCAACGAAGCCAAAATATTCCTTATACATGTGCTGCCCTATAATTACGATTAATGGAAAGTACCATTGCTCGCAGTAAAGTCCAGCAGTGATAAAACATTTCGAGGTGATAAGTTGCAAATATACGATAGCCTACCAAAAGACAATGGGCTACAGCGCTATCTAGTCGGTGGAGCGGTACGCGATAAGCTGCTCAATATTGATAGTTATGATAGAGATTGGGTCGTGGTAGGAAGTACCCCTCAAGAAATGGAAAGCCTTGGCTTTACTGCTGTCGGAAAAGATTTCCCTGTATTCTTACACCCAAAAACCAAAGAAGAGCACGCACTGGCTCGTACGGAGAGAAAGTCAGGTTCGGGTTATACAGGTTTCGAGTGTTACTTTGCACCAGATGTGAGTTTGGAAGAAGACCTCATGCGTCGCGATCTGACTATCAACGCTATTGCTCAAGATGATGAAGGCCAACTTTATGATCCTTACCATGGCCAGAAAGATCTCTCCGATCGTATCTTAAGACACGTATCGGACGCTTTTGTTGAAGATCCTCTTCGCGTGCTACGTGTGGCTCGCTTCGCCGCCAAGCTTCACCATCTCAACTTTACAGTTGCCCCAGAAACCATGGTGATGATGGCAACAATCGTTGAATCAGGAGAACTGGCACACCTTACAGCCGAACGAGTTTGGCAAGAGTGGCACAAATCACTCAGTACACCACACCCAGAAGTGTTCCTTTCTGTATTGAAAGAGTGTGGTGCATTGGCAATCGTATTACCTGAGATTGACGCTCTATTTGGCGTCCCTCAACCTGAGAAATGGCATCCTGAAATCGACACAGGCATTCACACTCTGATGGTTGCTCAACAAGCTGCACTATTAAGCCCATCGTTACCGGTACGCTTTGCTGCTCAAGTGCATGACTTAGGTAAAGGCGTTACACCTGAAAGTGAATGGCCAAGCCATAAGATGCACTGCCACACAGGTGTTAAGATCATCAAGAAACTGTGTGAGCGAGTGAGAGTGCCCAATGAATTCAGAGACCTCGCACTATTAGTGTGCGAGCAGCATTCTAATATCCATCGTGCTAGTGAGCTCAAACCTACAACCATCCTTAAGGTTCTCAACAAGTTCGATGTTTGGCGTAAACCAGATCGACTCAACGACATCTTGCTTTGCTGCCAAGCTGACCACGCAGGCCGTAGAGGGTTAGAAGATCAGCCTTACCCTCAGAAAGCGCGTTTTGAAGCGGCCTATCAAGCGGCGCTTCAAGTTGAAGTAAAAGCGATCATTGCTGATGGCTTTAAAGGTAAAGATATTCGAGAAGAGCAAGAGAAGCGCAGAGCGGTGGCTATTGAAGGCTCTTTATCAGAACTCACTGATAGTTAGTCTTCACTCCGTTAGTAAGCACGCATTAAAAAACCCGCAACTAAGCGGGTTTTTCCGTTTCAATCTGTAGGACGAAACATTTGTCTTCGTAAGTCGAGCGCTACTGCATCATCAAGAAAGCAAATAGACCAAAACCTAGAATCAGGCGGTATATAACAAACGGTGTCATACCCATACGAGAGATCAGCTTCAAGAAGAAGTGGATACAGATATAAGCACTAATGAAAGAAACCACGATTCCCGTTAGCAAAGTGCCCACATGAATTGGGTCACCACTGGTCACTAACTTCAGACCCAAATAACCACCAGCTAGAGTGATGATTGGGATAGACATCAAGAAAGAGAATCGAGCTGCTGCTTCACGTGTAAAACCAAGATACAGCGCCGCGGTAATGGTTGCGCCAGAACGAGACGTGCCCGGAATGATCGCCATTGCTTGAGCAAGACCAATAAATAACGCCTTTTTCCAACCCGCTTGGTATTCGTCATCACGCAGGCTTGAGTTCTTATCCACCCACCATAACAACAGACCAAAGATAATCGTTGTCGTTGCGATCACCCACGCGCTACGCAGATAAAGCTCAACAATATCTTTCATCAACAGACCAAAGATACACGCAGGAATCGTCGCGAGAATGATCATCCACGCTAACTTCGCTTCCTTGCTGCGATCGCCTTTAAACACTGAACCAAAGAATGCGCTCAACAAAGAGACGACTTCTTTACGGAAATAGATCACTACTGCGGCCAAAGTACCGACATGGACAGCAACATCAAAAGCCAAACCCTGATCTTCCCAGCCTAAAACCGCTGATGGAAGAATCAAGTGTGCAGAACTGGAAATAGGTAAAAACTCAGTAAAGCCTTGCACCAACGCCAACATAAACGCTTCAAAATAACTCATTACTTACCTTAAAAATTATAGTTTTATATCTACGACAGAGAGCGAGTCTAATTGCTGCATCTTCTGCCATATTTCACTGACGGTTCTTCCGTCTTGCGGGATCACTCTCGCAGGACAAAGATCATAAAGCGGTTGCGTTACAAAAGGATATTTGTAGATATCACTGCGTGGTAATTCTGGTTCGCGCTCAGAAACCACCTCTCCAAACAGCACAATATCAAGATCGAGTTTTCGATCTTGAAGTTTGTGCGCATCTTGAGAGCGACCCCATTTAAACTCAATTGTACGCAGCTGCTGTGAAAATTCAGTCAATGAGAGTGACGTGTCGAGCTCTATCACAAAGTTATAAAACGGATGGCTATTAAAACCCACGGGCTCACAGTGATAGATTTTAGAACATTTAAGGTTAGTCCCTAACGATTGAAGCTCTGTCCATGCCACCCTTGCATGCTTATCGCGGTCTATGTTCGTGCCAACGCCAACATAGGCTATTGTCATGCTTGACCTCGTTCGATGACTACGCCAACGGCTTTTGCTTGCGGCACTGCGCCCGGTTTAGCTAAACGGATTTTAATCCAAGGTACAGAGAATTGAGTCATGATCAATTCAGCGACTTCTTCTGCCACACGCTCCACCAATAGGAATCGGCCATTCGCAATATGGTCAAGCACAGCAGTACTCACTGTCGAGTAATCCAAAGCATCAACCACATCATCACTCTTACCTGCTGGGCGGTTGTCATGAGCCATTTCAATATCAAGCACAAGTTTTTGTTTAATCTCTTGTTCCCAATCGTAAACACCGATCGTTGTAATTACTTCTAGCTGTTCAATGAAAACTTTATCCAATGCCATGACTTGTCCTTTTAGAGGTCGGATACCCATATTGGGGAAAAAAACGTATTATTTGCGTAATTCGAGATATGATATCAATTACTCTTGGATTGAGCATTATTTTCCCATCGCTAGGCTTATAACCGTTTAAGGAAAGACATGACCCCATTGGCACTAATCATGATCATTGCAGCCTATTTGCTAGGTTCAATCTCTAGTGCGGTCTTGATATGCCGAGTCTTAAGACTTCCTGATCCAAGAACGGTAGGCTCCAATAACCCTGGAGCCACCAATGTACTGCGCGTTGGCGGCAAAGGCGCAGCTGCTGCTGTCCTCCTGTGTGACATGCTGAAAGGCACCATCCCTGTCTGGCTTGGCTACTACCTCAATATCGACTCGATCATTTTAGGTGTAGTGGCGATTGCTGCTTGTCTTGGCCATATGTACCCAATATTCTTCCACTTTAAAGGTGGTAAAGGCGTCGCAACTGCACTCGGCGCTATCGCCCCAATAGGATTCGATCTAACCGGTATGATCATGGCGACTTGGTTGATTGTGGCTTTTTTGTTTCGTTACTCTTCTTTAGCGGCACTGGTTACTGTGTTGCTCGCACCTTTCTACGCTTGGTTAGTCAAACCTCAATACACACTGCCTGTAGCCATGTTGTGTTGTTTGATTGTGCTACGTCACCATCAGAATATCCGTCGCCTACTCGATGGCAGTGAGCCAAAACTCGGACAAAAAAAATCGGCTTAACCTTATATATCCGTTTGAATATACAGGTTTAAGCCGATCATTTTAAGGGTAAGAAGGTTACAGCAGGTGCTTATCTAAAAACGTCTTCAGCATTGTGTTCACAAACTCTGGTTGCTCTAACGAACTAATATGACCAGCGCCAGGAATCACCACTAATTCACTGCCCGTAATGCAATCGTGCATTAAGTATGACTCAAGTACCGGACGTGGTTTATCTTCCTGTCCTACAGCAATCAAAACAGGCAGAGCAAAGTTCTCTACCGACTCAATCATATCTCGACGTCCAAACACCATTCGACCAATTCGAGCCACTTCTTCAGCGTTCTCGCCCTCAAGAGCAGATAACTGCTGAGTAAAACCTTCCACTAAAGTTGGCGTATTGGTTTGAGCATCATTCGCAAAGAACAGTGGGACAACCGCTTCAACAATCGGTTGAGGAACCATCTTAGTTTGAGAAATGGTGTCTAGCATGCTGAAGTATTTCGCATGGGCAACTTCTGGCTCTAAACCAACAAAGGTATCCATAAGTACCAAAGACTTGATTCGTGCAGGCGCTAATTCGGCAAGTTCCGTGCCCCACATACCACCAACCGATAAACCAACCACTGAGAACTTATCGATGTTTAGGTGATCAAGCAGTGCCAAAACATGTTGAGCGTAATCTTTCAGGTTACGCATCGAGTTCGGAGCAGCTTGTGATTCACCATGAGACCAAAGCTCTGGAACAATGCAGCGATACTGAGCTTTTAGAGCCTCAACCTGTGGCTGCCACATTGCACTATCCCAAAGATAGCTGTGACCGAATACAACAACAGGGCCTTGACCTTCATCTAGGTACGCCATCGATTGATTGTCTACTGTGAACTTGTTCATCTTCTTCCCTAATCTCTATCAGCAATTATTTATCGACATACAGTCGGTAAGCTAGGATATAAAAACGGCCGCACAAGGCGACCGTTTATCGAAACACTATAGTCAATTACGCAATTGGCTCTAGCTGGTCAATAGGCCAACGCGGTGTGGCATGAACAGACAAATCAGCCGTTTCGCCATTCTTCAAGCGCTGCATGCCCGCATAAGCGATCATCGCACCGTTATCTGTACAGAATTCTGTGCGTGGGTAGTACACCTCACCACCGATTTTCTTAGCAAGAGCTTCAAGCTCAACACGCAGTTGTTTGTTGGCACTTACACCGCCAGCAATCACTATACGTTTCATACCCGTTTCAACCAAGGCGCGCTTACACTTGATTACTAAGGTTGCACAAACGGCTTCTTGGAAGGCATAAGCGATATCAGCGCGAGTTTGGTCATCATTATCGTTATCACGAATGGTATTCGCTGCGAACGTCTTCAGACCAGAAAAGCTCATATCTAACCCCGGACGATCGGTCATTGGGCGCGGGAACTTAAAACGACCCGGAGTGCCTTTTTCCGCCAAACGAGATAGCAGTGGACCACCAGGGTAATCTAAGCCCATCAGTTTCGCGGTTTTATCAAACGCTTCACCCGCCGCATCATCAATCGATTCACCAAGGATTCGGTATTCACCAATACCTTTCACTTCTACCATCATGGTATGCCCGCCAGAAACCAGCAGAGCCACAAATGGGAATGGTGGTGGGTTATCTTCTAGCATTGGCGCAAGAAGGTGACCTTCCATATGGTGAACAGGCACAGCAGGCACGCCCCACGCATAAGCAATACTGCGACCAATCGTTGCACCAACCAGCAGTGCACCCACTAAACCAGGGCCAGCTGTGTAAGCCACACCATCAATGTCTTTCGACGTTAGGTTCGCTTCAGCTAATGCCGCTTTAATAAGAGGAATTGTTTTTTTCACGTGGTCACGCGACGCTAGCTCAGGCACCACACCACCGTAATCGGCGTGCAACTTTACTTGGCTATATAATTGATGAGAAAGCAGCCCTTGCTCATCATCATAAATCGCGATTCCTGTTTCATCACAAGAGGTTTCAATACCAATAATGCGCATAATTTTCTCGGCACGCTTTCGTCTAAAATGGGAAATTAGCGCAATATTACCCTGCCTAAGCTCTTCAAACAAATATTGTACAGACTATAATCGACAAAGTGCTTTACAAAGCCACTGTGATCGGATTAAAATTCCGCACCATTTTTGATCAAGCTGGTTAATGGCCAAACACGAATAGAGAGTTAGCTCGATGGGTAACTTCTCTGATTTGGTACTGAGTAGCCAGCGATAATGAATAACCCCTGAGGTGAAAGGCATATGCCAATAGTTAAAGTACGTGAAAACGAACCGTTCGACGTTGCACTACGTCGTTTCAAGCGCTCTTGTGAAAAAGCAGGTATCCTTTCTGAAGTTCGCCGTCGCGAGCACTACGAAAAGCCAACTACAGTTCGCAAACGCGCTAAAGCAGCAGCTCAAAAGCGTCACGCTAAGAAGCTAGCTCGCGAAAACGCACGTCGCGTTCGCCTGTACTAATAACTTAATCCATAAGGACTGAGTTATGGCTCTTATTGAACAACTCAAAGAAGAGCAAAAATTAGCGATGAAAGCCAAGGACAAACCGCGCCTTGGCACTATCCGCTTAGCTCTTTCAGCAATTAAGCAACGTGAAGTTGACGAACGGATCACTCTGAACGACGACGACATTCTTGCTGTATTAGTTAAAATGGTTAAGCAACGTCGCGATTCTGTTGCTCAATATGAATCGGCAAATCGTCAAGATCTTGCTGACGTGGAAAAAGCAGAAATTACGGTACTTGAAGGCTTTATGCCTCAACCGCTAACTGATGAAGAAGTTATTGCACTACTTGATAGCGCAATCGCCGAAGCTCAACCAGCGGGCATGCAAGACATGGGTAAAGTAATGGCTATCTTGAAACCACAAATTCAAGGGCGTGCAGATATGGGTAAAGTTAGTGGTTTAGTTCGTTCTAAACTCGCTTAATCCCAAATCAAATTGCAACAAGCCGTGCAATCCTTCGGAACGCACGGCTTGTTTGTATCTGTAACCTATTCAAACTATTATTATCCACACTCTCAGTTAGTGCATTTTTCTAAGGTTTTATGGCAGGACACATCCCGCGTAGTTTCATCGATGATCTCCTAGCGCGTCTCGACATTGTCGACATTGTAGACGCACGCGTGAAACTTAAGAAAAAAGGTAAAAACTATGGTGCTTGTTGTCCATTCCACAACGAAAAGACCCCTTCTTTTAGCGTAAGCCAAGAAAAACAGTTTTATCACTGCTTTGGTTGTGGCGTACACGGTAATGCTATCGACTTCATTATGGAGTTCGAACGTCTCGATTTTGTTGAAGCTATTGAAGAGCTTGCCTCTTTCTTAGGCCTCGATGTTCCTAGAGAGCAGCGCAGCGGCGAGATATCAACAGCACCAAGAGCCAACAGCGAACAAAAACGTAACCTCTACGATTTGATGGGCGGCATCAGTAATTTTTACCGCTCTCAATTGAAAATATCAGCCAACAAACCTGCGATTGATTACCTAAAGAATCGTGGTCTTTCGGGCGAAATCGTCCAGAAGTTTGGCATTGGTTATGTGGCCGATGAGTGGGACTTAGTTCGTAAGAACTTTGGCCAACAGAAGGAAGCACAAGACATGCTCGTGACTGGCGGCATGTTAATCGAGAACGATAAAGGTAACCGATACGACCGATTCCGTGGACGCGTAATGTTCCCGATTCGCGATCGGCGTGGCCGAGTTATCGGGTTTGGTGGTCGCGTATTAGAAGACGGCACACCAAAATATCTGAACTCACCAGAAACGCCTATCTTCCATAAAGGTAAAGAGCTTTACGGCCTTTATGAAGTGCTGCAGGCCTACCGTGAACCGCCGCAAATACTTGTGGTTGAAGGTTATATGGATGTCGTGGCACTTGCGCAATATGGTGTCGATTACTCAGTGGCATCACTGGGCACCTCGACAACTGGCGACCACGTTCAAATGTTGTTCCGTCAAACCAGCACTGTGGTTTGTTGTTACGATGGTGACCGAGCAGGTAAAGAGGCCGCATGGCGCGCACTAGAAAACGCGCTTGAATACCTGAAAACCGGTAACACGCTTAAGTTTCTATTCTTGCCCGACGGTGAAGATCCAGACAGCTATATTAGAGAGCATGGCAAAGCCGCTTTTGAACAGCTGGTCCACAATGCGACGCCACTGTCGACCTATTTGTTCGATAACCTGATTGAAATACACAAGTTAAACTTGGGAACAACCGAAGGGAAATCAGCACTGCGTGCACACGCCAGCGCCTTGATTAATAAAATCCCTGACAGTTACTTCCAAGAATTGCTCGAAAAACTGCTCGATGAGCGAACTGGATTTGATAACCAATTGAGACGTGCGCGTGTTCATACACAGAACCCGACACCTCAACCACATAAAGAGCTGAAGCGCACTCCAATGCGTGAAGTTATCGCTTTGCTTATCCAAAATCCGAGCTATGCTGATATGGTACCGGATTTATCAAGTGTCAAAGGCTTACAGTTGCCCGGACTAAGTTTATTCGTCGAAGTACTTGATAAATGCCACGAGCATCCCCATATCAACACAGGCCAATTATTAGAGCATTGGCGACACAATAAACATGAGGCTCTTCTGTCTCGTCTCGCGAGCTGGGAAATCCCCCTCGACGAAGACAATCAAGAAGACATATTTTTAGACTCATTGGACAACATACTTGCCCAGTGCGTTGAAAAACAAATTGAAAACCTGCAGGCCAAAGCAAGAAGCGTCGGTTTATCAGCCGAAGAAAAAAGGGAGCTACTAGCTTTAATGCTAGATCTAAAAGCGTAACCCTGTTTGATTAGTCAGCATTTAATAAATTTGTTAACATAATTGGTTTGCATTTGAGAATGCAACGTCCTTCACCAGACCTGAAGTTGGATATCATCTATGGATCAAAATCCGCAGTCACAGCTAAAATTACTTGTTATTAAAGGCAAGGAACAAGGCTATCTGACCTACGCCGAAGTAAACGACCACCTACCTGCAGAAATCGTGGATTCTGAACAGGTAGAAGACATCATTCAAATGATCAACGACATGGGTATCAAGGTAGTTGAAACTGCACCTGATGCTGATGATCTAGCACTTAATGATGACGATGCCAATATAGATGAAGATGCAGCCGAAGCTGCAGCTGCTGCGCTTTCAAGCGTAGAAAGCGAGATTGGCCGTACTACTGACCCAGTTCGTATGTACATGCGTGAAATGGGTACGGTTGAACTACTGACTCGTGAAGGCGAAATCGACATTGCGAAACGTATTGAAGATGGTATCAATACAGTTCAACTATCGGTTGCTGAGTACCCAGGCACTATTCCATACATCTTGGAACAGTTTGACCGCGTACAAGCAGAAGAGATTCGCTTAACAGACCTAATCAATGGCTTTGTTGACCCAGACGACGATGGCACAGCTGCGCCAACGGCGACTCACATCGGTTCAGAACTTGCTGAAACTGATCTGGAAGACGAAGACAAAGAAGACGCTGAAGACGACGAGGAAGAGGAAGAAGAAGATACAGGTATCGATCCTGAGCTTGCTCTTGAGAAGTTCACAGCGCTTCGTACTAGCTACCAGAACCGTCAGCTAGCGATCAACGAGTACGGCCATGAAAGCCCGAAAGCAACGCTTGCAACGACAATGATGCAAGACGTATTCAAAGAGTTCCGTCTAACACCAAAACAGTTTGATTACCTAGTAAACGAACTGCGTAACTCTATGGATCGCGTACGTACTCAAGAACGTCTAATCATGCGTCAAACGGTTGAGTACGGCAAAATGCCGAAGAAATCTTTCATTGCTCTATTTACTGGTAACGAATCTAGCGAAGCATGGTTGGATGAAGTTCTTGCTTCAGACAAGCCATACGCAGAAAAGATCAAACGTAACGAGCACGACATCCGTCGCTCTATCCAAAAACTGGATATGATCGAACGTGAAACGTCTCTTACTGTTCAAAGCATCAAAGATATCAGCCGTCGTATGTCTATCGGTGAAGCGAAAGCTCGTCGTGCGAAGAAAGAGATGGTTGAAGCGAACTTACGTCTAGTAATCTCGATTGCTAAGAAGTACACAAACCGTGGTCTACAATTCCTGGATCTAATCCAAGAAGGTAACATCGGTCTGATGAAAGCCGTAGATAAGTTTGAATACCGTCGTGGTTATAAGTTCTCTACTTACGCTACTTGGTGGATCCGTCAAGCAATCACTCGTTCGATTGCCGACCAAGCTCGTACTATCCGTATTCCGGTTCACATGATCGAAACGATCAACAAACTAAACCGTATCTCTCGTCAAATGCTACAAGAGATGGGTCGTGAACCACTTCCGGAAGAACTGGCTGAACGCATGCAAATGCCTGAAGACAAGATCCGTAAAGTACTGAAAATCGCTAAAGAGCCAATCTCAATGGAGACACCAATCGGTGACGACGAAGATTCGCACCTAGGTGATTTCATCGAGGATACAACGCTAGAACTACCTTTAGACTCTGCAACGGCAACAAGCCTACGCGGTGCAACTAAAGACGTTCTTGCTGGCCTAACACCTCGTGAAGCTAAAGTACTGCGTATGCGTTTCGGTATCGACATGAACACTGACCACACTCTTGAAGAAGTGGGCAAGCAGTTCGACGTAACTCGTGAACGTATCCGTCAGATCGAAGCAAAAGCACTGCGTAAACTTCGTCACCCAAGCCGCTCAGAAACTCTGCGTAGCTTCCTAGACGAGTAATCACACGCTTTAGTGTGGTTAGCTTTTAAGCATAAATAAGAAAAGGTGAGCGTTGGCTCACCTTTTTTTTATCTGTGTGATTTAAGTGGCTAAGATGTAAGCGGAATTGCCCCTTATAGTGTCTAGACACCACTGAATGCTTCCCCTATAATCTATGCCCTACGGCCCCTTAGCTCAGTGGTTAGAGCGCACGACTCATAATCGTTCGGTCCCCAGTTCAAATCTGGGAGGGGCCACCAAATTAGAAAAGCCAGAACAGTTCATGCTGCTCTGGCTTTTTGCTTTTCTAAATCTGTACAACTCACGCCCTGCACTTCCTAACCAATATCGAATCGTCCCGCATACAATTCCAATTGCCTCTCTGTGACTAAACATACTTTTCTTTTATAAAAAAATCGGCAATATGAGTGTACACAAATCATTCAATAGTTCAGGGAAGACTCATGAAAGACGAAACACTCTCGATTCACTTCGGTTACGACACTGATCCAACAACCAAATCGGTTGCCACACCTATTTATCAAACCGTCGCGTACGAATTCGATGACGCACAACACGGCGCCGATCTCTTCAACCTTGCGGTGCCAGGTAATATCTACACACGGATAATGAATCCAACCAATGACGTGTTAGAAAAACGCATGGCGGCCTTAGAAGGTGGGATTGCAGGCTTAGTCGTGAGTGCAGGCAGTGCTGCGATCAACTACGCGATTCAGACGTTGGCACAAATAGGTGACAACATTGTTTCAACGCCTCAGCTTTACGGTGGTACTTACACTCTATTTGCTCACATGCTGCCAAACCAAGGAATTGAAGTTCGTTTTGCTAAAGACGACAAACCTGAAAGCTTAGCGGCACTGATCGATGAAAAAACTAAGGCGGTTTACTGTGAAAGTATTGGTAACCCAGCAGGTAATATTATCGACTTAGAGCGTGTTGCAGAACTTGCTCACGCACAAGGTGTGCCTGTAATTGTTGATAATACGGTGGCAACGCCTGTGCTGTGTAAACCTATCGATTTTGGTGCCGACATCGTGGTGCACTCACTAACCAAATACGTGGGTGGTCACGGTACAACGTTAGGTGGCGTGATTGTCGACTCAGGTAAATTCCCATGGGCACAGCACAAGGACCGCTTCCCTGTGTTTAATCAGCCAGAGCCTTCTTATCATGGCGTGGTTTATACCGAAGCCTTTGGTGAGGCTGCATTTATTGGTCGCGCTAGAACGGTTCCACTACGCAATACAGGTGCAGCACTGTCACCCATGAATGCTTTCATGTTGATGCAAGGTTTGGAGACGTTGTCGTTACGCATGGAGCGACACACAGAAAACGCATTGAAAGTAGCGGAGTACCTTCAGCAACATGAGAAAGTAAGTTGGGTGAGCTACGCTGGTTTACCAACGTCTGAGTTCTACCCGCTTGCTGAAAAATACATGCAGGGTAAACCATCGGCTATTCTGTCTTTTGGTTTGAAGGACGGTTATGAAGCAGGTGTCCGCTTCTACGACGCGCTACAAATCTTCAAGCGCTTGGTGAACATTGGTGATGCCAAGTCTCTGGCTTGTCACCCTGCTTCTACAACACACCGTCAATTAAGCGAAGCTGAACAGAAACAAGCCGGAGTATCACCAGAGATGATTCGCCTCTCAGTAGGTATTGAGCACATTGACGATATCTTGGCTGACCTAGAGCAAGCACTGAGCGCTTAGTGACGCTAAAGCTTTAAGTAACAGACATAAAGAAGCCCATCACTGGATGGGCTTCTTGTTATCTATATCTTATCAAGTGCACGATTATTCAACGGTAACAGCTTTCGCTAGATTACGAGGTTGGTCAACGTCGGTACCTTTGATCAACGCAACATGGTAAGACAGCAGCTGCATTGGTATTGTGTAGTAGATAGATGCCGTTACTTCACTTACGTGAGGCATCTTGATAATCTTCATGTTCTCATCGCTTTCGAAACCAGCAGCTTCATCTGCAAATACATACAACAGGCCACCACGAGCACGGACTTCTTCAACGTTTGATTTCAGCTTCTCTAGCAAGTCGTTACTTGGTGCAATAACGACAACTGGCATATCTGCATCTATAAGAGCCAAAGGACCGTGCTTAAGCTCACCAGCCGCGTATGCTTCTGCGTGGATGTAAGAGATCTCTTTCAGTTTAAGAGACGCTTCCATCGCGATTGGGTAGAACTCACCACGACCTAAAAACAGAGTATGGTGCTTATCAGCAAAGTCAGGTGCTAACGCTTCGATCTCTTTGTCAAACGCGAGTGCTTTCTCAATGTCAGCTGGCAAGTCGTGCAGTGCTTTTACGATTTCCGCTTCTTTCTCTTCATTGATACGACCTTGTAGGCGACCAATTGAAGTAACCATCATCAGCATTGCTGCTAGTTGAGTTGTGAACGCTTTCGTAGAAGCAACACCGATCTCCGTTCCTGCGCGAGTCATAAAAGCAAAGTCAGATTCACGAACCAGCGAAGAACCGGCAACGTTACAGATGGTCATTGCTGACATGTAGCCCTTCTCTTTTGCAAGACGAAGTGCAGCAAGCGTATCCGCAGTTTCACCAGACTGAGACAGAGTCACCAATAGGCTATTCGGGCGAACAACGAAGTCACGGTAACGGAACTCAGAGGCGATCTCTACGTCACAGCTTACGCCAGCTAGAGATTCAAACCAGTAGCGAGCTGCCATGCCTGAGTTATAAGAGGTACCACATGCGATGATCTGTACATGTTCAACCTTGCTTAAGATCTCTTCCGCTTTAACACCAATCGCGTTAGTGATAACCGAAGTGTCAGAGATACGACCTTCCATTGTGTTGATCAGCGCGGTTGGCTGTTCGAAGATCTCTTTCTGCATGAAGTGACGGTATTGACCTTTATCACCAGCATCATGTTCTGCGTTTGATTCTACGATTTCACGCTCTACACGCTCACCCGCTACATCAAATACCGTTACATCACGACGAGTAACCTCAGCAACATCACCTTCTTCTAGGTACATGAAGCGACGAGTTACACTTAGCAGTGCAAGTTGGTCTGATGCCAGGAAGTTCTCACCCACACCAAAACCAATAACGATAGGGCTACCAGAACGAGCCACAACGATACGGCTAGGATCTTTACGATCAACAACAACCGTGCCGTACGCGCCGTCTAATTGTTTTGCGGTTTTCTGTAGCGCTTCAACCAAAGAAGCTGAAGTGCGAAGTTCCCACTCAACTAAGTGAGCGATAACTTCTGTATCTGTTTGTGAAGTAAACACGTAGCCACGCTCTTGCAGCATAGCGCGCAGTGCTTCGTGGTTTTCGATAATGCCATTGTGCACAACGGCAATATCGCCAGACATGTGTGGGTGGGCGTTCGCTTCAGATGGCTCACCGTGTGTTGCCCAACGAGTGTGAGCGATACCTGTACCACCAATCACATGTTGCTCGTCTACCGCGTCAGCGAGCTCTTGTACTTTACCAAGGCGGCGGACACGAGTTAAGTTAGCTTCGGTATCAACTACAGCGACACCCGCTGAATCGTAGCCTCGGTATTCTAGGCGGCGAAGGCCTTCTACTAAAATTTCGGCTACATCACGCTGTGCTACTGCACCAACAATTCCACACATAGTTTTACTCCATCAATTTCGTTTATTCCTATTGGCAGCAAGCAAAGGCCATATCTTTATTAAGATCAATTATAGGAAGGTAAATGCATAATACTTAAATTTGTTTTTACGCTGGATCGGTCAGGATCACGCGAACATCATGTGATTCGATACTTGCTATGGATTCTTCGCCTAAGTCTGTATCTGTAATTAAGATGTCAATGTGTTCCCATGCCAGCTCTAAGTTCGGGATCTTTCGTCCCACCTTTTCCGACTCAACCATCACGATCACTTCTCGTGACACTTCAGCCATTACTTTGCTTAGGCCAACCAACTCATTAAACGTGGTTGTACCTCTATCAAGGTCGATACCATCGGCCCCGATGAATAGTTGGTCAAAATCGTAAGCGCGAAGCACCGACTCTGCGACTTTGCCTTGGAAAGAGTCCGAATGCGTATCCCAAGTGCCGCCAGTCATTAATAATGTAGGCTCGCTTTCAAGCTCATTAAGCGCATTAGCGACGTGCAATGAGTTGGTCATAACAACCAAGCCACGCTTGGCATTAAGCTGCTGAATTAGGGCACCTGTAGTACTGCCACTATCGATCACGATGCGGTTATGGTCGCGAATTAAATCTGCAGCGGCTTTTGCCAATGAAACCTTTCGAGTCGAAACTTGTTGACCCAGTTCTTCATTAACAACCTCTTTCGGTAACGAAATCGCACCACCATAACGGCGTAAAAGCTGACCGTTTTTCTCTAAAGACGCCAAGTCCTTTCTAATAGTGACCTCTGAGGTTTCGAACTTAGCGGATAATTCATCAACACTAACCTCCCCTTTTTCATTCACTAAGTTAGAAATTGCATGTCTTCTGAGCTGCGTGTTTCGTTTCGACATTTAAAAAAGACCATTAAGTTTCGATATGAAAGATATTATAGTTGCAACGAAACTATTTAGTCCATTTATTTTGATCCAAAAAATTAATAAATAGCGATAAAACCTTGTCCTAAGACAATTGTTAAGCAGTGATATTGAACTCATTAGGTGGTAGAATCCGCACCCGAAAAGAAAAAAAATTACAAAACTGACTGTTATTTTTTTGCAACTTACCGCCTATATAGTGGGGTAAGTCACATAAAACCGATATTGAATCAAAATCTTTTGGTCATAAAATGACTAAAATTGATGAAAGACTTACAACTCTGAAGGACATATTGGAAGTCCCGCGCTTTTACACAACAGGCACAAAATGTTGATGTAGCGGACCAATCTTCAGAACTTAAATAAATTTCAAATTGTAACAATACTTACCGGAGAGTACCTTCCATGAAAAAGACCAAAATCGTATGTACGATTGGCCCTAAAACTGAATCTGTAGAGAAGCTAACTGAACTAGTAGATGCTGGCATGAACGTTATGCGTCTTAACTTCTCTCACGGTGATTTCGCAGAGCACGGCACTCGTATCGCGAACTTCCGTAAAGTAATGGAAAACAAAGGTGAGCAACTTGCTATCCTTCTAGATACTAAAGGTCCAGAAATCCGTACTATCAAGCTTGAAGATGGTAACGACGTAGATCTAGTAGCTGGTCAAGAGTTCACTTTCACAACTGACGCAACAGTTGTTGGTAACAAAGACGTAGTAGCAGTAACTTACCTAGGTTTCGCTAAAGACCTAACAGCGGGTAACACTATCCTTGTTGATGACGGCCTAATCGAAATGGAAGTTATCGCAACAACAGAAACTGAAGTTAAGTGTAAAGTTCTTAACAACGGTGCTCTAGGCGAAAACAAAGGTGTTAACCTTCCTGGCGTTTCTGTTCAACTTCCAGCTCTTTCTGAGAAAGACAAAGCTGACCTTAAGTTTGGTTGTGAGCAAGGCGTTGATTTCGTTGCTGCTTCTTTCATCCGTAAAGAAGAAGACGTTAAAGAAATCCGTGAGCTTCTAAACGCTAACGGCGGCGAGAACATCCACATCATTTCTAAGATTGAAAACCAAGAAGGTGTAGATAACTTCGATTCAATCCTTGAAGCTTCTGACGGCATCATGGTTGCTCGTGGTGACCTAGGTGTTGAAATCCCAGCTGAAGAAGTAATCTTCGCTCAGAAGATGATGATCGAGAAGTGTAACCGTGCACGTAAGATGGTTATCACTGCAACTCAAATGCTTGACTCTATGATCAGCAACCCACGTCCAACTCGTGCAGAAGCGGGTGACGTTGCGAACGCAATCATGGATGGTACTGATGCTGTAATGCTTTCTGGTGAAACTGCTAAAGGTAAGTACCCAGTTGAAGCTGTTACTATCATGGCTCAAATCGCGAACCGTACTGATTCAGCTCTTAAAGCCGAGCTAGGTTCTCGTCTAGACAGCCCACGTCTACGCATCACTGAAGCAGTATGTAAAGGCGCTGTAGACACTGCAGAGAAGCTAGCTGCTCCTCTAATCGTTGTTGCAACTGAAGGCGGTAAGTCTGCACGTTCAGTACGTAAGTACTTCCCAACTGCAAACATCCTTGCTCTAACAACTAACGAAAAGACAGCTGCACAGCTAGTTCTTACTAAAGGTGTTAAGCCAGTTCTTGTTGACTCTATCGAGAACACAGACGCGTTCTACATCAACGGTAAAGAAATCGCTCTACAATCTGGCCTAGGTAACAAAGGCGACATCGTAGTTATGGTTTCTGGTGCTCTAGTAGCTTCTGGTACTACAAACACGGCATCTGTTCACGTTCTATAAGAATGAACCGATTCGCATAAAATATAAAAGAGGGCTTCGGCCCTCTTTTTTTATGAAACAAAATCTTGCCTAACTTTTCAGTACGCTGTATTATCAATCACAATAGAACTACGTACTGTTAACTTCCAATTGGCTCTTTCTAAGAGACGGATTAGCAGACTAGAAATCATATATAGATGAGGTTTGTAATGTCTAGTCCTACGCTCACTGACAAAGTATCAAAGATGATTCGCCAAGATATTCTTAATGGTGAGTTAACCCCAGGCCAAAAGCTCGTTGTTGCTGATCTAAAAGCACGCTACAACGTTGGCGCATCCCCTATTCGTGAAGCCTTGGTACAATTATCTTGGAGCAAATACGTAAAGCTAGAGCCACAAAAAGGCTGCTGGGTATCTCCTGTATCAAAGAAAGAACTGAATGATCTCTACGAAAGCCTTCGTGTTGTCTCTTCTGTTCTGCTTAAAAAAGCGATTTCAGCGGGTGATGAGAGCTGGGAACTAGATGTATTAACGTCTTACCATAAACTGTCGCGAGTGCAGTACGTATCTGAAGAGTTTGATTGTGTTGAGTGGGAAGAGCGCCATCAGCAGTTCCATGTTGCGTTACTTGAAGGCGCTGATTCAGAGAACATGTTTAAGTTCTTTGATGACCTAATTAACCAAGTGAAACGTTACCGCTTCCTCGCTATGTCTGCAGAAAGCGCATCTGATGATCTGTTCAATATTGATGAGCACGAAATGATCATGAAGCTAGTACTCTCTAAGAATGTAGAACAAGCGACAGAACTGCTTGATCAACACTTACTAGGTTCAATGAAACGAATTGAAGAAGTTATCGAAGCGGCATAATGCCAAGATAAATTCTCACCAAATAAAAACGGAGCCCAACGGCTCCGTTTTTTTTTCCAGTACCACGACTGAACTACCACCCAAAAAACTCTTTGTGATGAGTATTGAGCAGCACAACCATAGGTAAAAAATACAATGCACTAAGCTGAAAGCCAAGAATGGCTAATGTGCCTATGGTTAACCTCACTAAAAAATCGACAAACATACCACGCCTCTTTTAACCAGACTGTATGATCCCCAAACTCTTGCTCCAGCTAACCTAATTCTACTGCTGCCTTTCAAGTTATTGATAAGGCTAGCTAACCAGCTGAATTAAGTTAACGGTGTCATCCTTTTACATCTGGTAAACACTCAATTTATTATATCGTTTCACACGATGTAATCTGAAGCAAAGTAGTTTACTTATTGTTCATTTTAGCTCAAATTTTCACCAGCATTAGACTTTAGTCTAACTGTATAGATTTTGTGACATAGGTCATTCAAAAGTGAGATTCCTAATAAAAAGGGGGGAAAGGCAAAATGAGTCGGGGAGCCGCTTGAAGAAGTTAAGCAAATAGAAAAGAGGACTAGGTAGAAGCGAACCTAAGCGACATCATCGTAGCTAGGACACATAGAGACCGTATTACGGCCAGACGATTTAGATTCGTAAAGTGCAACATCAGCACACTTATATGAACGAGTGCTGTTACTGGTTAAATCCGTAAAGCCAACACTCACCGTTACCTTAGTTCCAGCTGCTAGCTCAATCTCGATTCGTAATCGTTCCAATACGCGTTTTGCTTCCGGCAGTGAGGTGTGTGGCATCAAGAGTGCAAACTCTTCTCCTCCGACACGTGCAACAAAGTCAGTCCCACGAAGGCTATCTTGCAGAAGCTTAGCAACACTTGCAATCACACGGTCGCCTTCATCGTGGCCAAGTTCGTCATTGATTCGCTTAAAGTTATCGATATCGACTAAGGCTAAGCACGTAGTCGCTTCATTAGGATAACGCTCAACCAAGCGAGAATAGTAAGCTAACTGCTCTTCGAACTTTCGTCGGTTCCAAAGATTACTCAAAGAGTCGCGTTCACTTAAGATCCTCAAACGCACCTCAAGCTCCTTCCTTACGGAAATATCAACCAACGAAGTGATGTAGTAGCTGACTTTGCCCGAACTGTTTTTGACCACATGAACTCGCATGATCGCAGTAAAAGGAATACGTAACTTGTTCTTACACTGAACTTCCCCTTCCCATACTTCTTCTTGTTCTAAATGGCTCCAGATGGTCGAACTTGAGAGCACTTGGTCGGTATTCTCAAGCAACAACTGCAATGCATTCTGGCCAATAACTTGTTTTTTACTGTACCCAGTCATGTTTTCAAATTCGTTGTTGATCATCATTGTGCGGTGTTGCTTGTCAGAGATCATCACTGCCGACATGCCATTCAATGCGGCGCGTGCCAATTTACTCTCTAGACTTCGGCGTCGATAGTGCGTCACAATGTAAGCAAACGGGAAAGCGAAAATCAGCACCGTAATCAAAACAATGATCTCTTCATAGGCCAGATCATTCAGATCACGCTCAGCTCGATCCATCAATTGCTTGTGATTAAGTTGAATCAGTAAATGAACCTTTTGACTGTTCGCGAGCATAACCGTGTTAAAGGCAAACAAATTACCATCTTCAAAAACGTACCCTACCTGATCATTGGAGATCGCATCCCATGTCTTCGGCGCGATATTTTTCAGGTTGTAGCCTTTTCTTTCAGGAATAGAGTCTCCGAACAACTTACCGCTGTTGTTACTCGCGATGAAGTAGCCCGCGTCATTGAGAACTTCTGCTCGAAGATCGTTATCAGGTGAAAAGCTCAGACGCGACGATAAGCCCCATACATCGAGATTGATGACAAGGTAGCCTACTCTTTCGTCTGGGGTTTCTACGGGGGTAAAAACACGGATTACCGGCGAATACGGGAAGGTGACTTCACCATGCTCCGTTTCAAGCTCAATACCCCAACCGCCAATCTGTTCGGCTTCTAGTTTTTGAGCGTATTGGAAGTAGTTAGAATCTGACCTATCTTGCAGATGTTGAGGTAGCGTCACCCTACCGGTATCAGAGGAATAATTAACCCGCACCAGTTCTTTACCTGTGATATCTAACAGATGGATTTGTGTATACCACTTCTGATTCACAAGAACAGATTGCCAGACCTCTTCAAGTAGACCTTTGGTTTGGTCTGAAGGAGAAGAAGCAAAGTTAACCAAACTCTGGCTATGACTTAGTAGCTCCATTACCGAGACTAACTGAGTCTTAAGAAGATCATAATCTCGCTTGGCATACACTAACTGATGGACGGCTTGCTTAGCCGAGTAGTCAAAGCTCTGCTGTTTTACTTCTTTGTAGCGCTGTAAATAATACAGGCATACTGCAGAAGACAGTATGATAGAGATAATCAGCAATGTAATTATTGATTTTTTATTTCGCATTGCTAACTCAGATGAATGGAAGTGCAGCGCGGGATTATAGCACTCTAAAAAATTAACAAAATAAAAGCCGCTTACAAAAGCGGCTTTTAAGTTGTTTTTTAAAGACTTATCGCCTAGGCTTTCAACGCACGTTCGCCTCGTGCGATGCCAACAACACCACTTCGAGCTACTTCAAGCACTTCCGTCACTTCAGACAATGCCTGAATGAAGGCATCAAGCTTCTCGCTAGTGCCGGCCATTTGAACCGTATATTGAGAAGCCGTTACATCAACGATTTGGCCACGGAAGATATCAGCCGTGCGCTTCACTTCTGCACGAGCAAAGCCGCTCGCGCGTACTTTTACCATCAACAGCTCACGCTCGATATGCTCAAGCTCAGATACTTCTTGTACCTTAAGTACATCGATTAGTTTATGTAGCTGTTTCTGGATCTGCTCAAGCTGCATTTCGCTTGAGTTAGTGGTTACGTTCAGACGAGACAGCGTCGGATCATCGGTTGGAGATACGTTCAAAGACTCGATGTTGTAGCCACGCTGAGAAAACAAGCCAACCACACGAGAAAGTGCACCAGGTTGGTTTTCCATTAATAGTGAAATGATGTGTCTCATATTATGTTCTCTCCGTTTTGCTTAGCCACATGTTATCCATACCCTCGCCCTTGATCTGCATTGGGTATACGTGCTCGGTGTCATCCACACTGATATCGACAAATACCAAACGGTCTTTCATCGCCAGTGCTTTTTCCAAACCTGATTCCAGTTCATCCGGAGATGAAATACGCATACCAACGTGGCCGTAAGCCTCGGCGATAGCAGCAAAATCAGGAACAGAGTCCATATATGAGTTAGAGTGACGGCCTTGATAAACAATGTCTTGCCACTGTTTTACCATGCCTAAGAAACGGTTGTTAAGGTTAATAATCTTAACTGGGATATTATATTGCAGCGCAGTCGACAGCTCTTGGATGTTCATCTGAATACTGCCATCACCCGTTACCACAACCACTTCTTCGTCTGGCTTAGCAAACTTAACCCCCATTCCAGCAGGCAGACCAAAGCCCATCGTGCCTAAGCCACCAGAGTTAATCCAACGGCGTGGCTTGTTGAATGGGTAGTACAATGCTGCAAACATTTGGTGCTGACCTACATCCGAAGCAACGTAAGCATCACCATTAGTTACTTTATGAAGTGTTTCAATAACTTGTTGTGGTTTGATGCACTCTGAAGATTTTTCATAAGCTAGGCAATCACGATCTTGCCACTGCTTGATTTCACTCCACCAGCACTCTAGAGCTTGCGCATCGTTAGTGCCGCCCTGCTCAATCAGCAGGTTAACCATGCTTTCTAGTACTTTTTCCGCAGAACCTACGATAGGCAGATCCACTTTCACGTTTTTAGAGATCGACGATGGGTCGATATCAATATGCATGATCTTTGCGTTCGGGCAATACTTATCCAGGTTATTGGTCGTACGGTCATCAAAGCGTACACCGACACCAAAGATAAGATCAGCATTATGCATCGCCATATTAGCCTCATACAAACCATGCATACCTAGCATACCCAAAGAGTTCTTATGAGTGCCAGGGAAAGCGCCAAGCCCCATTAGGGTACTTACTACGGGTAAATTCAGTGCTTCAGCTAATTTGATTAGCTGTTTATCTGCCTCAGAAATAACCGCACCACCACCGACGTAAAGTACTGGCTTCTTCGCTTCAAGAAGGGCTTTTAGCGCCTTTTTAATCTGACCTTTATGACCCGTAACCGTTGGGTTGTACGAACGCATTTTGATCGTTTCTGGGTATTCATAAGGAAGCTTGATTTGTGGGTTTAAGATGTCTTTGGGCAGATCAATAACCACAGGACCGGGACGTCCTGTCGTTGAAATATAGAATGCTTTTTTAACGACTTCAGGGATATCTTCCGCTTTCTTAACTAAGAAGCTGTGTTTAACGATCGGGCGTGATACACCCACGATGTCACACTCTTGGAAGGCATCGTTACCAATAAGGTTATTTGGTACGTTACCAGAAATAACAATCATTGGGATTGAGTCCATGTAGGCTGTTGCAATACCAGTAACGGTATTGGTCGCACCTGGACCAGAACACACAAGTACTACACCCGGTTTACCGGTAGAACGAGTATAGCCATCTGCCATGTGGGTAGCGGCTTGTTCGTGTCGTACTAATACGTGTTTAATTTCAGCAGTTTTAGCATGCAGCGCATCGTAGATATCAAGTACAGAACCACCCGGGTAACCAAAGATTTGTTCTACACCCTCTTCAATCAGAGACTGCACCACCATCTCAGCGCCGGATAACATTGCTGTTTCAGGTTTTGTTGTCATATTGCTCTCCTCACCAGTTTCCAATCATATTTGGTGAACATGTTGGGCTGGTTTTTCATAGTCTAGGGCTTATTCGTAGCCTAATTCGAAATACTTCCACTTTTTCGGCTATGGCTGTCTGTCGTGATAACAACAAACAGTAATACGAAACAACTTTAACGCTTTATTATCATCTGGTCTAACACCTGTTATTCGGCCACTGTGCCAAAAAACCAACTATTAGCTCAAAGCATTAAATAAAACCCACCCAAGACCTAAATGATAGATTTAAAAACTGGTTACCAGACAAAAAAAAGCACTTAATATTTCGAAAGATCGCTATTTTTCGATTAACAGCGAGCTTTCTGGCGTGCGTTTTCGCACATTGTGCGTGTCATTAGATACAAAAAATCCCCCTAAAAATGCAATCACATCCGTAGGGGGATTTTTAAACAACTGAAAATTTATCTAAGCAGAAAACTACTTATCTTTTGGCTTTTCATTGTACATTTCTTCGATTTCGTCTTGATACTTATCGTTGATAACTTTACGACGCAATTTTTGAGTTGGTGTCAGCTCACCATCATCCATAGAAAATGCTTTTGGTAGCAGTTTGAATTTCTTCACTTGCTCAAACTTAGCCAGTTCTTGCTGTAGGTCATTCACACGCTTTTCTAGCATCTCGACGATTTGGTGATGCTTAACAAGCTCAACGCGATCGTGATACTTGATATTAAGCTCTTTGGCATACTCTTCTAGTGAGTCATAACAAGGAACAATCAGCGCAGAAACGAATTTGCGCGTATCAGCGATAACAGCAATCTGTTCGATAAAGTGATCTTTACCAATCGCGCCTTCCACCACTTGCGGTGCAATGTACTTACCACCAGAGGTTTTCATCAGCTCTTTGATACGATCGGTAATGAACAGGTTACCATTTTCATCAAAATGACCCGCATCACCAGTTTTCAAGAAACCGTGCTCATCGAATGTCTTAGCTGTCTCTTCTGGCATCTTGTAATAGCCACGCATCACCATTGGACCACGAACAAGAATCTCGTCCTTCGCACCAATTTTTACTTCTGCGCCCGGCATCGACATACCAATCGAATCAGGGTTAAAACAGCGGTCATCCCAACAAGATACTGTTGCTGTGGTTTCTGTCATGCCGTAACCAAGTTTTACGTTGATACCGATAGCATGGAAGAAACGACCAATCGTCTCATCAAGCTTTGCGCCACCACATGGCATAAAGTTGATGTTGCCACCTAGTAGAGCGCGCAGTTTAGATAGCACAAGCTTATCGGCTAGTGCATGGCTCTTTTTCAGAATTAACGATGGAGTACGACCTTCCTGGTGACAAACTGAAAGCTTTGCTCCCATGTTCACCGCCCAAGTAAATAGCACTTTACGAATAAATGGCGCTTTAGATACCTTCTCGTGAATCGCAGAGAAGATCTTCTCATAGAAACGTGGAACCGCACACATTACTGTTGGTTTCACATCGCTTAACGCATCACGCACTTGCATCGTGTCTTGCAGGTAGCAGTTGGTTGCGCCTTTATAGAGAACGTAGAACGTCCAAGCACGCTCAAATACGTGTGACAGAGGTAGGAAACACAGTGAGACATCGTCTTTGCTTAGGCTAAGGCGCTCATCGTGGCCTTCTAACTGGTAGCCAATATTGGTGTAATCAAGCATTACGCCTTTTGGCTGACCTGTGGTACCAGAGGTATAGATAAGAGTCAGTAAGTCGTCCATGCTTGCATCAGCAAGACGCATGTCAAGTTCAGCTTGTTGTGCTTCAACGCCACGCGCCATGAAGTCAGTCCACGATACTGCAAAGTTGTGGCCTTGAAGGTCAATGTCATCAGACATAGCAACAACCACTTCTAACTGTTCGCACTCTTCAAACAGGCTAACAGCCGCATCGAATTGAACCTGTTCGCCAACGAATAAGATCTTCACATCTGCGTTTTGGATGATGTAAGAAGACTGTGCTGCTGTGTTCGTCGGATAAATCGGCACAGTCACAAGACGCGCTTGTAAAGATGCAAAATCTGCCACTGTCCATTGAGGCATATTATTCGAATAGATACCGATCTTATCCTGAACTCTCAGTCCTTGAGCCAACAGTGCTAATGAAAGCGTATCGATTTGTTGTCCAAACTGTTCCCAGCTAATGCCTTGCCATACATTGTCTACTTTGTGCTTCAAAGCTGTACGGTTGCCGCCTTGGGCAATTTGGTCACGAAGTCTTTTTACGATATGAAAATCTAAATTGGCCATCTCTTTACCTTTGGCTTACACCTGTAAGCTTTTTTGAGCGCACAAGTGTACCTCTGATCATGGAAAAGGCAACTGATGAAGCTCAAAGTTATAAGTAATAGTACGTCTCACGCTAAGTTTTCTATCAACAAAAATAGCAGGTACAAAAAAGCCCCAAGCCAGACTCCTAGCTTAGGGCTTATAAAACATAGGGATTAGTGTCTAGTTAAGTGCCACGACTTCACCACAGATCATCATTAACTGATCTCGTAACCAAATGTGTCCTTTGTCCTTTTCACTTGATTCGTGCCAGCTTAGGAAGCCAGAAATAGCCGCATTATCGAATGGGAAATCTAGAATCTGAAGCTGCTCTTTATTTGCTGCATGCTCTACCATCCAACGAGGAGCAATCGTTACTAGTTCAGATTGACCAACAACGTAAAGAACGTTGCTCAAGCTCGTACCTTCATAGAAAGGCGTGCAATCTAGGTCACGGTAAGCTTGCTCAGAGAAGCTACGTTGACCATGGATGCGAGACAGTTTTGCGTGTTTTTCGTTAAGCAGCTCTGCCGCAGAAACTTCACCGTTGATGCGTGGGTGAGAAGCAGAAGCAACCACAACTAATTCATCTTGGAAGATTTCAGTGCTTGAGAAGCCTTGCTCATCAAAACGAGCGTAATCAATAACGAAGTCGATTTCTTGGTAGCGCATGCGCTCTGAAAGTTGACGATCGAATTCAGCATCCATGTGCAGTTTAACGCTAGGTGCTTGGTCATTGATTGTCGACATAATCTTAGGAGCAAAACGCATGTCACAAGGGCTGCAAATCGCAAGTTTGAACAGGCGAGAAGACGACTCTGGAGAGAACACAGAACTTGGTAGTTCGTTGCGTACTAACTGTAGCGCTTGGCGGATTGGACCAAACAACTGACGAGCACGTTGAGTCGGTTGAATACCACGACCTTGACGCATGAATAGTTCGTCGTTAAACATCACTTTTAGACGAGCAACAGCGTTACTTACAGCAGGCTGAGACATACCCAGATTGTGAGCTGCACGTGTAATGTTTTGTTCTTGCATAACTGCATCAAATACAGTCAAAAGATTTAAGTCAACTCCACGAAGTGTGCTTTCCATTCTGTAGCTTGCAATTGCACTCATTGCGTCTTTTTTCTCTAACATTCAAGTTGCCTCTTGTCGGTTCGACAGCGTTAAATTGGTAATGGTATGGGAATAGATAACCACTAATTCTTATATTTATCAGACCGATACTTTTCGGATTACCATTACTATTAACCAATACATCTCGAGCTACCAACAAGATTGATAAAGAATAATTTTATTTTATCTTAATGATTAAATAACACCTAAAAATCAGAAACTTATAGAGTTATAAAAAAACATAAAATGCTTCACTTATGAGTTTCATTTCGACTTATTTAGCTGTTCTATCGTTTGGTTACAATTGTTACAACTTATTGAACCTATGAATTGGTTGGCCCGTCCATTCAGAAATAACACTTATGAGTTAGGTGAGCGATGCATAACTTGGAAAATCTACCTTGCCCCAAAGTTGCTTTCTTAAGTCGTCTTGATTAGACCAATTCCCCGCTAATAGCCATTCAACGAGTGCACTTGCCACGTCAGGGTAAGTGACCACTTCAGCCTGTTTTTCACTGAGCCAAGTACGCAAGATAGCCGCATCTAAAAAGGTCATGGTTTGAGCTAATCCAAGAGCCTCTAGCGTCGCCACATTGCTCTGTTGTTCGAACTGTCCTTCGAGTGGTTTGAGAAGCAATTTTTTCCCCAAGGTTAGGGCTTCAGATGGCAATTCAAAGCCGCCATTGGCTACCACACCTGAGCACTGGTTTAGGTCGAATTGAAAGCCTGCATGACTGAGTGGTTTAAACTCAATATTTTCGACTCGGCTATGCTCAATGACATTCGGGTGGTAGCAAACAAAATTATGGGAAATGAACTTCATCAGCAGCTCTGAGATCGACTCAATCTCCTCAAACGGCAAATAGACCAACGTAAAATCTGGTGCTGTTTTGGTTTGTTCATTACCAACCAGCGTGTGAACAATAGGTGTATGAACAATAGGTGGTAAAATCGGCTGTTCAAAGTGATACCAATGCAAACCAATAGAGTGCTCGGTTGGAGCGAAATGTTGAATCACTGAATGTTCAATCCAGTTGCCCCCTTCTTTGGGTACATCATAACGAAACGCATTCTGGTGGCTTATCCCAATGCATGGCACACCTTGCCGCTTAGCCGCCCATGCAGTCACAGGCTCAAAGTCATTAATCACTAAGTCATAAGGCGTAAGATCGATCTGGTTAATCTCACGGAGAAATCGCCAGATGTTATTCTTGATGAATGTTTTGCCGTATTTAACCTGCCCCTGCTCGCTGTAAAAAGTTAAGCCGCTGCGAGTCTGATAGTTGCCAAACGCTTCCATCGAAAAGTATTTACTCGCTTCTCGACCTGAGAATAGAAAATCGACATCGATATTTTGCTGACGAAAAGCCACAGCCATTGCTCTCGCTCTCGCGATGTGACCATTCCCCGTACCTTGTACACCATATAAAATTTTCATGCATGTTCCTTTGAATTTACCACTTTAGCTCGGCAGTGATTGCCAACAAAATGATTACAGGATGAAACTGATAGCAAGGCTAGTACAAGCGATGCCCAAGGCTGCACCAATCAGTACGTCCGTTAAAAAGTGCACACCGAGCAGGATTCGAGAGCCTGCAATCGCAGTTGCCCACACCAAGCTAAAGAGGTACAAGCTCGGATAGAAATGTCCAATTAGGGTCGCCATAACAAAAGCCGCAGCGGAATGCCCTGAAGGCAGGCTGTATTTATCGGATGGCACAATATGAGAGTGAAGCAGTGAAGAGAATTCAGCTGGTCTACGGCGCTTGAGGGTATTTTTGGCCAGCCAGTAGATAGGCAGTTCGATAGCAAAAGCGGTTAAGCCCACCAAAAGAAAATCTCGACCGGTGTTGCTATCAGCCAGCAGTGCAACCAAAGCAATCAAAACATAAAGGTGTCCATCTCCAGTATGAGACACCGCTTTACTCAAGGTTGCATGTTGCCCGCTGTAACGGTTCTTTAAACAGAAAACAGAAAATGCCACATCCCAGCGGACAATAGGTTCGATGGTACGCATACGTTCTCCTTAACAATCCTTATTCAGTTAAGGCTCAAGTTATTCCCCTGAAATGACAGTTAAGTGACGTTTTTAATGAACTAAAATGAATTTTGAAGCAAATGACTCAACTAAATTGTGCATCCCAAGCTTGAGTGTGATCACACAGATACAAATAAAGCGACTCAAGGTCGCTTTATTGTTTGTTATTTCTTTAAAAACGAATAAACGAAGACTCTATAACGAGAGTGGCTCGTGCTTTTTCACCAAACCGAAATCCGCCAATATCGCGTAGGCCGCTGGGATCATAAACAGCACCAGTAAGGTCGAGGCAAATATGCCGAACACAATCGAAATAACCAATGGCTGGATAACCTGAGCCTGCAAGCTAGTTTCTGTTAGTAGCGGTAACAAACCAGCGGCTGTCGTCATTGAGGTCAAAAATACCGCACGGAAACGCTCGCGACTGGCTTTCACCACTGAGTCATGCACGCTATCTCCCTCATCGACATGGTGACGAATATACTGCACCAACAAGATAGAATCGTTGACCACAATCCCGGCAAGCGACACAAAGCCCATCATGCTAGGCATACTCAAAGAGTGCCCAAGTATCCAGTGACCAACAACCACTCCAATAAAGGCGAGTGGAATGGCTAACATCACGACCACAGGCTCTAAGTAGCTTCTGAACTGATAGCTAAGGATCGCAAACACGCCGAATAAGCCGAGTAAGAATCCTTTGCCCATCGAGGCGCCAGTCTTAGCTGCATCTTTAGCTTCCCCTTCGAAATCAAAGCGTAAACCTGGGTACTTCTGAACAAGCTTGGCTGCTTCATCTTTTTGGAACTGAGCCAAAATTGCGGATGAGCTCGCTTTCTTATTGTCAATATCACCAAAGATGCTGATGGTTCTCAGCCCATCAATGCGCTGGATTCGCACGTAATTACGTTGGAAATCTAATGTCGCCAATGTTGCTAGCGGGATCTGACTGCCATCTGCGGTAATGATTGGGAAGTTAGCCAGCTGCTGTATGTCGCCCGCTTGCTCTTTATCAAGACGAACCTCAATCGAGATATTCTCAACACCGATTTGAATCTCATCCGCCGTTTGCCCAAAGAAAGCCGCTCGTAACTGAGATGCAATCATCTGCCCATTCACATTGTAGGTTTCGGCTCCAGGGCGCAGCTTCACTAAGATCTCTTCCTTACCCATGCGCATGTCATCAAGCACACCATGTACGCCATCAAACTGATTGAGGTATTCCTGAATATCCAAAGAGGCCGATTTCAATGCACTCAGGTCATCATGCTTAGCACGAATCTCAATAGCACGACCGCCCGGGCCCATAGTGGGTTGCTTAAACACCAATGAAATAGGATCCGCTAAATCGCCAATATCTTCACGCCACGCATCAATGAAGTCATCGATAACCGTATTACGGCTCTCTGCTCCACGTAAGTCTAAGCGAACTGTAGCTAAATGTGGGCCAGATTCATTAGCATCGGCGTTAGCATTGAATTGGCTGGTGATGTGCTCGACCAGTGTATTGCCTTCCTCAACCTCTTCGCTCCATTGCTTGTTCAAACGCTCAGCCGACGCGACAATTTTGTCGACGACTTTTTCGGTTTGAGACAATGATGCGCCCGGGGGAAGAATAATACGCGCCTCGGCAATATCGCCATCCAACTCAGGAAAGGGCTGGAATTTGACAACGCCACCAGCGATCAAGGAGATGGATAACAACAGCAGAGTTATCACACCGCCCATAAAGGCATAACGGAACGTCACGACCTTCTCGACCATGTTCATCAAAGTGGTATTGCGGAAGTTCTCAAACTTCTCTAACAACACGACTTTGAAGCGCAGTGCAGGCTTGTCATTTTTTTCTTTATGTAATGAATGAGATAAGTGATTTGGTAGAATAAGAAACGCTTCGATTAGACTCAGCGACAACACCAAGATAAGTACCTGAGGCACCGCTTTAAGCACCGCACCCATTTCCCCATCAAGGAATAGTAAGCTACCGAAAATACACACAGTGGTTAAGAAAGAAGATAACACCCCGGGGAGCACTTTCTTAACTCCGTTGTACACCGCATCATCAACATTTTGCCCCCTATCTAAATGGGAGGCTATCGATTCGGCAATCACGATGGCATCATCCATCATAATACCGATCGCCATTAATAAGCCGACCAATGACATGATGTTGATCGACAGGCCAAGGTTGGCCATTAAAAACAAGCCACCAAGGAAGGCTACGGGTAAACCTGCCGCAACCCAGAATGAATATCGCAAACTGAAGAACAACCACATGGTGGCAAACACCAGCACAATACCTTGCCAGCCGTTGCGTACCATCATGGTTAAACGATCCCAAAGCACAGACGAGAGATCATTGGTCATTTGCAATGTCACACCATCAGGGGCAATCGCGCTTTGATCTTCAACGAATCGGGTCACGTTCTCTTTGATTCGTAGCGCATCATCTTCTTTGTTTTTGCTGATCTTCAATAGCGCAGAAGGCTTACCATCAAACAGTACCTTCTGTTCATCAAGCTCAAAGCGGTCGGTTATTTTGGCTATGTCCCTTAAGCGAATCACCGAACCATTAGGCGCAGATCCAACCACGATACTTTCCAGTTCAACAGGCGTAATTCGCCTCTCGTCAAAACGAATCAAAAAGTTCTTGTCTGGTGTTTCAACGTTACCGCTCGGAAGCTTTACATTTTGACGGCCTATCTGATCGGCGATATCACCGACGCTCAAACCCAGCTGACGAATGGCTTGGGTATCCAGTTCTACTCGATATTGATGATCTGAGAAGCCGCTGACCTCGACCAAAGATACACCGTAATCGAGCTTCATAGTGCGCTTAAGCTCTTCCGCGTAGGCCTTAAGTTCCGGCCACGACGTTTCGGCTGTGATGGCGATATCAACAACTGGTTCATTCCAATCTAGCTCTTGAACAACAGGTGATTCAATCTCGGTTGGGAAGTCATTGATCGAGTTGATCTGAGTTTGCACGTCCACCAGCATTCGGCCGATGTCCGCTTTCTCATTTAACTTGAGAATTAAACGAGCGCTGCCTTCGATCGCTTCACACTGAGTCTCTTCAATGTTAGCTAACCCGTCTACTGCATCTTCCATACGCACACATAAGCTCTCTTCCACTTCTTGTGGAGAAGCGCCGGGATAAACAATCGCAGCCATAATGTAAGGCGGGTCATAAGCGGGAAATGTTTCACGTTTGATGGTTGATAGTGAACTTATACCCAAGATCAACAGCCCAAGCATCAGCAAGTTGGCTGCTGTTGGGTGCCGAGAGAAAAACTTGATCATGACGCACTCTCCTGAGTATTTGATTCCAGCTCAGCCTCTTCAGGGTTCGACTCTTTCAGTAACATGCCTTCAATTGCTGGCAGAACATCATTGAGCACCAGTTTATCTCCAGTTTGTAGCTCGCCACTCACAACCACTTGATTGTCTCTGCGATAAAGCACTTCAACATTGACCACTTGCAAACGCTGATTGTCATCCATCAGATAAACCTTATCACCATGCAGTGCTCGCTCTGGAACCACCCAACTCAGATTCGCTACACCCTCAATCTCAGCTTTGACAAACATGCCGTTGACCAAAGGCGTTGCGCTGTCTGGTTGCAATTGTGAGTAATCTTGAGCGATCTCGAGAATAATCCCCGCCGTCGCTTGGTTTTCATCAACTGTTTCGCTGATTCTTGCCACCTTCGCAGGCCAGCTAAGGTTCAGGTTGCCGCTATTAAGTTGAATGCTTGCTTTGATTGGCGCTTCATAAGGATTAGGGATTCCTGCTGCATCGCGAGGGAACTGGTTAAAACTGGAGGCTAAAGTTTGCATATCGTGAATAGAAAGTTGTGCCTCCACTTCCATGACATTAATCCCGTGAGCAATAAACATCTCTTGCTGAAGATTAACCACTTGATTTTGTTCAATATCAACCTGAGCTATTCGCATAGCTCTTGGCAAGGTTATGGTGGTCTTATCGAGAGAGCGTTGTGCTTCTTTCACTTTAGATAGGTTGACCTTAATCACCGCTTGCGCGACGCGTTTTTCATCTGGCATTAAAGCAATTTGGTTCGCGATATCCAACACTAGCTTCTGTTGAGACAATGCGCTTTGTTGTTGCAGGTCGACATCAGACTGAGAAGTTAGTCCTTTCTTACGCAGATCCTGTTTACGTTGTAGCTCTTTGTTGCTGATCACTAAGCGATTCTTTTCGATCTTAAGAGTCTGATTAAGGTTGTCTTCTTCTTGATTCAATTTCGCTAATGAGGTTTGGCTTGATTTTAGATCCGCCTCTGCTTGTATCAGTTTCAATTCGTAATCCAATGGATCAACCTTGAGCACAACCGTTCCTGCAGGGATCACCTGCCCTTTTTCAAGATCCGGGTGTCGATACACTATTTGTCCTGTCACCTCAGCAATCGCTTTCCATTCGACTTTCGGCACCACTTTGCCAAAACCAACCGCTAACGGCGCTATCAGTTGTTGCTCTAGGCTTACTGTATCAACTAAGCGGGCTCTATCACCTGCAGGTTTGGTTGGCAGATCCGGCTTCAAGTTAATCGCGGCGACAAGGCCAATCACACCAACCGCAAGTGCTGGAAAGAAGAGTAGTTTTTTATTTATTTTCATTATCTTTGGTCCTGCACAGAAGAAGGGCTAGGCGTATTTATAAAGCCTTCTGTCATCAATTTAATGTTGTGTTCGATTAAGCGGTTAAGAAATTCTTCATTAATCTCAATACCATGGATTGCTAATAGAGGAGGCGGCGCAATGAATGGAAATACCATCAAGCTTATATACGACACGCGACAGAGTTTAGGATCCATATCTTTTCTTAAGACGCCTTGTGCCACCAGTTTTTCAAAAATGACATCTTGAGCAGGTTTGGTTACATCAAGAAAGACCTTCTCTAGCAACTCTCTCTGCACCTCTGAAGGCGGCATATTCATCACTTGAGCTATCAAGCGAGGAAACTTGGGCACCTTGACCATCTCTTTGTAGTAAGTCCGCATTAAATCAAGAAAGTTCTCATGGCTGCTTTCTTCAACCAACCTTTGCATCTGCAATTGCATCGGTCGTAGCGTTTCACGCAGCATCGCCTCAAACAGCCCGGCCTTACTACCAAAGTAATAACGGATCATCGCAATGTTCACACCCGCACGATCAGCAATTAAACGTGTCGAGACCTTATCGTATGGCTGAACGACAAACAGATCACGAGCATGCTCAATCAATAACTGTCGAACATCTAAGTTCTTTTGAGGTCGCCCTGCTTTTCGTGCCGTCATGGCAAAAATCCATCTCTATAATTAATCATATGATTAATTATAGAGATAAACAGGCGTAACAGTAGAAGATTAATTACTCACTATTTAATCAAGTGATTAATTAATTTGGTCACGCTTGTGATTTTTTTGGTGAATCGTTCCATCAAAAAGATTTACTACAAAGTTTTAACCTACACATAAGCCAAACGATAAACTAACCCCCCAATACAAAACCGCCAATCAGATGATTCAGCCAACAAAACAACACAAAACAGCACAAACCAAACCAAAACGTCGCCAATGCACGCTGATATTGGATTTTCTTGTTTGACGCTCAGAATAAATTCCGGTAAATATGGTGTTAACAGTTTATTTACGGATATTTGTGTAATGATTTTTTCTTCTTCTCGACTGCTGAAACTTCTCCTTATCGTGAACCAATCGCGCGGGTAAGTTGTGGGTCAAGAACTACACAAATATTAAAACCCGCGCTGAGCGGGTTTTTTTGTAACTGGCACTTTTAAAAGAACATCATTCTTAATAATAATTTGGATAGCAATCGATTCATTATCGATATAAGGAAGCACCCATGAACGATCAAGTGATAATTTTTGACACGACCTTACGTGATGGCGAGCAAGCGTTGGCAGCAAGCCTTACGGTAAAAGAGAAATTACAGATCGCTTATGCACTTGAACGACTGGGTGTAGATGTTATTGAAGCCGGTTTCCCAGTGTCATCACCAGGCGATTTCGAATCTGTACAAACCATCGCGAAGAATATTAAAGATAGCCGAATCTGTGCACTTTCTCGCGCAGTTGCGAAAGACATCGACGCAGCGGCAGAAGCGTTAAAAGTCGCTGAGCAGTTCCGTATTCATACCTTTATTTCGACATCGACGGTTCACGTTCAAGACAAATTACGTCGCAGCTACGACGATGTTGTCGAGATGGCAGTAAAAGCTGTAAAGCATGCGCGTAACTATACCGATGATGTTGAGTTCTCTTGTGAAGATGCAGGTCGTACACCTATCGACAACCTATGTCGTATGGTTGAAGCTGCTATCAACGCTGGCGCAAAAACCATCAACATTCCAGATACTGTAGGCTACACAGTACCAAATGAATTCGGTGGCATTATCCAAACGCTATTTGATCGCGTACCAAACATCGATCAAGCGATCATCTCTGTTCACTGCCACGATGATTTAGGTATGTCGGTTGCCAACTCAATTGCTGCGGTTCAAGCGGGTGCTCGACAAATTGAAGGCACAATCAATGGTATTGGTGAGCGTGCGGGTAACTGTTCTTTAGAAGAAATCGCAATGATCATCAAAACTCGTCAAGAGCTATTAGGTGTTCATACTGGTTTGGATCACAAAGAGATTCACCGTACCAGTAAGTTGGTTAGCCAGCTTTGCCACATGCCAATTCAAGACAACAAAGCAATCGTTGGTGCTAACGCATTCAGCCACTCTTCAGGTATCCACCAAGATGGCATGCTTAAGAACAAGAACACTTACGAGATCATGACGCCTGAGTCTATTGGCTTGAAGAACAAAGCATTGAACCTAACAAGCCGCAGCGGTCGTGCAGCCGTTAAGAGCCACATGGATGCTATGGGTTACAAAGACAACGAGTACAGCCTAGATTCATTGTACGAAGACTTCTTGAAGCTAGCTGACCGTAAAGGCCAAGTGTTCGATTACGACCTTGAAGCACTAATGCACTTTGCGAACCTACGCGACGAAGATGACTTCTATAAACTTAACTACCTAAGCGTGCAATCTGGTAGTGTTATGTCTACCACCAGCATCAAGCTTCAATGTGGCGATGAAGAGAAATGCGAAGCGGCTGTTGGTAACGGCCCTGTTGATGCTTTATACCAATGTATCTACCGCTTAACGGGTTACGAGATTGCCTTGGATAAATTCGACCTTACCGCGAAAGGTGAAGGCGAAGATGGCCTAGGCCAAGCTGATATTATTGCTAACTATAAAGGCCGTAAATACCACGGTACGGGCGTTTCAACGGATATCGTTGAGGCCTCTGGTCAGGCGCTACTGCACGTTATTAATAGCATTCAACGCGCAGACACCATTGCTGAAATGAAACAGCAAAGAATCGCGACAGTTTAAACACCCAATAACAGAGCCCTAGAGCCGATGTTATTGGCTTTAGGGACAAAATTTAAAACGAGCGAACAGCTCAGTAACAAGAATTAAAGGATTAACATGACTGATAAATCATACAAGATTGCCGTACTACCTGGTGATGGCATTGGCCCAGAAGTAATGCAGCAAGCACATAAAGTGTTAGACGCGATCGAAAAGAAACACGCAATTAGCTTTTCTCGCGAAGAGTATGATGTTGGTGGTATCGCAATTGATAACCACGGCTGTCCACTTCCAGAAGCGACAGTAACAGGCTGTGAAGAATCTGACGCAGTACTATTTGGCTCGGTTGGCGGCCCTAAGTGGGAACACCTTCCACCAAACGATCAACCAGAGCGTGGTGCTCTACTTCCCCTGCGTAAAC
Source organism: Vibrio sp. TMPB1044 (assembly GCF_030442075.1). Classification (NCBI taxonomy): domain Bacteria; kingdom Pseudomonadati; phylum Pseudomonadota; class Gammaproteobacteria; order Vibrionales; family Vibrionaceae; genus Vibrio; species Vibrio sp. TMPB1044. The sequence goes on along the minus strand of NZ_JAUJED010000078.1, from coordinate 102,669 downwards.
ACTTCCAATTGTTCTGTAACCTACGTCCTGCACAAATCCATAAAGGTCTAGAGTCTTTCTCTCCTTTGCGTGCTGACATTTCAGGTAATGGTTTCGACATCGTTGTTGTTCGTGAGCTAACAGGCGGCATCTACTTCGGCCAACCTAAAGGTCGTGAAGGCGAAGGCGCAACTGAAAAAGCCTTTGATACTGAGATTTACCACCGTTACGAAATCGAACGCATTGCAAAGATTGCTTTTGAATCTGCACGTCTACGTAACAAAAACGTTTACTCAATCGATAAAGCGAACGTTCTACAGAGCTCTATCTTATGGCGTGAAGTGGTTGAAGAAATCTCGAAAGATTACCCAGATGTCACGCTAAACCACATGTACATCGACAACGCGACCATGCAGCTAATCAAAGATCCATCTCAGTTTGACGTAATGCTATGTTCAAACATCTTCGGTGACATCATCTCTGATGAGTGTGCAATGATCACCGGCTCTATGGGTATGCTTCCTTCTGCAAGCTTGAACGAAAGTAACTTCGGCCTATACGAACCTGCAGGTGGCAGCGCGCCAGATATCGCAGGCAAGAACATCGCGAACCCAGTAGCGCAAATTCTTTCTGCTGCGCTAATGCTTCGTTACAGCCTAGGCGAAGCAGCAGCAGCACAAGACATCGAAGCAGCGGTGTCTAAAGCACTTTCTGCAGGCGAGCTAACAGCAGACCTTGCAGGTAACAACCAAGCGCTTACTACCTCTGAAATGGGTGACAAGATCGCAGAGTACATCTTAGCTTCATAGGCTAAATGCTCCGATTAAAAGCAAGTACATAAGAATAATATCAAGCCAAGTCAGCTTAAACCGCATGACTTGGCTCGAAACAAACACTGGGACTGATGCTCCCAAGGAAGAACAGCTATGTCGACAAACCAGCAAGCAAAAACCTTATACGAAAAAGTTTACGACGCACACGTTGCAGTAGCAGCGGAAGGCGAAAACCCGATTCTTTACATCGACCGTCACCTAGTTCACGAAGTAACGTCACCTCAAGCGTTTGATGGGCTGCGAGAAAAAGGCCGTAAAGTTCGCCAAGTAGGCAAGACTTTCGCGACCATGGATCACAACGTATCAACTCAAACCAAAGACATTAATGCTTCTGGTGAGATGGCTCGTATCCAAATGGAAACGCTATCAAAAAACTGTGAAGAGTTTGGTGTAACGCTTTACGACCTAAACCACAAATACCAAGGTATTGTGCACGTCATGGGCCCTGAGCTAGGTATTACTCTACCGGGCATGACCATCGTATGTGGTGACTCACACACTGCGACACACGGTGCATTTGGTTCTCTTGCGTTCGGTATTGGTACTTCAGAAGTTGAACACGTTCTAGCAACTCAAACGCTAAAACAAGCTCGCGCTAAAACCATGAAGATCGAAGTAAAAGGCAAGGTTGCTCCGGGCATCACTGCAAAAGACATCGTGCTAGCGATCATCGGTAAAACAACGGCTGCTGGCGGTACAGGCTACGTGGTTGAATTCTGTGGTGAGGCAATTACAGACCTTACGATGGAAGGTCGTATGACGGTATGTAACATGGCAATTGAGCTTGGTGCGAAAGCTGGCTTAATTGCTCCAGATGCAACGACATACGAGTACATCAAAGGTCGTAAGTTCTCTCCAGCAGGGGAAGACTTAGAAGCGGCAATTGAATACTGGGACACATTGAAAACCGATGCTGACGCAGAGTTCGATGCTGTTGTCACGCTAGAAGCGGCAGACATCAAACCGCAAGTCACATGGGGAACCAACCCAGGTCAGGTTATCTCGGTAGACACACCAATCCCTGCACCAGAAAGCTTCGCAGACCCTGTTGAAAAGGCATCTGCAGAAAAAGCTCTGGCTTATATGGGTCTTGAAGCAGGTAAGTCGCTATCGGATTACAACGTCGATAAAGTCTTCGTAGGTTCTTGTACTAACTCGCGTATCGAAGACATGCGTGCAGCTGCTGCCGTAGCAAAAGGCCGCCAAGTCGCGAAACATGTTCAAGCATTGATCGTTCCAGGCTCTGAGCAAGTAAAAGCGCAAGCTGAAGCAGAAGGCCTAGATAAGATCTTCATCGAAGCAGGTTTTGAATGGCGCCTACCAGGCTGCTCTATGTGTCTTGCAATGAACAATGACCGTCTAGGTCCACAAGAGCGCTGTGCTTCTACATCAAACCGTAACTTTGAAGGTCGCCAAGGCCGTGATGGTCGTACGCACCTAGTTAGCCCAGCGATGGCAGCCGCAGCCGCTATCGCTGGTCACTTTGTCGATATTCGTGAACTTTAATTAGAGGATTTAACATGTCAGGTTTTCAACAACACACCGGATTAGTCGTTCCTCTAGATACGGCCAACATCGACACTGATGCGATCATTCCAAAGCAGTTTCTACAGAAAGTGAACCGCATCGGTTTTGGTAAGCACTTGTTCCACGACTGGCGCTTCTTAGATGACGCTGGCAAACAACCAAACCCTGAGTTTGTAATGAACGAAGCACGCTACCAAGGCGCTTCAATTCTTCTAGCTCGTGAAAACTTCGGTTGTGGCTCATCTCGTGAACATGCACCTTGGGCGCTTGCCGATTACGGTATCCAAGTAATGATCGCACCGAGCTTTGCCGACATTTTCTACGGTAACTCGATCAACAACCAAATGGTGCCGGTTCGATTGACTGAGCAAGAAGTGGATGAGCTATTCCAATTCGTTGAAGCAAATGAAGGCGCAGAAATCACCGTTGATCTAGAAGCAATGAAAGTGAGCGCAAATGGTAAACAGTACTCGTTTGAAATTGATGAGTTCCGCCGTCATTGCTTACTGAATGGTTTAGATAATATCGGCCTTACACTTCAACATGCTGATAAGATCTCAGAGTTTGAAGCTAAGATTCCTAGCTTCCTGAAATAAAGAAGTCTTGAAATAGAATCACACAGTTTCTGTAGACATAAAAGGTTGGCCTAGTGCCAACCTTTTTTATTTAGCTGAATATCATTATTAAACTTCTTCTTTATTTGACTAAGTTCGTTATTTAACTGAAGAGCCATGAAAGAAAATGGTAAGCCATAAGGTCTTAGTAGTCAGTCATCAGGAGAATGCCATGAAACAACTACTTTTTATTGTCAGCCTACTTTTCTCAACCTTAGTTTGGTCTGCGCCTAAATCCGATCTTTGGCGGTACTGGAATCAAAGCAATGAAACCAATCTAGAACAAGTATCTCACCAAGATTGGCAGCAATTTCTCGATAACAACCTAGTTAAACAAGGGCAAAATACCCTAGTTCGCTATAAAGCAGTGAACACTGCCGATAAAAAAAAGCTCAAGCAATACATCCAACAACTCGAACAAGTTAATCCGCTCGACTATTCAAAAGCGGAGCAGTATGCCTATTGGGTTAACCTATACAACGCCGTGACTGTCGATTTGATTCTTGATGCCTACCCGATAAAATCCATCACTAAACTTGGCGGACTATTTAGTTTCGGGCCGTGGGGAGATGATGTAGTAGTCGTTAACGGTAAGTCACTGACACTCAACGATATTGAACATCGAATCCTAAGACCGATTTGGCAAGATCCACGCACGCATTATGCAGTGAACTGTGCCAGCCTAAGTTGCCCTAACTTGCAGCCTGATGCTTTTACCTCTGACAATACTGAAACCTTGCTAGAGCAAGCTGCTCATGAGTTTGTAAACAGTGACAAAGGCGTGCTGGTTACAAATAATAAGCTTCAGCTATCATCGATTTACGATTGGTTTGCTGTGGATTTTGGTACGGAGAAACAACTCATTCAGCACTTAGACCAATATCGAACAGAAGCAGTAACCAATACTCAAAATATCAGTTATGACTACGACTGGTCGCTCAACCAAGCTAACTAGCTCTAACGCTAAACTTCATAACTAAAGCAAAACAAAAAAGAGGCTAGGGTTTTATCAACCACTAGCCTCTTTTCATCTATTTCACTGAATTCTAAAACTAGAAACTTGAACCTGGCTGCTGCAAGAATTCAACCTCTTCAGGAGTCGAAGTTCGTCCTAACACTTCATTTCGGTGCGGATAGCGACCAAATCGCTCAATGATAATCTTGTGCTTAAACTCAAAATCCAAATTATGTTCTAATCCCGTTTGAGAAAAGAGCTCCACGGCTTGTTCATGGACCAACAAAGACTCACTGTGCATATAAGGCATATACAGGAAACTTTTTTGTTGCTCGTTAAGTTGGTGGTCAAAACCACCCGCTACCGCCTCTTGCGCTAGAGCCAACGCCATCGGATCAGCCGAAAAAGCTGCCGGACTGTTTCTACCAATATTTCGAGAAAACTGATCAAGCACGATAATCTCTGCCAATCGCCCTTGTGCGTTTTGTCGCCATTCAAACAGCTCACCTTGAGTCGCAGTTTTGTGCAGTTCAGAAAATCGAGACTCTATCAAAGAGTCAATCTCGGCGCCGCCAGTAAACCAATCTTTAGGCGTCAACTCATCGAACCAAAACTCTAGAACATCCTGATACGTTACCGTCATATAATTCCCTTTAATAAAAAAGCGAGTCATTTAATGTCATGACTCGCTTTAGTGTTCGATTACTTAAAACCTTTAACTTTTTTTATCAGGTCATAAGCATTTTGAATCTCTTGCGATTTCTCTTTCGCAACATTCATCATCTCTGGAGGCAAGCCCTTCGCCATCAGTTTATCTGGGTGGTGCTCATTCATCAGCTTACGATAAGCTTTCTTGACCTCTTTACCGTCGGCACTCTCACTCACACCTAGTACCTTAAAAGCATCGCCAAGCTGATTCTGCTGTGAAGCCTGTTGCCAACCTGATGATTGCCCATGGCCTTGATGACCACCAAAGCTTCCGCCTTGCTGTTGGAAACGGAATGAAGCTTCTTGCATCTGCAAGCGGCGTTCTAATTGCTCTGCAGAAAACCCTAGACCTTGAGCTATCTTATGCAAGACCTGACGCTCACTTGGATGCAAGCTCCCATCAGCAAATGCAGCAGATACTTGCAACTCAAGAAAGAACTGTAGAAGATCAAAACGACCACCCGATGAGATTTTCACTCGCTCAAGTACGTCGCTCAGCGGGAAGTCACTCTCTTTACCATCACGAAAAGCATCTTGCGCCGCTTTACGTTGCTCTCCATGTAGGTTCATGCGCTCCATCATGGTAGAAGCAAGCTGAATCTCTTCTGGTGTTACTTGCCCCTTCGCTTTAGCAACATGTCCCATAACTGCAAAAGCGGATTTAAAAAACTCACTCTGTCTTTCTGCTTGGCTTGGCCCTCGACCAAAACCGGAGCTATTGAATCCAGATTGGTTCAATCGGCGAGCTTTATCGAATTGATGTCCTAAAAACAGACCAAAAACTAAACCGAGCGGCCCTCCAAATAAAAAGCCAAAAAACGCGCCCAAAATTTTGCCAAATATTTGCATTATGTGTTCTCTATCTATGAATTTTATCTGAGTAATGCTGTCTGATGATGCTGAATGCTAATATTTCCTTTATCATAAGGAAATGCTTTATTAATTGGATTGATACTAGATCAACCCTTCATCTAGTGACACAGGATAGTTCAACTTCATGCAATCTTTTTCCCGCACCTTGTTAGCCGCGTCTATAAGTACGGCGTTATACGTGTCGACAACTCAAGCTGAAACAATCACCAATAGTAGTGTGCAGGAAATGCCCTCTATAGATCAATGCTTGATCGAACCCGCTGCAGAAAACGAGACACAGCTACCCGCACACGTTGAGTCAGATCGCTTAGAAGCTATCAATGGTGACAAGGCTATATATTCAGGTGACGTAAGAGTTACGCAAGGGAACAAGACCATCCTTGCTGATAACGTAACCCTACACCAACAAGAAAATATCGTTGTAGCTGAAGGCAACGTAAACTTTAGTGACGGTCAAATCAAGTCAGTATCAGATAGAGCAACCAACAATCTGACTACCGATGAGATGACGTTAGAAAATACCGATTACGAATTTCTTTGCGAACCAGGTCGCGGAGATGCTGTTTATATAGCAAAAACAGGTAAAGCGGTTTATGAGATTGAAGATGGCTCGATTACCTCTTGCCCGATTGGTGACAACGCTTGGCGTCTAAGAGCATCGAGTATCGATGTCGACCAAGACGAAGAGCAAGCGACCTTTTATAACCCACGCTTTGAAATCCAGAGCGTTCCAGTTTTCTATCTGCCTTATCTAACTGTCCCTATTGGCGATACACGTAAAACAGGTTTCCTGTACCCAACCGTGTCATACGGTTCAAGTGATGGCTTTGAAGCTGAAATCCCTGTTTATTGGAACTTAGCACCAAACTACGACTTAGAAACCACTTTTAAGTACATGCAAGAGCGTGGCACACAACTTAACAGTAAATTCCGTTACTTGAGCGACTTTGGCTCAGGTAGTATCGAGTCTGAGTATTTACCGGATGACAAAAAATACTCCGAAAAAGGCGACCGTTGGGGAGCTCAACTTCAGCACTCAGGGATATTCCAGCAATCGTGGTTGTTTGAAGTCGACTACTCAAAAGTCAGCGACATTGATTACTTTACCGATCTAAGTTCTGGTATTGGTAATCGTGAAGATGGCCAACTACTTCAGGAAGGCCGAGCGACATACCGTTCCCAAAACTGGGATGCATCGGTACTTGTTCGAGATTTCCAAGTTCTGACTACAAGTAATAACCTACCTTACCGCCTAATGCCACAGCTAGAGTACAATTACTATGCTCCTGAGGTGATGGAGTACTTAGACTTCGACATGATAAGTCATGTCTCAATATTTGATACCGACGCTGCAGGCAAGCCATCGGCGAACCGTATTCACGTGGAACCCGGTATTACCATCCCAGTAGGGAATACTTGGGGTACTTGGACCACAGAAGCTCGACTACTTGGTACTTACTATCAACAAGATCTTGATGGCGTTGATACAGGTGCGGGTTCTGATTATGAAGGCTTAGAAGAATCGGTAAGCCGAGTTATTCCAGAGTTTAGAAGCCACGCAGGTATCGTCCTAGAACGCGACACCACTATTGTTGGCAACTATACTCAAACACTCGAACCGCAAGTCCAGTATCTTTACGTGCCAGAAGAAGATCAAAGCGATATTGGTCTTTATGATACTACGCTGTTACAAACCGATTATTACGGTCTATTTAGAAGCCGTAAATACAGTGGTGTAGACCGTATCGCAGCTGCAAACCAAGTCAGTTATGGGGCTTCATCTCGTTTCTTTGATGACGAATACAAAGAAAGACTAAATATATCATTTGGTCAAATATTCTATTTTGATAAAGATACAAAACAAACCCTGAGCAGTGAAGGATCTAATGATAAAACTAATTATTCTTCTTGGGCTATCGAAATGGACTTCAACTACGATGACTATCTGTTCTACCATGGTGGCGTGCAATACGACATTGACTCATCTTCGATGCAATTAGCCAATAGTACACTTGAATACCGCTTTGCTGGTGGTTACATACAAACCAACTATCGCTACGTTACAGAAGAATACATAAATGAAACTGTAGATTTTGACGTATCATCAATAACAAGAGATGGTATATCTCAAGCAGGTTTACTCGGTGCCTACCAAATTTCGCCAAAGTGGAATACCAGTGCTCAATATTTCTATGACTTAACCACACAAGAAGATCTAGAGTGGTTAGCTCGTTTAAACTACAGATCGGATTGTTGGTACATCGGCTTTACTTATAGTAACCGTTTGACAAATAACATTAGTAATCCAAATACTACGCCTGAATATGAAAATAACTTCAGCGTTAACTTCGGTATTGTAGGCTTTGGTACCAACATTGGTTCTGACTCTGGAGCAGTTGGGGATAGCAGCTCCGACAACTCGCTAAGCTACGGTCGCCCATTCTTCTTAAACAACTAATTTTCTTTACTGATAAGACATCAGTAAATTTAAAGGATTACACATGACATTGTGGAAACGCACATTAATTGCCATTGCAGCAGCTTGTACTTTATCAACAAGCTATGCAGCGCCGATCGAGCTAGACAGCGTAAAAGTTATCGTTAACGAAGGCGTTATCTTACAAAGTGACATCGATGCTTCTATGAAGACGCTGCGTGCAAACGCTAAAAAAAGCGGTCAAACACTGCCATCACAAGACGTGCTCAACGAGCAAGTGCTTGAAAAACTGATCATCGATACTATTCAGACTCAAGAAGCGGAACGTATCGGTGTTCGTATTGATGATGCTCGACTTGATCAAGCTATTGAAGGTATCGCCAAAGACAACAACCAAACGGTAGAACAACTTACCGCATCGGTTGCTGAAGAAGGCCTTAGCTACAATGCATTTCGAGAGCAAGTAAGAAAAGAAATTGCGGCAAGTGAGGCTCGCAATGCTCTAGTTCGCCGTCGTATTAACATCCTTCCTGCAGAGGTCGATAACCTAGCGGATATCTTAGCGCAAGAGACTAACGCAACCGTTCAATACAAGATTGGACACATTCAACTTCGCTTCAATGATGACCAAACCAAAGAAGAGCTAGAAGCCCAAGCTAAAGAACTTGTCGAAGAACTGAACTCAGGCAAAGATTTTAGCACCATGGCATATACTTACTCTAAAGGTCCTAAAGCACTACAAGGTGGTGATTGGGGTTGGATGCGCAAAGAAGAGATGCCGACCATCTTTGCTGATCAAATCAAAATGCAAAATAAAGGCAGCATCATAGGTCCTTTCCGAAGCGGCGTTGGTTTCCATATTCTAAAAATTGAAGATGTGAAAGGCTTAGAAACCGTAGCGGTAACGGAAGTTAATGCTCGTCATATCCTGATTAAGCCAACGGTCATCTTGAGTGATGACGGTGCCAAAGAGCAACTTGAAGAAATCACTCGTCGTGTCAACGCAGGTGAAGCGAGCTTTGGCGACCTTGCTCAGCAATACAGCCAAGACCCAGGTTCTGCAGTACAAGACGGTGAGCTAGGTTACCAAACGCCAGATTTGTATGTACCAGAGTTCAAACACCAAGTAGAAACACTACCCGAAGGTAAGATCAGTGCGCCATTCAAAACCGTGCACGGTTGGCACATTGTTGAAGTACTAGACCGTCGCGAAGTAGACCGTACTGATTCAGCTTTGAAAAATAAAGCTTACCAAATTCTATTTAACCGTAAATTCAACGAAGAAGCTGGTGCTTGGCTACAAGAAGTGAGAGCAAGTGCCTTTGTGGAAATGGTTGAGGACGACCAAGATGACAACTAAACGTATTGTCATAACTGCAGGAGAGCCCGCGGGGATAGGTCCAGATCTGACTCTGGCTCTATCTCAAGAAAGCTGGCCTCATCAACTTGTAGTCTGTGCCGATAAGACACTGCTAGCTGAACGAGCTAAAGTGCTTGGTATCGAAGTGGATCTGCTAGATTACGACGCAAACGCGGCTAAGCAACCTCAACGTGCTGGCACACTAGTAGTGAAACACATTCCACTTGCTGAAATGGCAATTGCGGGCCAACTCAACGAGGCTAATGGCCATTACGTATTAAATACTTTAGAAACCGCAGCAATTGGCTGTATGAATGATGAATTTGATGCTATTGTCACCGGCCCTGTTCACAAGGGTGTAATTAACCGAGCTGGCGTTGCTTTTAGTGGCCATACCGAGTTCTTTGCAGAGAAGTCCAATACACCACTGGTAGTGATGATGTTGGCAACTGAAGGGCTGCGTGTTGCTCTCGTAACAACGCACATCCCACTAGCTTATGTATCTCAAGCAGTGACCGAAGACAGATTAGAGCAAATTATTGCTATTCTGAATAAAGACTTGGTTGAAAAATTTGCTATTGAGAAACCAACTATCTACGTGTGTGGCTTGAATCCACATGCTGGTGAAGATGGTTGCTTAGGGCGTGAAGAAATAGAAACCATCACCCCGACGCTAGAAAAAATTCGCCAAAAAGATGGCATCAATTTAGTTGGCCCATTGCCAGCAGACACCATCTTTAATGAAAAATATTTGCAAGATGCAGATGCTGTTTTAGGTATGTATCACGACCAAGTACTCCCGGTATTGAAATACAAAGGGTTTGGTCGCTCAGTGAACATCACGCTTGGCTTACCGTTTATTCGCACATCAGTCGACCACGGTACCGCCTTAGACTTGGCAGGGAAAGGCCAAGCCGATACAGGGAGCTTTAGAACAGCGCTCACGCACGCCATTGAATTAGTAGAGAAAAAGCAATGAGAAATGATGTCCACTTAGGACACAAAGCGCGTAAACGTTTTGGTCAAAACTTCCTTAACGATCCATACATTATTGATGGCATCGTATCGAGCATTAACCCACTACCAGGTCAAAATCTAGTAGAGATCGGCCCTGGTCTAGGCGCTATTACTGAGCCTGTGGGTAAGCTTGTCGATAAATTTACCGTTATCGAATTGGATAGAGACCTTGCAGAGCGTCTTCGTAACCATCCGGATTTGGCTGATAAGCTAACAATCCGCGAAGGCGATGCGATGAAGTTCGACTTCCAAGAGCTCGTTAAGCCAAACAATAAGCTACGCATCTTTGGTAACTTGCCATATAACATCTCTACACCATTGATGTTCCACCTTTTTGAATTCCATAAAGACGTGCAAGACATGCACTTTATGCTTCAAAAAGAAGTGGTTAACCGTTTGGCTGCAGGTCCTGGCAGCAAAGCTTACGGTCGTCTTACTGTAATGGCTCAATACTACTGCAAAGTAACACCAGTACTGGAAGTGCCACCAACGGCTTTCGTTCCGCCACCGAAAGTAGACTCAGCAGTTGTACGCTTGCAGCCATACGAAGTGTTACCTTACCCAGCAAAAGATCTAAAATGGTTAGATCGTGTTTGTCGTGAAGGCTTTAACCAACGTCGTAAAACCGTTCGTAACTGCTACAAGAGCTTAATTGATAAGGAAGTACTTGAAGAACTTGGTATCAACCCAAGTATGCGTCCTGAAAACTTAACGCTCGAGCAGTTTGTCGACATGGCAAACTGGCTGCACGACAGTCACAACGCTGATAAATAAATAAAAAAGGCTCCTACACTTCGGTTAGGAGCCTTTTTTATGTAATACTTTAATTACATTAAGTATACCAACAACAAAAGGTGCGAATATGGATATATCTACGCCTTGTATCAAATGCCAGGTTCACTCTAAATACATAGAGGAGCAATCTGAGCCAACGAAGAACCGTTACGTCTTCGCCTACATCATAACCATCAAAAACCTAAGTAAAACAACGGTGCAGCTGATGTCTCGCCGCTGGTTAATTACCGACTCTAACGGCAAGCAGCTCACCATTGAAGGTGATGGCGTGGTTGGGCAACAACCCGTGATTGAAGCCAACGACGAATACACCTACACAAGTGGCACTGTCATCGAAACCCCTGTTGGCGTTATGCAAGGTCACTATGTGATGACCGATAACAAGGGCATTGATTTTATTACCGAAGTTGACCCATTCAGACTCGCAATCCCTAATATTCTTAATTAGCCGTACATCCGTATCTACAGGAAATTATTGTGTCGAATTATATTGTCGGAGACATCCAAGGGTGCTTCGACGAACTTCAATTACTGCTTGAAGTTATTAACTTTGATAAACACCAAGATACCTTATGGGTAGCTGGAGACCTAGTCGCTCGAGGCCCAAAATCATTGGAAACTCTACGCTTTATTCGTAGCCTTGGTGACGCAGCTAAGGTTGTATTAGGCAACCACGACTTACACCTTCTGGCGGTGTCCTTAGGGCTATTTCCAGCGAAACCAAAAGATAAGACTCAAGCGATTCTTGATGCTGAAGATCGTGAATTACTACTCGAATGGTTAAGGCAACAACCTTTGCTTCAGGAACACCCGGAGTTCGTGATGTGCCATGCGGGTATCTCACCGCAATGGAGCATAGAAACAGCACGTATCGAAAATCGAGAGATAGTATCCTTGCTGAAGTCAGACAGATGGCAATGGCTTATCGAAAACATGTACAGCAACACGCCTGATTTATGGCATCAGGATTTACATGATATTGAGCGCTATCGATATGCAATCAATAGCCTAACAAGAATGCGCTTCTGTTTTGAAGATGGTCGACTCGACATGGCATGTAAGCTACCACCCAATGAAATTACCGATGAACCATTAGTACCGTGGTTTGACCTTCCACAACGCATAAAGCTCGATAAAACCGTTGTTTTTGGACACTGGGCTGCACTTGAAGGCTATAACGGAAAAGACGTGATTGGACTTGATACTGGCTGCGTTTGGGGAGGAGACTTAACCGCACTTCGCTGGGAAGACAAACAGTTTTTTACTCAAAAAGCGCTATAGAAACAGAGATACGAACGCTTGCGCTGCTGGGTACAGTAACGCAAGCATTTTTCAAAGCCTAACTCTTAATAACCACAGTTAACGCTCGAGAATCACAAACTCCATATTGTGTTTGTTTTTCTCATCCGCTTGATAAGTATCATTAAAGCTTTGTTTCCAACCCTCTCCCCAGTCTGGGAATTGAGTGTCGCCATCAACATCAAAATCGATATAGGTCAGGTACAACTTGTCTGCTTTAGGTAGGCAGCTTTCATAGATTGAACCACCACCGATGATCATCACCTCTTCAACATCACTAACGAGATCCAGAGCTTTTTCAATAGAAGTAACCGTTGTCACCCCTTCGATCTCTAAGCTCTCATCACGGCTAATCACAACGTTTAATCGGCCAGGTAAAGGACGACCGATCGAATCATAGGTTTTACGCCCCATGACTACAGGCTTACCCATAGTTGAGCGCTTGAACCATGCAAAATCCGCAGGCAAGTGCCAAGGCATCTGGTTGTCTTTACCTATTACACGGTTATTGGCCATTGCTGCAATCATACTGATGATCATAAATCGAAAGTCCTGTCCTTAACTGAGAGAGATTTGATGCTAGACGATAGGTCTGCGTCGGTAGAATAACAGCCCAGGTACAGCTAAGCCAACCGCTAGTCCAGCGATAATGAACATTGATTTCAAAAAGTTCTCCATCAACATTGCCAGTAACTCGGGAGTGTAGCCAGCTCTGTTAATCTCTACCATAGCAATCATTGCCTTGAAGGCAAACACGCCTGGGACCATAGGAATCAAGGCAGCAACCGTAAATACTTTAGGATGCGCTAACAGTTTATGTGACCAATGAACCCCTATCATACCAACTACAGTCGCGGCGAAAAATGTCGCCCATTCGATTGGAATACCAAAGTGCATCATCAGGTAACGGCTACCGTGACCAATAGAGCCTCCTAATGCACAATAAATTAACGCGCGCTGTGGGACGTTAAACACCAATGCGAATCCAACCGCAGGAATCGCGGCGAAAAACATATCATTGAGCAAACCTAAAAACAGTTCGAAAATACTCATTAGCTCGCCCATCCCCAAACATCAGATAAACTCATCGCTGCAACAATACCCAAGCTCGTTGCCAGAGTTAATAAGCTGGCCATGGTAAAGCGCGCTAACCCCATATTAATGTGACCTTTGAGCATATCAGCAACAGAGTTAATCAGAGGAAAGCCTGGTACTAGCATCAATACTGATGAAGCCATCACGATCGTGGGTTGACCGCCAATATTGTAAAGTACAGCTTGAGCAGAGATGGTAGTGGTAACGAATGCAGTGATCGCAAAATTTAATAAAGGATTGAAATGACGATGGCCAACTTCTTGTCTGACGATCATGCCACAGGCTGAGGCAATAAAAGTCATCATGAATACCTGCCAATCTCCGCCCGCAAGACGGCTAAAAGAGGCGCACGATAACCCTATCATCACAACCACTAGCCAACGGTTGTAGCGTTCAGGGCTGATGTTTTGAATCTTTTTATATGCTAATTCATAATCGAGAATTCCCTTCTCCATCATGATGCAAATTCGCTGAATGTCAGTGATCACTTGCATGTTAATGCCACGATCAGCACAGCTTCGTGTGGTGGTAATACAGTGATCATTCATCACGGTAGTGACAACGAGCGCATTGGCTGACAGTGCGACTTCAACCTCATTCACCCCACAAGCAATGCCGATACGGCGCATAATATCGCCGACCAGTGTACTTTCAGCTCCGTGTGCCAGTAACATTTGTCCTGATTGAGCGACAAGTCTTGAGATCGCTCTTTGCTTTGGTGCCATGATTTCCTTCCCATAGGCGTTAAATTTCTAGAAATAAATTCTGCATTAAAATCCGACTGTACATAATGATTTAGATACAAAAAAACCGCAATTTTCATTGCGGTTTAATAAAACTATCAGTGTACTTGTAAGAAGCGACCGATGCGTTATGAGAAACTAAGAGGATTAGTCACGAACATAGATAACATGACCGTCATCTTCTTCGTCATCCCAATCGTCCCAGTCATCGTCATCTTCAGTGACGACATTCTTACCGCTCATCGCATCTTTATGGTAGTCATCCCACATAAAGTCTACTTTTTCTTCTTCTTCAACTTCTACAACTTCACGAGGTAGGTTTTCCATAAACTCACCCAGTTTGAAGCAAAGATCTTTGGTGCCGATTTTGTTCACAGCAGAGATCTTGAAGTACTCGCCTTCCCAACCCAAAGCATCGATGATTTCTTGAATCTTTTCGTCTGCTTCGTCTTCAGGCATTAGGTCAACTTTGTTGAACACTAACCAACGAGGTTTCTGTGAAACTTTTTCACTGTATTGCTCAAGCTCATCAATGATCGTTAGTGCATTCTGAATAGGATCAGACTGATCGATCGGCATAATATCGATCATATGCAGAAGAACACGACAACGCTCAAGGTGCTTAAGGAAACGAATACCAAGGCCTGCGCCATCAGCTGCGCCTTCGATTAGACCAGGGATATCGGCAACGACGAAGCTCTTTTCAGGAACGACACTTACCACGCCCAAGCTTGGGATCAAGGTAGTGAACGGGTAATCAGCCACTTTTGGTTTCGCAGCAGATACTGAACGAATAAAAGTAGATTTACCTGCGTTTGGTAGGCCAAGCATACCAACGTCAGCTAATAGAAGAAGCTCTAAACGCAGTTCGCGAACTTCACCTTTAGTACCCATTGTCTTTTGACGAGGTGCACGGTTAACAGACGATTTAAAACGCGTGTTACCAAGACCGTGCCAACCACCTTTACCAACCATTACTTTCTTACCGTGTTCAGCAACTTCAGCAACGATTTCGTTGGTATGGATATCAACCGCACGAGTACCTACAGGTACTTTCAGTGTAATGTCTTTACCACGTTTACCAGTACAGTTACCACCGCGACCGTTCTCACCACGCTCTGCGTTGTAAAAGCGTTGGAAACGATAATCGATCAGTGTGTTCAAGTTCTCATCCGCTTGGATGTAAACATCACCACCGTCACCACCGTCACCGCCGTCAGGGCCACCTTTAGCGACGAATTTTTCGCGCCAAAAGCTAACTGTACCATTACCGCCATCACCGGCTTCTATTTTTACTACCGCTTCATCAACGAATTTCATTTTTTAACTCCGCACTTACGTTGCGTTACCACTCATCAAGGAGTGATATAAATTCTAGCAGATCCGTGTTTAGATCGATCACCTAAGATCTAGGCCGACCTGCAACCAAGGAACAAATAAGGAGAGGTTCTTTGCTTTCTTTTTCTTAAAAAACAAATGGTTTCTTAAAAACCAAACTGCTTATTAAAAAGTAAAGCCAGAGCGTCTGCTTTTTTATTCTTGCTATAAATAAAAAACCCTGCCGAATCGGCAGGGCTTTTGAATTCAGCTTGAAAGCTAATAAAATAATCTAGTTAAAGATTAAATTACTCAGCTTCGATGCTTACAAACTTACGGTTTTTAGGACCTTTAACAGCAAATTTCACTTTACCTTCAGTAAGAGCGAAAAGAGTGTGGTCTTTACCGATGCCAACGTTTGTGCCAGCGTGGAACTTAGTACCACGTTGACGAACGATGATGTTACCTGCAAGAACAGATTCACCACCAAAACGCTTAACACCAAGACGTTTGCTTTCTGAATCGCGGCCGTTATTAGTAGAACCGCCAGCTTTTTTATGTGCCATTGTTAAACTCTCCTAATACTTAAGCGTTAATGCCAGTGATTTTCACTTCAGTGAACCACTGACGGTGACCAGCTTGCTTACGCGAGTGCTTACGACGACGGAACTTAACGATTTTTACTTTATCGCCACGACCGTGTTGTACTACTTCAGCAGTAACCTTGCCACCTTCAACAAGAGGTGCACCAACAGCGATTTCTTCGCCGTTAGCAACAAGAAGAACTTTATCAAATTCTACAGTTGCACCAGTTTCAACGTCTAATTTCTCTAAACGAAGTGTTTGACCTTCGCTTACTCGGTGTTGTTTGCCACCAGATTGGAAAACAGCGTACATATTTTACTCCGCTTTTTCCGCACAGCCTATGGTTGTTAATTGTACAACTCGGGTGTGCGCTAAACTAATCAATAGGGCGCAGATTCTACGGGAATCATGGCGCTATGACAAGCCATATTTTTAAAAAATTGGCGAAAACCTGTTCGCCAAAGAAAAGTGCGGCAATCATGCCCTTTAGCGATGTATTAATCAACGTTTTTTAGTGTATTATTCAACAATTAAATACAACGTATAAGCCTTACAGGGTCTAACTTCAGCCGGATGAACAATGGATTTTAAAGCTATCCAAACGCTTACTGCCAATGATATGGCAAAAGTGAATGAAACAATTCAAGCCCAACTTAATTCTGACGTAAGTTTAATCAACCAGCTTGGTTTTTATATCGTTAGCGGCGGTGGCAAACGCCTACGCCCTTTGCTTGCTCTTTTATCTGCTCGTGCACTTGGTTATCAAGGTGAAGCTCACATCACCTCAGCAGCCTTTATCGAGTTTATTCACACCGCTACCCTGCTCCATGATGATGTTGTCGACGAATCAGACATGAGACGCGGTAAAGCGACAGCCAATGCCGCTTTTGGTAATGCAGCTAGCGTTTTGGTGGGCGACTTTATTTATACTCGCTCATTCCAAATGATGACAACGCTAGGATCCTTAAAGATCCTTGAGTTGATGAGCGAAGCGGTAAACGTAATTGCCGAGGGTGAAGTTCAACAATTAATGAACTGCAACAACCCAGACACCACAGAAGAAAGCTATATGCAGGTGATCTACTCTAAGACCGCTCGCCTGTTTGAAGCTGCAACGCAAATCGGTGCCATTCTTAGCGAATCATCACCAGAAATCGAAACAGCAATGCAGAACTACGGTAAGTACTTAGGCACCGCATTCCAACTGATTGATGATGTGATGGATTACACAGCTGACGGTAAAGAGATGGGTAAGAACGTTGGTGACGATCTTGCCGAAGGCAAACCAACGCTGCCTCTACTTTACGCAATGCACAATGGTTCTTCTGAACAAGCAAGCATGATTCGTGAAGCGATTGAAAAAGCGAATGGGATGGAACGTCTCGACGATATTATGGCTGTGATGAAAGAGACAGGCTCTTTAGAGTACACAACAAATAAAGCCTATGAAGAAGCCGATAAAGCGATTGCTGAGCTTTCTGTACTTCCTGACTCTGAATATAAGCAAGCGCTAACAACGCTCGCACACTTGGCAGTTAAACGCAGTAAGTAAGCTCGTTGATAGACAACTAGCTTCTATATAAATAATAAAAAAGAGCCTCAGGGCTCTTTTTTAGTTTTGAACAAATATTTATAAAAGATCCAAGTTCAATATCGGCTCGCTTCTAATGATAGTGGCAATTGTGCTTCAATCTCTTCAAGCTCTTCCATTGGCACTGCGTATTGCTCATGCCCATTGTAAGTCTCTACTAAGGCATACTGCTCTTGCTCATCAATAACCAATACTTTTCCTAGGTGCCCCAAATATTCGACATTCATACCCTTCTGAACAGTAGCCATAAAATTTACCCTCAACTTGGTTGTAGAGGAAAATACGAGTAGCTTGAATTCTAGGATCAAAAAAGCCGATCATAATGACCGGCTCTTATTAATTAACTTTTAGGCTGAGTTAAATAGCGTCTCGCTTATTTAGCGAATTCAACACCAATCTCAATGTCGCCATTTAGTGTTTCAAGCATGCTATCTAAAGCGTTACGTTCGAAGTCGCTCAGCTCACCGTAGCTAAGGATCGCTTCAGCGCCCTCTTTGCCAAGTTTAACTGGTTGTGCGAAGAATGGTGCGTGCTCGCCTTCACCTTCAACGTATGCGCATTCAATCACATTCTCTTCGCCTTGAAGTGCTTTCACTAGTGCAAGACCGAAACGACAAGCCGCTTGACCCATAGACAGTGTCGCACTACCGCCGCCAGCTTTAGCTTCTACTACTTCCGTACCTGCATTTTGGATGCGAGTCGTTAGCGCTGCGATTTCTTCATCAGTGAACTCTACGCCTTCAACTTGAGAAAGCAGAGGAAGGATAGTTACGCCTGAGTGACCGCCGATAACAGGAACACGGATGTCGCCTGGATCTTTATCTTTTAGTTCAGCAACGAACGTTTCAGAACGAATCACATCAAGAGTCGTAATACCAAATAGACGACGCTTGTCGTAAACGCCCGCTTTTTTCAGTACTTCAGCCGCGATTGGCACTGTCGTGTTTACTGGGTTAGTGATGATACCAACACAAGCAGTAGGACAAGTAACTGCGATTTTCTCTGCAAGAGACTTAACAATGCCAGCGTTCACATTGAAAAGATCCGCACGATCCATACCAGGCTTACGAGCAACACCTGCAGAAATAAGTACAACATCCGCACCTTCTAGTGCTGGTGTTGGATCTTCACCTGCGTAACCTTTGATCGAAACAGGCGTTGGGATATGGCTAAGATCGGCAGCAACACCCGGTGTTACCGGTGCGATATCGTAAAGTGCAAGATCTGAACCAGCAGGTAGGCGGTTCTTAAGTAGTAGGGCTAGGGCTTGACCGATGCCACCAGCGGCACCAATAACAGCTACTTTCATTGTTATTCTCCTTGAGAGCTTTCTCTTATAAATTCTTTGTAGGGTAATTCTTGAGCTAAATCTAAGTTAAAAAACTATATTAATCACAAAGTGATTACAATCAATTAACGCTAGCTTTGCGACTTCGCGCAAGTCAATAAAACCGTGCTACACAGCGAGTTCGCATTATGGCGATAATCAACTGAAATAACAAAATAAGTCGTCGCAAATAACACATTATTCTATTAAATATTTACAGTGATATAACTAACAAATTACTGGGATATTTTGGCTAAAATTGAATATGTATGCGAGAATATGCAAACATCTTTGTTAATGAATAAGAATGACATATGCGCAATACAGAAAAGCAAGACAACTTAGTTCGTGCATTTAAAGCCTTACTAAAAGAAGAACGTTTTGGCTCACAAGGCGAAATTGTAGATGCCCTAAAACACGAAGGTTTTGAAAGCATCAACCAGTCTAAAGTCTCGCGTATGTTAACCAAGTTTGGTGCCGTTCGAACTCGTAACGCAAAAATGGAGATGGTTTACTGCCTTCCTGCTGAACTTGGTGTTCCGACAGTTTCTAGCTCTTTACGAGAATTAGTACTAGATATTGACCACAACAATGCATTAGTTGTGATACACACTGGCCCTGGTGCAGCTCAGCTTATTGCTCGCTTATTAGACTCACTAGGTAAGTCGGAAGGCATACTGGGTGTGGTCGCGGGTGATGACACTATCTTTATTACTCCAACGTTATCGGTTACCACTAAGCAACTGTTTGATTCTGTGTGCGAACTGTTTGAATACGCAGGATAATTGATCATAGTTTCATAACTATCAGCCTTACTAATGGATCACGAGCATCTATTCGCTTCGTGATCCAAATCACATCCTAGAATATCCATGCTCCCCTCCCGAAATTACACTAAATCATTGATTTTAAAAAACTCAGTAGCAAATTAAACACGAGATCTAGACATCATTTGTTAGATTTTTTAGCTATATCTTTTAACATTCGAGTAATTTTCTGCCAATTTTTGATATTATTCAGCCACTTTTTCATCACATGGATTGAAAAAGGTGCCGTTTCCAAATAGGAAACTCCAGAAACGACTACACTTGTTTCAGGGTTAATAATGAATAAAGGAAGGGAAATTCATGGCATTTACCAAACTTATTAAAGTTGGTGCTATTGCAGCTGCTGTAATGGGCGCTGGCGCTGTTAACGCTCAAGAGTTCATCACAATTGGTACTGGTTCAGTGACGGGTGTTTACTATCCGACTGGTGGTGCAATTTGTAAACTAGTGAACAAGGGCCGCAAAGACCACAACATTCGTTGTTCTGTAGAGTCTACTGGTGGTTCAATCTACAACGTTAACACCATCCGTGCTGGTGAACTAGATTTCGGTGTTGTTCAATCGGACTGGCAATACCACGGCTACAACGGTACAAGTAAGTTCAAAGATCAGGGCGAATACAAGAAACTTCGCGCTATGTTCTCTCTACATACAGAACCGTTCAACATCATCGCTCGTACCGATGCTGGCATCAACAATGTTTCTGACCTAGCTGGTAAGCGCGTAAACATTGGTAATCCAGGCTCTGGTGACCGTGCAACGATGGGTGTTGTAATGGACGCTATGGGTTGGACGAACGACAGCTTCAAGCTTGCTTCTGAACTTAAAGGTTCTGAGCGTTCACAAGCACTTTGTGATAACAAGATTGATGCATTCATCTACATGGTTGGTCACCCGAACGGTTCAATCAAAGAAGCAACGACTTCTTGTGATGCAAAACTGGTTTCAGCAACAGGTCCCCAGATCGACAAGATCGTAGCTGAAAACCCATACTACGCTTACAGCACAGTTCCTGCTGGCATGTACCGTGGTACTGACGCTGACGTAAACAGCTTCGGTGTTGCAGCAACAATGGTAACAACTTCAGACGTTTCTGAAGAAGTTGCATACAACGTTGCTAAGGCAGTATTTGAAAACTTTGACACTTTCAAACGTCTACACCCAGCATTTGCTAACCTGAAAAAAGAAGACATGGTTAAAGCGGGTATCTCTATCCCTCTTCACCCAGGCGCAGCAAAATACTACAAAGAAGTGGGCCTTCTAAAGTAATTCTACTTTAAGCCTACTACACCAATAAGGAGGCTAGCCCTCCTTATTGGCTTTTCACGTTTTATAAAAATAACTTAAGTGAAAAGAGCAACCCTTTAAGTTTCTCCAATTTGGAGGACTTACCTTCGTATCAAGCCTAAGACAAAGACGAACAAAGAACGCATTTCCCTATCCATTCACTACACTAGATAGGAAATAAATAACGTTTGGTTGTTCGTAAGAAAAGGCAGACCATCAATAATAAGGATAAAGTACATGACGCAGACAACATCACCGTCTCCAGATGTGCAAGAAATGGTGGCACAATCAGATACTGGTGCGCGTAGCCCTCGTGGTATCCAAGGCCGTATTTTATGGTTTGTGCCTCTATGTTGGTCACTGTTCCAACTTTGGTATGCATCTCCGCTGCCGTTCATTTTTAACTTCGCAATTTTAAACGACACTGAAGCTCGAGCAATTCACCTTACGTTTGCTATTTTCTTAGCCTTTACCGCTTATCCAGCTATGAAGAACTCGCCTCGGGATCGCATTCCTGCAGTCGACTGGATATTGGCGCTAGTAGGTAGTTTTTCAGCTTCTTATATCTATATTTTCTACACTGAACTTGCCGGTCGCTCGGGTGCACCAACAACATTCGATATTGTTGCGGCCGTATTCGGTATGGTTCTACTGCTTGAAGCAACACGACGCGCTTTAGGTCCACCTCTTATGGTTGTGGCGGCAGTATTCCTACTTTACACCTTTGGTGGCCCTCACATGCCAGACGTTATTGCCCACAAAGGTGCGAGCCTGAACAAGGCAATGTCGCACCTGTGGCTAACAACAGAAGGTGTATTCGGTGTAGCTCTTGGCGTATCAACGTCATTCGTATTCTTGTTTGTACTGTTTGGTGCAATGCTAGAACGTGCTGGTGCTGGTGCTTACTTCATCAAAGTTGCATTCTCTCTGCTTGGTCACATGAAGGGCGGCCCAGCGAAAGCAGCCGTTGTAGCGTCTGGTTTATCTGGTCTGGTATCAGGCTCTTCGATTGCAAACGTTGTTACCACAGGTACCTTTACTATCCCGCTAATGAAGCGTGTTGGTTTCCCGGGCACAAAAGCTGGTGCAGTAGAAGTAGCAGCTTCAACCAACGGTCAGCTAACGCCACCTATCATGGGTGCTGCGGCATTCCTGATGGTTGAATATGTGGGCATCTCGTATGTAGAAGTAATCAAGGCGGCGCTACTTCCAGCTCTGATCTCTTATATTGCTCTGATTTACATTGTTCACCTAGAAGCATGTAAAGCAGGTATGACTGGCCTACCTCGTCGCCACACACCAACTATCGTACAAAGCCTACTCTCTTTCACTGGAACCATTTTAGGTCTATGTGTTATCAGTGCTGCGGTTTACTACGGTGTCGGTTGGACGAAAGATGTCTTTGGCGATGCTGCAACACCAATCGTAACTGTGGCGCTATTGATCGCTTATGTTGCTCTGGTTCGCGTATCAGCAAAATACGCAGCTGAAGGCGGCATGGAAATCGATGCAGACCTGAAAGAAGTTCCAGATCCAGGTCCAACGATTAAATCTGGTTTGCACTTCCTACTGCCTATCGTAGTGCTAGTTTGGTGTTTAACGGTTGAACGTTTCTCCCCAGGTCTGTCTGCCTTCTGGGCAACCGTATTCATGATCTTCATTTTGATCACTCAGCGTCCTTTAATGACTCTGATGAACAAATCAGACGATCTTGCAGAGCAAACCAAAGCTGGCTTCGTTGATCTAGCTGAGAGCTTGGTTTCAGGCGCACGTAACATGATAGGCATCGGTGTAGCAACAGCTGCTGCAGGTACGGTTGTTGGCGTGGTGACTCTAACGGGTATCGGTCTTGTAATGACGGATTTCGTTGAGTTTATCTCAGGCGGTAGCATCATCCTTATGCTGCTATTTACTGCAGTAATCAGCTTGATCTTAGGTATGGGCTTGCCAACAACGGCGAACTACATCGTTGTTTCAACACTGATGGCGCCGGTAATTGTTACCTTAGGTGCAGCGCACGGCTTGATCATTCCACTGATTGCGGTTCACTTATTCGTGTTCTACTTCGGTATTCTTGCGGATGACACACCTCCGGTAGGTTTGGCAGCATTTGCGGCCGCCGCGATTGCGAAATCCGATCCGATTCGTACGGGTATTCAAGGCTTTACCTACGATATCCGGACCGCGATCTTACCGTTCATGTTCATATTCAATACCCAACTACTGTTGATGGGCATTGATTCTTGGTGGCACTTAGCTCTAACGATTTTCTCTTCTGTTACTGCGGTACTTATCTTTGCTGCAGCGACACAAGGTTGGTGGTTCACTAAGAACAAGTGGTGGGAAACCATACTGCTTATCGTTCTGACCTTCTCTTTCTTCCGCCCTGGTTTCTGGTGGGACATGATTTATCCAGAGAAAGTTCTTTCGCCAGGAGTTGAGATCGCTCAAATCACAGAAAATTTATCTGTGGGACAATCACTTGAATTGAGAGTAGGTGGCGAAAACTTAGAAGGTAACTATTCTGAGAAAACAGTCCGCCTTCCATTTGAAGATTCTGCGACAACAAGTGAAGACCGCATTGCTTCAATGGGTCTAATGCTGACACAAACTGACGACAAGATGATTGTTGATATGGTTGAGTTTGGTAGCCCTGCAGAAGCCGCTGGCATTGACTTTGATTGGGAAATTAAATCCGTTATCCAAGATGCAGATCGACCAATGAAAGAGTGGGTATTCTTACCTGCCCTACTGATTTTAATTGGTTTAGCGATGAACCAAAGAAGGCGTGCTCGTAAGGATGAGATTAGCGCGTAATGGATAGAGCCAAGTAGTGCTCTACTCTATTTGGCTTTTTTACTACATGGAAAAGATAATTACAGCGTTTGGTATGTACTAGACGCTGCTCAAAAAGAGACGAATACATGTATAGACAAATCCTTGTTCCCGTTGATCTTAACGACAAAGGCTTTTCTGATAAAGCCGTCGAGCTAGCGGTGTGGCACGCGAAACACAGCAATGCTGAAATCCACATTCTGAACGTACTACCGGGCATTCACATGTCGATGGTTGCGTCTTACTTCCCGAAAGATGCGGCGAACCAAATGAAGCTTGATGTTAAAAATCAGCTGAAAGAGTTTGCTGATAAGCACATTGACGATGAAGTGGTGTATAAGGTTCACGTTGCCGAAGGCAAGACCTACACAACGATTCTAGATTACGCAGAAAAACTGGGGGCTGACCTTATTGTGATGCCTAGCCATAAACGTTCGAAAATCGACAAAGTGGTACTTGGTTCTGTTGCGAGCAAAGTGGTACAGAACTCACCAATCAATGTATTGGTAGTTAAGCCGCAAGGCTAAATCACTTAATCGACACAACGATCTAAAAAGGTTGGCCTAAAAGCCAGCCTTTTTTGTTTTTAACTCACGCCGTTTAACTAACCATTTAGCTGACTAAATTTTGCGGATGACCTGCGACAAAGCCATCTATGTTATCGATTAAGATATCAGACAGTTTTTGAATGGAACTGTCACTGCCCCATGCGACGTGAGGTGTTAACAGTAAATTGGGTAAATGACTGTTAGCTAATAGTGGGTTTGAGTTGTCTGCTGGCTCTTGTGTAAATACATCCATACCTGCGCCGGCAATCTCATTACTTTTCAAAGCTTCAACCAAGGCTTGTTCATCGACCAATCCACCACGGCCAGCATTAATTAACACCGCACTTGGTTTCATCATTGCTAGCTCACGCTCTGAAATCAGGTTTAGGGTCGCATCAGTCAATGGACAATGCAGGCTGATCGCATCCGCTTGCTTTAAAACAGTTTCAAAAGGCAAATAGCCTTCTCGACAACAGTCTGCCCCTTTACGCTCAGCAAAGATGACGTTCATACCAATAGCTTTTGCCAGAATCGCGGTCGCTTGCCCTAAACTTCCACTACCGATCAAACCTAATGTGCTGCCTGCAATATCTTGGATCGGATGTGTAAAGAAACAAAACTGCTTGTCCTTTTGCCACTCTCCCGCTTCAATATCTTGATGATAGCCGACAAGGTTTCTCTTTAACGTAAACAACATTGCAATCACATGCTCAGGCACTGATTGAGTCGCGTAGCCCTGTACGTTAGCCACCGCGATATTGTTACCCTTGCAATAGTCGACATCGACATTGTTGACGCCAGTCGCTGACACAGCGATCAACTTGAGTTGTTGTGCTTGACCTAAATTATCAGCGTTAAGCACAACCTTATTGGTGATAACAACATCCGCTCTCGCAATACGCTCTGCAACTAGCTCTGGAGCAGTAAAATCATACTCCATCCACTGATGTTCAAAGCTGAGAGGTTTTAAATGAATTTGAGGTGGGATGGTGGCTCTGTCGAGAAAAACCACTTTCAACTTCGACATTGTACGTCCTTGAATTGGTATTGGTGGCACCATTCTAAGCTTTTAGCTTACCGTAGTCTGGAAGCTCTGGCGCAATTTCAAAGTGCTGTTCGATTTGCGGAAATGCTTGAGGATAAAACTCGCATGGAACAAAAGCTTTGAATAACTGATCATTAGCCGGATGATAAAAACTCAGTTCACACGCGTGCAGAGCTAACCTATCGCTATAGTTAAACGCATCTGGCGTTGCATAAAACTCGTCGCCCACAATTGGGTTCCCTATTTCCATACAATGCACACGTAACTGATGAGAGCGGCCAGTAATCGGCAGTAACTTCAACAAGGTGGTTTGAGTCTCTTGTTGCTCCACCACATAACGAGTCTGTGATGGTTTACCGTCCTCGAAACACACTTTCTGCTTCGGGCGATTCGTCCAATCGCAAAGAAGAGGAAGGTCAATCAATCCCTCTTTCTTTTCAACTGAACCCCATACCCGTGCGTAATAGAGTTTGTGAGTCAGTCGATATTGAAATTGCTTCTTCAGATGTCGCTCTGCTGGTTTATGTTTAGCGAGCAGCATCAAGCCCGATGTCGACATGTCCAATCGATGCACGACTTGAATCTCCGGAAATTCGACAACTAACCGACTCCACATACTATCGTAATGTTCTGGCAATCTTCCCGGCACTGAAAGTAGGCCAGCAGGCTTGTTCACCACAAGAATATCGTCATCTTGATAGACAATATCAATCCACGGTTCACGTGGTGGTGTGTACTGTTCTAACGCCATTGAAGCCTCTTAATTACTAGTGAATAAATAATTTGCGGTTGATTTGTTTATTATTAAATACAATTTCCAATATTTTTGTACATAAAAGTTGACGACTTTACGAAACATGGTATTGATAGAGTAACGGAAAATAAGAAGTCAGCATCAAAGGAAAAATGATGGAAAGTACGGTTAAAACCACCAACACAAAAACACCAGCCTCAGCTCCCCTATCAAGCTTAATCAAGTCCCTTGGCCCAGGTATTATGATGGCCGCAGCGGCTGTAGGTGGATCTCACTTAGTCGCCTCAACCAAGGCTGGGGCGATTTATGGTTGGCAGCTTGCCGCACTTATTATCCTGGTAAACATATTTAAGTACCCATTCTTCAGAGCTGGTATCCAATATACTCTTGGCACAGGGCAAAGTTTGGTGGAAGGATACTCTAACCTTGGCCGACCTTACCTTGTTACCTTTTCGATACTGAGTGCCATTTCCGCCGTGGTAAATACTGCAGCACTACTGTTATTTAGTGCAAGCCTACTTAGCTACTTTGTTCCTTTCGAATTAGCCACCAGCACATTGTGCATGATCGTTTTAGCGACCTGTTTGATCATTCTTTTTGCTGGCCATTATCGCGCGCTCGATACACTATCTAAAGCGATCATGGCGATCCTTACCATCACAACCTTAGCTGCCGTTGCGATTGCTATTGGCTCTCCCGTTGAACCGGATGCTGCTTTTGTTCCACCATCACCTTGGTCATTAGCTGCTATTGGCTTTATCGTGGTGACCATGGGTTGGATGCCTGCGCCTATCGAGATTTCAAGCATCACCTCTATGTGGCTAAAAAGCCAAAAAGAGAAACAGGAAGTCACTGCTCAATCTGCCTTATTCGATTTCAACGTCGGCTACATTGGAACTGCACTGCTTGCTTTGGTATTTGTCGCTTTGGGTGCTCTAGTGCTTCACGGTTCAGGCGTGGAACTGTCTCGCTCTGGTGTTGGCTTTACTCACCAGCTAGTTGGTATTTATGCTTCTACGATTGGTGAATGGTCTCGTCCACTGATTGCGATCGTCGCTTTCTTCTGTATCTTTGGCAGTACCATTACCGTTATCGATGGCTACTCACGTGTGCTTGCTGAATCACAGCGTCTGTTACTCAACAAAGAATCGAGCCCACGCATGCTGCAAGGTTGGATCATCATTGTCTCTATAGCAGCACTCGCCATTGTGATGTTCTTTAGCGCTGCATTGATGCCAATGCTTGATTTTGCAATGGTACTTGCCTTTGCAACAACGCCATTCTTCGCGCTACTTAACTTCATCTTAGTAAACAAGGCTAAACTTCCAGAAGCACTAGCAATTGGTAGCAAGCTAAAATGGTTGTCTGTCGCGGGTCTTGTTTACCTATTTGGTTTCTTAGCAGTATTTGTTTGGTGGAAGTGGTTGATGTAATTCCTCAGCCGATACATCTTTAAACAACCAATACAGCTTTCAACGCTAGATAAAAATAAGGCCTTCATGATGAAGGCCTTATTTCGTTGAAGCATTTCGCTAATTCAAAACTAGTTGTGAGAAACCACAATCAAGCGTAATGAATCTAGCTGAACCTGAGCTTTGCTGATGTAACCAGTTAGTTCATTGATTTGAGCTTCGATTACCTCTAGCTCTTCATCACGAATGTTAGGGTTCACGGCTTTAAGCGCTTGTAGACGCTCTAATTCACCGTTTAGATTAGTCTGCATGTCTCGTTGAGCTTGTTGACGCACTTCTTCCACTTTAGGAAGTACGTGCGTCTCACCTGCTTCGATTAGCTTGTGAATCTCACCTTGTACCGAGTTAACTAGCTTGCTCGCTAAGTGACGGTTTACAGGGCTTAATTGACGGTTAAAGCTGTCGAACTCAACCTGAGCAGATAGGTCGTTACCACGGCCATCCATCATCAAACGAATTGGCGTCTTAGGTAAGAACTGGCTGATACCGCTGCGTTTCGGCGCTTGCGCATCGACAAGGTAAACCAACTCAAGCAGGATAGTACCCACAGGCAGCGCTTTGTTTTTCAGTAGCGATACCGCTGATGCACCCACACCCTCGCTCAGTAGCAGATCAATACCGCCCTGAATCATTGGGTGTTCCCAGCTAATAAAGTTCATGTCTTCACGAGAAAGCGCAGTATCACGATCAAACGTGATGGTTGCGCCTTCGTATGGTAAGCCTGGGTAGCTTGGCACCATCATGTGCTCAGATGGCGTTACAACCAGTGCATTTTCACCCTTGTCATCTTGGTTCAAACCAATCGTATCGAACAGGCTCAGTGCGAAAGTCACTAGATTAGTATCACCGTCAGTCGACGCGATCTTTTCTGCAATTTCATGCGCTTTATCGCCGCCGTTTGAATGCATTTCTAATAGGCGATCTCGGCCTTTTTCTAGATCTGATTTAAGGCTTTGGTTTAGCTTGGCAGACTCCTCAATCACTTCATCAAGTTGCTCGGTGTTACCAGAAGCCAGCATTTCAATAAGAACATCTGAGTACTTGTCGTAAACTGTGCGACCTGTAGGGCACGTCTCTGCAAATGCGTTCAGACCTTCATCGAACCAACGCGCTAGAATCGCCTGTGATGTACCTTTTAGATAAGGAACATGAATGTCGATATCACGCAGCTGACCAATACGATCCAAACGACCAATACGTTGCTCAAGCAAGTCTGGGTTGAATGGTAGATCAAACATCACTAATTGGTTAGCGAACTGGAAGTTACGACCTTCAGAGCCGATTTCACTACAAATAAGAACCTGAGCGCCGCCCTCTTCTTGAGCAAAGTAAGCCGCAGCTTTATCACGCTCTAGAATCGACATGCCTTCGTGGAATACCGTTGCACGTACACCTTCACGCTCACGTAGTGCTTGCTCTAATTGAAGTGCAGTACTTGCACGAGAAGCGATCACTAGGATCTTTTCGCTGCGCTTGTCTTGGATCTTTTCAATCAACCAGTTAACGCGTGAATCGAACTGCCACCAGCTTGAATCTTCACCTTCAAACTCTTGGAAGATCTCTTCTGGGTAAAGCATCTTCATCGCACGAGCTTCGGGTGCCATCTTGCCACCGATCATACCAGATACACGCATTGAGGTTGTGTACTGCGTTGGAATTTCCATCGGCAGTAGGTTTACATTACGTTTAGGGAAGCCTTTGATTGCAGCACGTGTGTTTCTGAAAAGAACACGGCCGGTACCATGGCGATCCATAAGGTTATCAATCAATTCTTGGCGAGCTAACGCTTGCTCTTCTTCGCTGCTATCACCTTCAATCACACGGAACAGAGGCTCAACATCTTGCTCAGAAAGCAGTTCCGTAATCTGGTTCTTCGCGCTGTTTTCAAGCTTCACACCAGAGAATAGAGCCGTTACTGCATCAGCAACGGGGGCGTATTGGTCTTCTTCTTCAACGAATGCTTCGTAATCGTAGAAGCGATCTGGATCAAGCAGGCGCAGACGTGCAAAGTGGCTCTCACGACCAAGCTGCTCAGGCGTTGCGGTTAGTAGTAACACACCAGACGTATTTTCCGCTAAGCCTTCTACCACTTGGTATTCGCGGCTTGGTTTGTCTTGGCTCCACTCAAGGTGGTGCGCTTCATCGACGACCAACAGATCCCACTCACCTTCAAGAGCTTGCTCGTAGCGCTTGCGGCTCTTACGTAGGAAGTCCAAAGAACACAAAACGTATTGCTGGGTATCAAATGGGTTGTCTGATTCAGCAAACGCTTCGATACAACGCTCTTCGTCAAAGATAGAGAAGTGCAGATTGAAACGACGCATCATCTCTACTAACCATTGATGTTGTAGAGTTTCAGGAACCACAATAAGAATACGTTCAGCACGGCCAGACAGCACCTGTTGGTGGATGATCATGCCCGCTTCGATGGTTTTACCTAGGCCAACTTCATCGGCCAGTAAAACACGCGGAGCGTGACGACGACCCACTTCATGAGCGATGTATAGCTGATGAGGGATTAAGCCAGCACGCATACCACACAAGCCACGCATAGGGCTCTTGTGTTGTTGGTACTGGTTGCTCAGCGCGCGGTAACGCAACACAAAGTTATCCATACGATCGATTTGACCCGCGTACAGTTTATCTTGTGGCTTGTTAAATCGGATCTGGTTGCTTAAGAAGATTTCACGCAGAGTGACTTCTGTTTCTTGGGTATCTTCGCGAGTACCTAAGTAGGTTAGCAGCCCTTTGTCTTCGATAACTTCTTCGACAGACAGAGACCAACCTTCTTGGCATTCGATGACATCGCCTACATTAAACGTTACTCGGGTTACGGGAGCATCAGTACGTGCATAAACACGGTTTTCTTCTGACGCTGCAAACATTAGTGTCACTGTGCGAGCATCCATTGCTACAACGGTACCTAAACCTAAATCGCTCTCCGTATCGCTTATCCAGCGTTGCCCCAAAGCAAATGTCATGAATCGACTACCTCAATCTTATAGTTGGAATTTGGTCTTTTTAACTGCAGTTTCAAACAAGAACGTTCTCGCTCCTGAACTAAAAATATAGCCAAAAATGCCTAGTTTGCAGCCACTTTTTAAGTGCGCTCTCAATAATAAATATCTCGAGAACATGGTGCAGAAAAAGGTCGCTAATCTTACTCGATGCTGTGATTTAGGTCACGCCTAAAGGAGATGATTTCGTGCTTTTTTTCTGTTTTCGCCAGTGCAATCAAACTGTCAAAAATTCATGGTTAATCTATAGGTAGCAGATTGCTGCTCTCAAACGAATACGCCATATTCACTCATCACAATATGGCGCTGTTCCTCTAGATGAAGTTTAGGTGAGTAGTTGACTATCACCAGAATCAGATACTAATCTTTATATGAGCTTTATCTACGTTCAATCGATGCAAAGCAAGCCGTACTACGGCAAGGAGATGCTATGGGCGAGACCAACCGGAAGCTATTTGTTTTAGACACCAATATCCTACTTCACGAACCCTTCGCTATATTTTCTTTCCAAGAGCACGATGTCGTTATCCCCATGACAGTGCTAGAAGAACTCGACAGAATTAAAGACAGTAAAAGAGACGTTGCTCGAGATGCGAGAATTGCGATTCGAACGCTCGAAGACCTGTTCAGGGAAGCCACACCAGATCAAATATCGGAAGGCATCCCTTTTTCTAAAGACATAAACGCATCTGGCAGTATTTCAATACTCGCTGATTACGAACTTCAAGAAAGCATCAAAGCCTTCGCCGATGACAAGGCAGGCGATAACCGAATCCTCAACGCCGTCCTCTATCTTCAAAATAAACGCGCGCCGCGCGAAGTGGTTCTTATTACCAAAGACATCAACATGCGTTTGCGAGCCAAAGGAGCCGGTGTCCGTTTTGTTGAGGACTATCAAACCGACCAACTGATTGATGATATCCAATATCTAACCAAAGGCTTCCAACAACTGGAAGGCGCATTTTGGGATTGTATCGATAATGTCGAGAGCAGAAGTTTAGGCGGAAAGACGCTGCACACCTTAGCAAGAGCGCCGTTCGAGCCCACTTTCCTCAATCAATATGTGATTGACGAGGAGAGTGACTTTGCGGCTCGAGTCGAAGAAATTGAGCCGCAAAGCATTACCCTGAGAGACCTCAGCCGCGAAAGACTGATGAATCGCAGGGCATGGGACATCACACCAAAGAACGTCTATCAAGGCATGGCGATAGACGCACTGCTCGACCCTGATATTGATCTTGTTATTCTCACCGGCGCAGCGGGTAGTGGTAAAACACTGCTCGCGATGGCCGCAGCGCTTGAGCAAACCATTGAGCGTAAACAATTCGATAAGATCATCGTAACCCGAAACACACCGGACATCGGTGAATCCATTGGTTTCCTTCCGGGTACAGAGGAAGAGAAGATGTTGCCTTGGTTGGCAGCGGTGACCGATACACTCGAAGCGCTGCACAAGAATGATCACTGCACAGAAGGCTCGATGAAATACATCTGTGACAAAGCCAACATCCAGTTCAAATCGATTAACTTTATGCGTGGCCGTTCAATTCAGAATGCGTTTGTGCTTTTGGATGAGTGTCAAAACCTGACCGCTTCACAAATCAAAACCATTATCACCCGTTGTGGTGAAGGTACTAAGATCGTCTGCTCAGGGAACCTAGCGCAGATAGATTCTTCCTATCTAACCCCTGTGACCTCGGGGCTCACCTACATGGTCGAGCGTTTTAAAAACTTCGAAGGCAGCGCTAACATCCACCTCAATGGTGTGGTGCGTAGCCGACTGGCTGAGTTCGCGGAAGAGAACATGTAATCGCTTTTTTGCTCTTACTCATCATTCACCCAAAAACAAAAAGCGCCTCATAATAGAGGCGCTTTTCAATTTATCTTTATAGTGATTTTTCAGAGGCTAGTCTGCTTTACTCAGTACCACCAACCGTTAGAGAGTCTAGTTTCAATGTTGGCTGACCAACACCTACAGGTACGCTTTGACCAGCCTTACCACATACACCAACACCGCGGTCGATGCTTAGATCGTTACCCACCATAGACACTTGCTGCATTGCCTCGATACCAGAACCTATTAGCGTTGCGCCCTTCACTGGGTGAGTGATCTTACCGTTTTCAATCATGTACGCTTCAGAAGCTGAAAATACAAACTTACCTGAAGTAATATCAACCTGGCCGCCACCGAAGTTCGGTGCGTAGATACCTTTCTCAACCGTCGCGATGATCTCTTCCGGCGAGTGTTCGCCCGGTAGCATGTATGTATTCGTCATACGTGGCATTGGAAGGTGCGCGTATGACTCACGACGACCATTACCTGTCGGTGCTACACCCATTAGACGAGCGTTCAACTTATCTTGCATGTAACCCTTTAAGATTCCGTTTTCGATTAGCGTATTGTACTGACCGTTAACACCTTCATCATCGACGTTCAATGAACCGCGTAGATCCGTTAATGTGCCGTCATCGACAATCGTACATAGGCTTGAAGTTACTTGTTCACCAACTTTGCCAGAGAATACTGACGACTCTTTACGGTTGAAATCGCCTTCTAAACCATGGCCTACCGCTTCATGCAGCAAAACGCCCGGCCAGCCAGAACCAAGAACCACAGGCATTGCACCAGCAGGCGCAGCCACCGCTTCAAGGTTAACTAATGCTTGGCGAATCGCTTCATCCGCAAACTGATAAGCTACTTGAGTGCCTTTGTCATCACTTAAGAAGAAGTCATAACCAAAACGGCCACCACCACCAGCGCTACCACGCTCACGACGATCGCCTTTCTGCGCAAGTACGCTGATTGATAGACGAACCAGCGGGCGAATGTCACCAGCGTAAGTCCCATCAGTCGCAGCAACCAACATCTGCTCATGCACACCACTTAGGCTCACCGATACTTCAGTCACCATAGGTTCTTTAGTGCGAATGTAAGCATCTAATGATTTGAGTAATTCTGTTTTCTGCTGTTTTTCCCAGCTCGCTAGCGGGTTGACTGCATCATAGTAAGCTTGATTAGAGTTGCGTTTGAACGCTTGAACCTTGCCGTTTTGACCTTGTTTAGCGATACCGCGAGCCGCAATTGCGCTCTGCTTAAGACCATCCAATTGAATTTGGTCAGAGTAAGCAAAACCGGTCTTTTCGCCAGATACGGCACGAACGCCAACACCGCAATCGATATTGAAAGAGCCGTCTTTAATAATGCTGTCTTCTAGCACCAAAGATTCGTGCCAGCTTGACTGAAAGTAGATATCAGCATAATCAATTTGGCGGGTAGCAATGCTCGCCAATGTATCTGCGATATTTTGCTCCGTAAGCCCTGTCGGGTTCAGTAGCGCTTCTTCAATTTGATTAATGCTCATAGATGGCTCTTGTTTGTAATTAAAATTGATTGGTGAATCGAGAGTGTTGCGTGATTGGCATATTTTGCCTAATTGACTCGCAACTGGATATGTCTATCTCAACCACCATACTTTTAGGATCTTGGTCTAACTGTGCGACTACTCGTCCCCAGGGATCAACCACCATAGAGTGTCCCCATGTCTCTCTTTGGCAAGGGTGCTTACCACCTTGCCCCACCGCGACAATCCACGATTGTGTTTCAATGGCGCGGCATCTTAACAGTGCTTCCCAGTGCGCTTGACCGGTTACAGCGGTGAACGCTGCAGGTACAACCATGATTTGTGCACCTTGCTTACGTAACTCTGAATACAAGTGAGGAAAGCGCACATCATAACAAATACTCAAACCTAAGCGACCAAAAGGCGTTTCCGTTGTCACAACTCGGTCACCTGGTGTGAAAATATCCGACTCTCGATAACACTTATGCGCATCGGCGACATCCACATCAAACATATGCAGCTTATCGTAATGAGCGACTAAACCACCAAAATCATCAATCACCAAGGTTGTGGTAGTCACACCTTTAGCTGTGCTTATCGGCATACTACCAATAACGATCCAAATTCGGTGAAGCTTTGCTAGCTCAGAAATTTTCTTTTGCAAAGGTCCATCATTTAAAGGCTCAGCATAGTGGTGATAGTCAGCTTTACTGCCAAAAACTAATGCGTTTTCAGGGCAAACGACCCACTTAGCGCCTAGCTCTTTGCACTTAACTATCTCTTGAGCGAGATAATCGAGATTGCTTTCAGGATCAGGGCCTGAAGTCATTTGAATCAATCCAACACAATCCATGTGTACCGCTTCTCCATTTATTATGATTCAGAATTTTAATTTTAGTTGTATATTAACCCACTAGTGTCTAACAACTATTCAGCCAATTTTCGGAGTTTCTCTGGAAGCTGGAATTCACCAGAGCTACGAGAAAGCTCACTCACAGTTGGTGAATCCAGAGGGCCTTTCACCGAATAGTTAACCTGAGTAAATACCTCAACAACCGGTGAAATAACCGTGGTTACCGCCAATACGTACAGCGCCGTTTGAGGAGTTACCGCAAAGGCCGTTAATACTGGAATACCTGAGGTAATATCTGGGGTAAAGTTCACCTCAGCATCAACCTGTCGTGTGTTGAGGTTAGCGATACCTTTGATCTTCATTTCACCAGCCACCGCATCCATATTGAGGTCGTTAGTCAGGAAGATACCATTTTGAATCTCACCCGTTCCTGTGATGCTGTTGAATGCCATGCCTTTATCAAACACATCTGAGAAATCGAGCTGCATCTTACGGATGATCGAATCTAGGCTAAACAGACCAAGCAAGCGAGCCGCACCGCTCACATCCGAGATAATACCTTTACCAAACTTGGTTTTAACGTTGCCATCAAGGGTGTCCATTTTGATCCCCCAAGGCGAACCATCCCAGTTCAGTTGACCTTCTAGCGCGAATGGCGCTTTTTGAATCCCAGAAGTAATGCCGAAGCGCTCCATTAACTCACTGTTGTTTTCACCCTCAACGTCAACGGCTAGCGATGAATGACTCTTGTCACCTTGCAATTCCCACCAGCCGCTAACATCTGCTTTGTTACCACCGCTTCGAACCTGAATCTTGTTCCACTCAATACGATCTGCGTTCCTAGTCATTTCAACATCGACCTTGCCAACCTTATAGCCTTGCAGCCAAAAATCGTTCAGGGTCAGCTTCAGGTTCGGCATCACATCGTGGATCTTCCTATCTAACTCAGAGATCAATGGCGCTTCTTGTGCTTTACGTTGCAGCAGTTGTTCTTGATTTTTCTTGTCGCTCCACTCAGGAACGAACAGATGTAGACGATCCAGTGAAACGGTCAAATCGTAAGGTGGCAGGTAATTAATATCCCCTTCGAGCTCTTGGCTAGAGACTTCCATTTGCCACGCTTGCTTGTTCTTGCGGGCGCTAAAATCGACATCATTCCAAGATATCCCCCCCAAGATCAGCTCTTTGCTCTCAAAGGTAATACGGCTTGGTGCTGGAATGGTTGGCGTGTTCATTTGGCTAAGCACAGCATTAGATGGCTGCACTGGTTCCATTACAACCGATAACCAATCATCAGCATTGAATTTGTCAGTACGAATCAACGCATGATGACCTACAACAGGACTAATTTTGTAGCCACCACGGCCCAGAACTAAATTAGTCGCCGTTAACTCAGGAACGTCACCTGTAATATCAATCTCAGCTTGGTACTTAGTGTTCGGCAATTGCAGACGCGCGGTAATCGCTTCTTGATTGCCCGATGCTTGTAGCCTTGCTGCCCCACTTTCTAGTGATTTTTTCGCCAGTGGATACGGGTAATCGCTCGCCAGATATTTAAGATCAGACTGTAAATCAAGTTGGTAAGTAAATCCGATATCATTAAGTTGGATATCAATCTGGCTCTGCCATTGCGCATGGCCTGACAAGCGACTTAACCACTGCTCACCAATGTAAGGTTCTAGAGGCTTAACATCCCAATCACCTAACACATCGATATCAACAGCATAGCCAGGGCCATCATTCTGACCTTTAAAGTCGAGTGATATACCTTGCTTAAGTAAATCAGCGGCGAGGCCATTTGCCGTCACTACATCATTATCAAACTCGATACGGCCCGTGGTGTTTTCAAGCACCATTGGCGGCGCTTCAATCTCAACATGGTTGCCACTAAGGTCAGCATAACCCCATGCTCTTGCTTCTTTTTCAGAATCAAACGGGATATTGAGCTGGAACTCGGAAGAGACATCACCACTCACTTGAAGTGCGGTTAACGCTGCGCCCACTGAGTCAACCAGTGGCGAAGCCGTCATATAATCACGCACCGCATTGCCAGACGCCGTTGCCTTCGCTTCAATCTCAATATGGCCGCCTTCCCCTAGATAAGGAATACGTCCAGTGATCCGGTCGGCTGTCACATCCATCAGCTGTGCTGAGCGAGAATCTAGATGCATTGCATCATTTTCAAATAACAGATCAAGCTGAAGGTCAGTAATCAGTGGCCACGCGGTGTCGAAACTGAATTTAGCGTCTTCTAATCCGACCCAAACTTGGAAAATACCATCATGGTTGGTGTATGGATATTGAGATAAATCACCATGCCACAACAGTTTTACGGTATCCGCTTTACCCGCTTGAATCGCAGTAGAAAGGTAGTCTGTCAGATCTTGCCCAAGAGCCAGCGTAGGTAAATAACGCCATGTTTCACCGACATTGTAAGCGTCCGCTTCACCGTAGAAAGATAAGAATGGGCTCGCATCCTTTGGGAAGTCCAAACGGAATGCGCCTAGTACTTGTAAATCTGGCGTTGCTGCCGTGATTTTATCCGACCACAGTTTCCAGCCACTCTCATCTTGTTGCCAAACAATATCAACCTGACCCTGTTTGATATTCAGAGGCGCTTGAAAAACATCGCCATAAGGAAACACATCGTCAATAACGTGAAGGCTGGCTTTCGCTTCCGAAGCAGAACCAAACACACTACCTGATACTTGACTAAAGCCGGGGACTAACTCCCACTGCTCAATCGCCAGCTCAGAAAAACTGGCAGAGTAACGCAGGCTCTCAATGTCTGCCCCCATAGATACGCGAATATCAGAGACAGAACCACCCGGCGCCAATACGTTGATCATTTTGGTTGATTGTTCAGAGTCAGGCAGCAGCTTGATCAACGGCGTAATTGTCTCAATGTTTAATTCAGAGACATTGAGCTCCCAGGGACCTTGGTTCCACTTGAACGCAATGTCGAGTTCAGGCCAAGGTGTATCGTCTGTTCTAAGGTTTAGTGAGTGGCCATTTACTTGCCAACCATCATCAATAGGAGACAACTTAAAGATACCTGACTCAAGCATCAGGTCATGCTTGCCATCTTCGTTCCAAGTCAATTCCGAAGGCAGAACTTCAACATAAGCGCTCACAGGTTTGCTATTACGCAGTGTTAGCCAGCTATTCAAGCTCACAGTGCCCGTCTCAATACCGGATTCCGCCTGCATATAACGAGTTAACCAAGGCTTTACTGAAATCCTGTCCGCACTGACATAAAACTCGCCCGTCATATCCGTTAGCGAGCCGCCATCAACAAAGTTAGCGCTCACTGACAATGAGTTTAGATTGGCATCTTTGATACTTACCACGCCTTCCGCAAGATGATGCTTACCAGAGTTTTGCCATTTAAGAGTTTCGATATCAAGCTGACGTTCTTCATCAGAGATAGTGCGATACAAAAGAGAGGAATCTTTAGCGGTCACATCCACCAAAGTTTTCAGCAGTAAATTATCGAGCTCTTGTATCACTCGCTTGGAAGAACCGGGATCTTTAGGTTCGTCTTTGCCATTTTGTCCGGCAAACAGATCAATAGAGCGGATATCAAGATACATTTTATTCATGACCAAATCGGCCACAACCGGACGCATCTGTACGACCGATTGAATCAAGTCAAACTCGACTTCAACACGCTCGACAGAAAAGGTCACATCTTCTGCATTAGGAAGGCTGGCTTTAACGCCTTGCAGAGCAATAGAGGGGTGAGTGTTACGCCAAAAACCGCCCACGTCTTGAATCGAAAAATCAAAACCGGAATGTTGGTTTACCCAAAGCTCAATTTCAGATTGATACTTATTTAAATTGGGTAAGGCTACACGCAGTGTAGTTACGGCAATGGCTAGCGTTACTAAGAAAGTAACCACTAACCATAAACATGCACGTAGAATCAGAGTAACGCTTGAGCTCACAAAATTTCCATTACATCATAACAACATCAAACTGCTCTTGTATGTACAGAGGCTCAGCCTGGATTTTAACTTGCTTACCAATAAACACTTCAAGCTCAGCAAGCGCATGAGATTCATCGCCCTCTAACGCCTCAGCCACGGCAGCTGCCGCATAGACCACAAATTTATCGGCGTCGTACGCACGATTCACTCGCGTGATCTCCCGAAGAATTTCATAACAAACGGTTTCAACTGTCTTCACACTGCCGCGACCTTCACAAGCAGGACAGCTAGAACACAGGATATGCTCGATACTTTCACGAGTACGTTTACGAGTCATCTCAACCAAACCAAGCTGCGTGAAGCCATTAATATTGGTTTTCACACGGTCTTTGTCGAGCGCAGCCTCTAAAGAAGTTAGTACTCGCTTACGATGTTCCTCAGACAACATATCAATAAAGTCGATAATGATAATGCCACCTAAGTTACGCAAACGCAGCTGGCGAGCAATCGCCTGAGTTGCTTCTACGTTGGTGTTGAAAATCGTCTCTTCTAAATTACGGCGACCAACAAACGCGCCAGTGTTGATATCAACCGTGGTCATCGCTTCAGTTTGGTCGATAATCAGATACCCACCAGACTTTAATTCAACTTTACGATCCAATGAACGCTGAATTTCGTTCTCGGTATCGTACATATCAAAGATAGGCTTATCACCTTCATACAGCTCAAGCTTGTCTGTTAGCTCTGGCACGTATTCAGAGGTAAACTCTTTTAGGTTTTCATATTCTAGGCGAGAATCGACCTGAATCTTGCTCAGCTCAGTACCGACAAAATCACGCAAGATACGTTGACTTAAGCAAAGCTCACCATACAAGCGAGTACGCGCTTTGTGCTTACCACGACGCTCTAATACTTTTAGCCACAGTCGCTTTAAGAAGGCGGCATCTTGTGCCAACTCATTTGAGTCTGCACCTTCTGCTGCGGTACGGATGATGAAGCCACCGTGTTCGTCACAGTAACGAGACACAACTTTTTTAAGACGGTTGCGTTCAGACTCGCTGTCGATACGTTGAGATACACCAACATGACTTGCGCCCGGCATAAATACCAGATAACGAGACGGTAGAGTGATATCAGTCGTTAAGCGGGCACCTTTAGTACCAAGAGGGTCTTTGACCACTTGCACCACAATGTCTTGCCCTTGGCGAACAAGTTCTGAAATGTCACGAACTTGAAACTGCTTCTTTTCATTTTCAGCAACACATTCAGTGTGTGGAACAATATCAGAGGCGTGTAAAAAAGCTGCTTTCTCAAGGCCTATATCCACAAAAGCCGCCTGCATTCCCGGAAGAACACGGCTTACACGTCCTTTATAGATATTTCCTACGATACCGCGTCGAGCATCTCGTTCGACATGGATCTCTTGAAGAGCCCCCCCCTCAATCATGGCCACACGAGTTTCACTCGGGGTCACGTTCAGCAACAATTCAGCACTCATGGTGCACCTCAGATTAGTAATTATAAGAATTCTTGCAGTAGCTGATCCGTTTCAAATAAAGGTAAGCCGACAACGGCATAATAACTACCTTCGATTCGGGTAACGAAGCGTCCGCCCAAACCTTGGATCCCATAGCTACCGGCTTTGTCGCATGGCTCCCCTGTTTGCCAGTATTGTTCTATTTCTTTTTCACTGAGGGGTTTAAACCATACGTCGGTAATAATGATTTCTGTTCTTTGTTTTTCTTCTGAAACCACAGAAACCGCCGTCATCACTTGGTGACGTTCATTCGCTAACTGAGTAAGCATACGCTTAGAGTCAGCAAGATCGGTCGGCTTCTCAAGCACTTGCCCTTGGCTAACGACGACTGTGTCGGAACCAAGAACGACTATATCAGAGCCATTATCTACAGTATCAGAACTAGGAACGACATGCTGCCTTTCAGAAGGGTTATCTTTTAATAAAGACAATGCAGCTAAGGCTTTATCTAAAGATAGTCGCTTAACATATTCTTCGGCGGTTTCTTGAGCGTGTTTACACTCTTCAACATCGGTTACAAGGACAGAGAACTCATAACCGAGTTGCGATAGTAATTCTTTGCGGCGTGGTGAACCGGATGCCAAAACTAAATGTTTCTTTTCCATCGTCACGCTACCTCACATGCCAATGACGACGCACGCGTCTCATTAATAAAAACATCCAAGGCCAAAGTATACAGTTTATCAATGCGCTCCATAGCGATAATGGGTTGAAAACGACATCTTGGATCAAATATTCACCGAAGAAGATCAATACCTCAAACAACACCGTTAACGCAGCAATGATC
Source organism: Vibrio sp. TMPB1044 (assembly GCF_030442075.1). Taxonomy (NCBI): domain Bacteria; kingdom Pseudomonadati; phylum Pseudomonadota; class Gammaproteobacteria; order Vibrionales; family Vibrionaceae; genus Vibrio; species Vibrio sp. TMPB1044. The sequence goes on along the minus strand of NZ_JAUJED010000078.1, from coordinate 61,382 downwards.
ATCGCTTGCTGCCATAGCGCCATGTTACGAATAACGAGGAAGTTCATCGCAATAATGTACATCACTATCGCCATCATCATACCTCGAATGCCTAGAGTAGAACCGATCAAAAGGTCCCACAATAAGCCTAGAATCAAAGCACTACCTACGTTAACACGATGCGGCAGAGCCAAAACCCAGTAACACGTAACCAGCAGCAACCAAGATGGTCTAAATAGATCTAAGCTACCAGGCCAAGGGATCGTTTGCAGAATAAGTGCTACTAAAAATGAGCAGCCAATTACGACCTTGCTTCTCAAAACACTATTGGCCATCTTCACCCTCTAACAATGCTTGTTCTATGCTGGATTGATCCGCTTGCATCTGTTTATTTTCATCAGGCCATACAAGCAACAAGTATCTGAGCTTATCGAACTCAACCACAGGCTCTGCTTTGATAACGGCGAACTCTCGTTTTGGATCGTAATCAACGGCAGTAACATAGGCGACTGGATAACCTTCTGGATAGACTCCACCAAGACCCGATGTCACCAACAGATCTTCTTCCTGTATATCGGTACTGGTTGGAATGTGCTCTAGCTGGATTTCATCAATCATGCCATTGCCAGAAGCAATCACACGGATGTCATTACGGATAACCTGGACGGGAATCGCATTGTTTGCATCCGTTAGCAGCAAGACTCGGCTATTATGAGCAGCAACAAAAGTCACTTGGCCAACAATACCTTTCTCGTTGATCACCGGCTGACCTTCATACACTCCATCAATCTGACCTTTGTCGATCACGACTTGATGACGATATGGTGAAGTATCTACCGCCATAACTTCTGTAACGACTTTCTTCTCATCACGGATAAACGGAGATCCTAACAGCTTACGAAGGCGCTTGTTTTCTTCTTGATATTGCTCAAGCAGAATCAGCTCGCTCTTCAGTCGCAAGACTTCTCGTTTAATATTATGATTTGATTCGATCAGACCTTTACGAGTGCTAAAACGGTCGTATACACCATCAAACATCGTACGAGGAAGGTTAGCTGCATATTGAATTGGGGCAACCATGCTGTTTAATAGATAGCGAACATTTGAGAAAGCATCTAAACGACTATCAGCCAGCATAAGGCTGGCTGATAAAATTACAGCAAAAAACAGGCGCAATTGTAGAGAGGGACCTCTACCAAAAATTGGCTTCATTCTATATTTGGTCCTAGAGCTACATTTGATCCTATAGACAAGGTCCTAGGCTCTTTACATAAAACTAGGTAAAAAAAGAGCCTAACACTAGATATTATTCTTCGCTGAACAGATCGCCGCCGTGCATGTCGATCATCTCTAGAGCTTTACCACCACCTAGAGCAACACACGTTAATGGCTCTTCTGCAACAACAACAGGGATACCTGTTTCTTCTGTTAGCAGACGATCAAGGTCTTTAAGCAGTGCACCACCACCTGTTAGTACCATACCATTTTCTGAGATATCAGAAGCTAGCTCTGGTGGACACTGTTCTAGCGCAACCATTACTGCAGATACGATGCCAGATAGAGGCTCTTGAAGTGCTTCAAGGATTTCATTTGAGTTTAGGCTAAAGCTACGAGGTACACCTTCAGCAAGGTTACGACCACGCACTTCGATCTCTTCTACTTCATCGCCAGGGTAAGCTGAACCGATTTCGTGTTTGATCTTCTCTGCTGTCGCTTCACCGATCAAGCTGCCGTAGTTACGACGAACGTAGTTGATGATCGCTTCATCAAAACGGTCACCGCCGATACGAACAGAAGACGAGTAAACCACACCATTTAGCGAGATAACCGCAACTTCAGTAGTACCACCACCGATATCAACAACCATTGAACCTGTTGGTTCAGAGACACGTAGGCCAGCACCAATCGCTGCAGCCATTGGTTCATCGATTAGATAAACTTCACGAGCACCAGCACCTAGTGCTGATTCACGGATAGCACGACGCTCTACTTGCGTAGAACCACAAGGAACACAAACCAAAACGCGAGGGCTTGGTTTAAGCACACTGTTGTCATGCACTTGTTTAATGAAGTGCTGAAGCATTTTTTCCGTTACGTAAAAGTCGGCGATTACACCGTCTTTCATTGGACGGATCGCTGAGATATTACCAGGCGTACGACCAAGCATTTGCTTAGCAGCGTGACCAACAGCAGCGACACTCTTTGCAGAACCCGCACGATCTTGGCGAATAGCTACAACTGAAGGCTCATCAAGAACAATGCCTTGGCCTTTTACATAAATAAGGGTATTGGCTGTACCTAAATCAATCGATAGGTCGTTTGAAAACATGCCACGAAGTTTTTTAAACATATTCTTCGCTCATCCTGCAAGAATTAGAAGACAAAAATTGCACTAAATGTACCAATGCCTTGCTGTTACGGCAAGGCATTGAAGTACAAACATGGACTGAAACCCGCAATTTCTTACAGATTCCTAACTTAAGGGGCAAAAATTATATTATTACTGACCTGTTAAGCCACTTTCACCTCGGTAGATCACACGATCGTTACCACGATAGATACCAAATGTGACGACCGTGGAGGGATCTTCGTCCCCCAAGTGTCGCCAGTTGTAACGCAGCCATGGCTGGTCTTGATCGCTACCAGAACATAATATGTCATTTTCGCCCGTCTTCTTGCTTGGCTCCGAGTCATCCATTCTTAGCCACAAACGAACCTGTTCTCGTGGTGCATCCGTACCAGTCGGCGTATTTTGATCCGCAGTTACTTCTTCTTCACCATCATTTACATCTCCACTGCCACTAAGTGAAACTAATGTGGTTTTCACATCATTAATGGTCCAAATGACTTGCTTACAAACATTTGAACCATTGAAAGTACTGCGATCATCATCCTCGTTCACAACAAACTCACTGCCATCCCAAAACTCAGCACGAAGTGGAATCGTTAGAGTAGTACCTGAGTTGCCACCAATATCATCGAGTACCATTCGGCCATAGCGGGCCGGAGGTTGGACTGGGAATGCTGCCGAATCGGTCACAGGGTCAGAGTCCGTAAATGACACAGGATCTACTCCTGTCACTGTTAAACCAAAATTAGTGGCTATTGAGCTAGCATCACTGGTATTGAAAGGGCCATCTCTGCGGCTAACATCATCTGAATCCGTAACTCGTTGCAGCTCAGCTGCATTGTCATTCAGTAACCAATGTTTACGATCAGCAGGCCAAGATCCGGCATCCGTATCTAGCAAGAAGCCGTTATCTATGTTGCTATCATCTAGAACACCAAACTTTGCTTGCAAGTTTTCATTAAAGAAGCGGTAGTTATTGAGTGCATTATCCGTATCACTTTCACCAGATGCCATTGGATATACTTGGTGAATTGTAGAATCATAAGGTTGACTTAAGTATGCGATATCATTTTGATTGGCGACATTCCATTCCGGAGTACCTTGAACAAAGAATTTAGGATAAAAGCGACCTATCGATTTACTGCCAGAGAAGCCACCTAAAATTGAGTCGTAGAAACTCCCAGTTTCTGTCGCAATGAAGTTAAAGCTACCCGCTTCTGAGTATTTTAAACTCTCGAACTTATAACCTTTATTCGCTTGGTCATTCGACGAAATTTGTTTAGTTAGCTGAGCTACAGGGGTTAAATCACCCAATTCAGCGTCAGGGTAATCCGCAATTAGAGGGGTATCTAAAGTCGTTGTAACTTTTACGCTTGCTGTCGACTTAAAGTAATTGTTCGTCAGCAAGTTATCGTCAGTACAAACTGCAGATGAATTTGTATGCTTTATTGGGCGAGCATAAACATCGAATGACTCTCCCGCACTACTGAAACTGTCTGAGTCTTTATCGTTACTGTTTCCGTCCGAACTCTTATTCGTACAAATTGCAAATTTCCACGGGCGAGAGTAAACAGAGAAACTCCCTTCAACATCGTAACTCCCATCTTCGGGGCAGCCAGCAAAACCAGTACAATCAAAACTATTGTCTTTTAAAGTGACGTTGAAAAGCCCTGATTCAGAGATAGTTAAGTCAGTTGAGGCGCTACCTTTTTTGAACTCTGGTAAGTAAGTCAGCGAGCCATCAGAACCACTCCAAGAACTAGAACTATCAAGCTTGTGAGTAATGGTAACTTCATCCCCAGCCTCACCTGTATAGTTTTCAGCAACAACAATTGAATCACCAGAATCACACGCTAAAACTTTAGTTACTGTCGGTGTAGCCTGCCCCGCAATAACGTCAAGACGATTCGTTGGAATATTGCCATCCACTAAAGAGAATTTAAATGGTACGAACTTGAACTGACTTTCTACCTCTTTGCCAGAATCATCCACTAATGTCGCCTTTAGCTTATAACCTGTATCAAAGTCAATATTGGCAGTATCTTTAGCGACAACTTTTAAAGTTAATTCACCATCATTATTAGAAACATAATTAGGGTAAGTACCTGAGCCTTGTATGACAGAAACATCAAACTCCTCAGGGCTTGGCGTGATATCTATAGTCACCCCTAGACTTTCTGCCACACCATTATTCGAAGTGTTAATCGTAAATTGAGGGGAGTCGTCACCACACATCAAAGCTAGATCCGTTGCAGGGGAAATATCTATATCATAATCATCGACAGGCACAATACAGCTGGTCTCAGCATGAATTAAAGAGCTTGATGACATATTGACTGATTTAGCAGAAACAGCACCATACACTCTTGCTGTACCGCTCATGTCAACATTCTGTTCGCTGTATAACAGACCTACAAACGTGGTTTTATTTGCAGAGCCACTGCTATTTAAACTGACAAAACTGGAACCACTTTGTAATACGTTGACCCTAAAGTGTGTATCTCCAGCTAGAATGGGCTTATCCCCGCTCCAATTAACAATTGGAGCACCGATATAGCTACCGTTGTTTACAGATAAGCTTTTAGTAAAGACGGTCACCGTATCGCCACTCTTGACGCGTAATTCCCCCGTGCCATTGATATTAAGTGTGCCAATTTTATATTTACCAGACTCTATTTCGACCACAGCACCAGTACCAATTGAGATGCTGTCATATTCGTAGATCTTCACACCACCAACAGTGATAGGTAAGGAAGTGACATTGTGGGTATAAGGGATATCTAACGAGTTGCCTAAATTATCTGGTACATCTTCTAATGCTTCTTTATCAATAAGTAAATCATCTAAGCCGAAGCATTGCTGGCCTTCACAAGCGACACCCGTTCTATCATTGGTATTCGAATTTAAAAAGCCTACATAACGATTCCCGCCATCTCTCAGCGCCCCTACTATTTGGGGAGAACCATTGATTTCCAAACTCCCATTGGAGCCTTTCCATGTTTGTACAGGACTTTTATTATTAAAACCTTCACAAATCCCGATGTCATTAGGCCTGTCAAACATGAAGAAACCAACGTCTTCTTTTACGTGACCACGCTCTTTATCTTTATCCATGTCCTCTTCAACTACGAAGTAGACTTTGTTTTTAGTGACATCGCAACGACGCAACCAACCGCCATTATTACCGTCACGAGAGTTCTTGTTAGCAACTAGAATCGGTGGAGCATCAAAACCCGCAAATGCTATATCGGTATATTCTAAACATCCCTGCTCAATAGGAGAGATGACCTTCTCATTAAGTTCGGTCGTTTTGAGAGTCTGCCCATCTCCTAACCAAAAACGTGCACCTTGAATAAACCCGTTACCCTCACCAGCAACGAAACCCACGGTCTCTTTCTGAGTAAGGTTATTGTTATTCGTCACCTCTGACTTCTCTAGTGACAAGAAAAATCTATCTTTTTTGACCTCTCTAGCCATACCAGTAAACCACTTAGAACTGTTTCTTTTGGTTTGAGGTTGAACAAGAACCCCCGGAGTATTGGAGAAGTTGGAAGGTAAGCCATAATCCTGATAGTTAATCGTAACTTTGTTGCCTCGTTCACTTTGAATATATGAAGCGGCAACCTTAGTTTCAATCGATCCTGCGACTATCTTCGCCTTGTTACCTAGGGTGATAACTCCAGGTTCAATAACAAAGTAATCAATATTATGCATTGGGGCATCATTTACAAAATTAACGTGATTCGCTGCATTTCGATGAGGGGCAACCTCTTGAACAATGGTGGCAGTTAGTCTTGTAGTAGCAGTAACGGAAGCTGTTGAAGGTAATTCAGTTTGATTAAGAGACAGCTTAGATAGACCTGCATCGATAGTAGGCATAACGAAGACTAATGGCTTTGGCTTAGCCGAATCATAAGTGTTATCAAAAATAATCGTACAAGTACGTTGGCCATTTTGAGACGTAGTACACTCTGTATCAGTTAGAGTACCAAACTCAAACTGAGGGTTTAAGTTCACAGGGGGTGGCTGCGGAGGGGATATGCCGTCACTACAACTGACGTTAGTAATATCGTCATCATCATAGACCGGAGATAAGCTACCATTTTTCAAAGATTCGTACTTAGTTTCAATAAGGCTAGCACCTAATCCATTATCAATATCTCGTCGATAGTATTTAACTTCATCATTAGAAGCATCATTAGTAATTGTTACTTCATATAGGCGATCATCAATGAGATTTTGCTCATTGAAAATATATGATGGATCCGACCTTTTATGGTTTGTATACCAAATGACATGCCCATGGCTACCTTGTTTTAAATAAAAATCTTGATAGTCATCATCACCTTCTACCTGAAATGAAATGGTAAAATCCTCATTTCCCTTCAAGTTAGAACATTGATTTGCGTAAATATTTCCTACAAAAAACAAACAAAAGAAGATAGCTACATACCTAAACAAGTTCATACTTACTCCCTCACCCAAACTTCTTGGATACGCTGTACTTGGTTGATACCCGAACCACAGATAGCTGTTGATTCTATTTTAAAAAATCCAACGCCATCTAAAACGCCGATTTGTCGACAAGTTAATTGATCGACAGTGCAGATGGTCGACATACCACTACTCACTTGATTGGCATTTAAGTTGCTACACACAGTGCTCACACTCGTTGAAACCGCAGGCGACACCGTTAATGGATAAACTTGAGTGAGTGCCCACTCATTCGCTGAATGTGCTAATAGCCAAGCCTGTGTTCCAAGCTGTTTACGCGTCAATGTATCGTGATTTGACCACTGAACTTGTACTAAAGAAGTCGCAAGGAAGCCCATCACCACAATAACAAATACTGCGACGACCAAAACACTGCCTTGTTGAGATGATTTTCTATGGCGCATTGAGTACCTGCACATCTTGTTGGTAAACACTTGCTTCACTGTTTTGCTCTAGTACAAGGTCGATGTGAATCACACCACCTCGCTGCAAGCTAGGTTCTTCATAACGGAAATTACTTTCAGCATAATTAATACTATCCGCAACGGTGACTCCATTGCGTTGAATTAGGCCTTGATTCTGAACGGTATCATTCACCAAACAGTAACTCACCGAAGCACTCTCATCGTAAATATAATGGCGTTGAGCAATAGACTGACTACTAAGATTAACAGAGGTCGCGGTAAACACATTATTCGTAGAGATCAAACCTGAGACTGAAATCCGTTTAGTTGAACCCGCTCCTAAGTCAGAGTAATTCGTTGGGTTAATAATTAGAAAGTCATCTGCATCAAGTATTGGGGAGTCCTGGCCGATAATAAAATGTAGCTCGTCTGTCGCTTCATCAAGGTGATAAAAGCCTGAGTACTTAATAGCATAAAAGGTGAGACATTTTTGAGCAAAAGCCGAAGCAGGCATAATACTCGAATCAAAACTGTTAGGAACCGCGTGGCTTATCTCTCGCGACATTTTCTCGACAACAAATTGCCCTTTCACTTGCACCTTTTGTCGGTCAATAGTCTCAACATACCCTTTCATGCCATATTCAACAAACCCAGCAATCGCTAACCCAATCACACCAACGACCACGATCGTTACAATCATTTCTATAAGAGTAAAACCACGTTGCTTCATTAGTAGTTCCCCTTGTAAGCGATCACGCTATAGCGGTTGTTACCACCAAAGATCTGTAATTCAACGCGCTTCATCGTACCAATAGCGTTGTCGTTAACACCGTCCATGTTTTGATCATAAAACACGGAAACCTCAACACGAAAATTGGCATAACTGTCTTCAATATTTTCATCTAGGATATTAGCGAGTGGGTACTTCGTTGATGAGACACACGCTGACTCCGTAGTGTCAGTGTACCAACAACCAATATAGTCATCGACATCATTGAAAGCTGCGGGCGTTGCCTCTGCCCCATCCACTCCGAGTTCATTAGGAGCAGAACAAGCAGTCGCATCTGCGTCCCCACAGCGCACCAAACCACCATCAAAATCACTATGTTCATCAAAACCACGTGCCAATATTTGATTCATCAAACTCTGGCCTAGCGCCACTGAACGGTTTTGATAATGTGGGTCGGCCGAGCTTGCCACTTGAGGAGCCAAAAAGCTGGTAATAGTGACCATCGCAATGCCCAATACGATAATCGCAACAATGCTTTCAATTAGAGTAAAGCCACGAGAGCGAATCATAGGCACGTCCCTTCACGCACATAGCCTTGAGAATTAATACACACCTGAGCGCTATTACTAGAGGCATTTGAATTAATAGTAATATTAACCCCAGCGCTCACCGAAGGATTACCCAAAAGATCAAAGTCGATAATGGTATTCGCCGGGGAAAATGAGATGTCGGACTCTCTCACATAATCACTACGGGCATCGGCTTGTGCTTTTTGAGCGCTATTCGATAGATTCAAACTGCAAGCAGTTACTGAACCTAGACAATTACTATTAATAGCAAGACGAAAACTGTCATTAGCAGCCGAAACGTTTGATTGCATTCGGTTCACTTGAATTTGACGGATAACGGAGATGACCTGCTCTTGCGCAGCAAAGGTAGAAAAACTAGAGGTTCCAGCGAAGCGACTTGCGGCAAAGGTGGAAACAATACCGAGGATAATGATAACGATGATCAGCTCTACCAGAGTAAAGCCTTTGGAGATGGGGCTGTTATCCATAATGAGCCTCTAACTGCCTAGCGAATACTGATTATACAAGATAACGAAGCTTACGATATTATGTATATGAATAGCTTTGATCTTTGTGTGCTTTGGATAGAAAAAAGGCCAGCAGGAGCTGGCCTTAAATATCGTATCTATCAATTACTCAGTACAAGAAGTAACTGTAATTCTCGGCTCTTGAGCTGTTGTTGCTGTAGCATCGATCGCGTAAGTTACAAAACACGTAGTGTTGTTGTCAAAGCCGTATGCAATAGCACCAGTTGCAGACGAAATTACCGTCCAATCTTCAGCTAAACCTGATACTGCATTGCCAATACCAGCAGATGTAGCTTCAGGGTAACCAAACACTACATTAATATCATTTCCGTTAGCGCCAGAGACTGCTCGGCCTGAAGAAATAGCCTCTAAGCCATCAATTGCAGCTTTGCCATATACAATACCTGCCGCACCAGCCATTGCACCTTTTAAGCCTTCCAAAGAAGACGTACGAGCATCATCTTGCAGATTTAGGAAACGTGGTGCCGCAGTTACAGCAAGAATACCAAGAATAACAATTACAACCACTAGTTCGATTAGGGTGAAACCGCCTTGTCTTTTCATAGTTAAGCTCTCTCTATGTTTAATTTTACGCAGACTTACTGCAAAGTTACGGTCACACGACCAGTTTTAATTTCGTAAACAAATTGGTGCTCGGTATTACCTTCTAATTGAATGTAAGTACACGTTGCATCACCTGAATTCGCTTGCGCTGAATATTTGTAATTTGAGTCGCTAGCAACGTCTGAAACCGCACCTACTTTAGGTGGATTCTGCAATAAGTTTTCCATCAACTCAGAACATGTTTGGTCTGAAATATCTTGTGGCTCTGTACCAGAATCGCTATTCAGAGTCCAAGGGTAGCCATCACGGAAGTCAGTTTCCACGTTGTTACTGTTCTTTGATCTTGTTAACCAAAAATCAACACCATCATAATTTACAGTATTGTATGTTTCAACACCAATCTTCTCTGAAGGCCTTGCTTCCGCTTCCCATTGTGCTCTTGCCGATAAAACTGCGGTTGCAAAACCACCAGCGACACCTTCAATACTTGATTTCTTGGCTTCATCTGTCACATCCAAGAAACGAGGTAAAGCAGCAACCGCCAATAAACCAACGACTACAATCACAATAACCAACTCGACTAGGGAGAAACCCTTTTGATTTTTAAGCATTTTCTACCTACTCATCTAATTGCTAACGCGCATTATACATTTGCACACGTATAAAACCATAAAAACAGTGTCAATATTTTCACAAAGCCAAAATATTGGCTTTCACACTAAACCTTTCATTTTTGAGTAATATATCTATTTGATACTTATTACTATAATGATAACGACAATGAAAATGTATGTTATCACTTTTGTCTTCAATACTTGGCGATCTTAGCCCTAAAATACTCTCTTGGGGATATAATTCCTCAAGCCAATAATTACAGTCTCGCTCCGTACCTTGAATCGGCTTTACCCAGCCCGTTCGACTATAACTTTTGGAGTGCTCCGAATCATTGTTTTGCTCGGAGCCTGATAACAAATACTGCTGTTTGAACAAATTGGCTTGCTCTAAAATCCGCTTGCTCGCCACAATAAATGCCGTGTTAGTCGCTTCTTCTTCTACCGTTTTAAATGCCGAAAGCACACCGACAATAAGAAAAAGAATAACCACAGTCCAAATAACAAAACGTGAGCGTTGTAGGTTATTTAGCATTCCTTAACCTTTGATTGCATCCAGCATTCCCCACATCGGTAAGAAAATACCTAGCGCCAAAATCAACACCATACCTGCAACGATGGTTAACAAGATTGGTTCGATTCTGGCAGTTAAGGTTTTCAGATCGTAATCGACTTCACGATCATAAAAATCAGCCACCTCAAGCAAGAGTTCATCAATACGACCAGTTTCTTCACCTACTGAAATCATTTGTATCACCAACGGTGTGAAAATTTCGCTGTTAATCGCAGTCGATGAAACCGTACTACCCGCTTCAATAGCCGATTTCATGGCTTGAACTCGCAACTCTAGAAAACGGTTATCCAAGGCTTCGGCCGACAAAGCTAACGATTGGTTAAGTGGTACACCAGCTTTTAGCATCAAAGCAAAAGTACGTGAAAATCGTGACAATAATGCTCTATTGACCACTCCACCAATAACAGGCATTTTTAAGCGTAATCTATCCCACTTTTCCAAGCCTTTGTCTGTTTTAACCCAGGCTTTAAACGCAAAGATAAGGCCAAAGATCACGCCAAGCATTAAGCCCCAGTAATTCACAAAGAATTCCGACATACCAATCAAGATACGAGTCGGCAGCGGCAGGTCGACACCAAAGCGCGCAAACATGCTAGAGAACTGTGGAATAACCTTTATGTTAAGAATGAACATTGCGATCAAAATAAAGCTGATCACGAACGTTGGATAACGCATAGCGGTCTTGATTCGCTTACGCGTCTCAACTTCCTGTTCGTAGTATCCAGCTAATTGAAGCAAAGCCTGATCTAAACGACCTGTGTTTTCACCAACGCCAATCATAGATACAAACAGCGGGCTAAACACCTTAGGGTGCATCTGCATTGATGCCGCTAACCCTCGACCATTAGTAAGCTCAGCAACCACTTCTTCGAGAGCAGCCTTCAACTGCTTATTTTCACAGTTTTGGGTAAGGCCTTTCATCGACCTTAAAAGTGGTACACCCGCTTTGGTTAGGCTGTATAACTGTCGGCAAAACAGAACCAACACCTCCAAAGGTACACTCGGAGAGAACAGGCTCGATACATCCATATCTAAGACTGAACCGCCACTTTTACCTAATTTGATAGAGGTTGGAATGATCCCCTTACTCATCAAACTTTCAGCAGCAAGATCTTCGTTATTCGCATCCAATTGACCACTCACTTGGCTACCATCAGAGCTGCGACCTACATAACGATACGTTGGCATATCCCTCTACCCCTACAAATAAATTGGGTCGGTGGCACCAGAAGCATCGCCTTCGCCAAGATGCATGATCTCATCGAGACTCACGACACCTTGCAGAGCCAGTTCCATCGCAGAAGCCAATAACGGTTTGTAATTTTCAGACTGTCGGGCTGTTTGAGCAAAACCAACCGCATCATTAGCTCTTAGCGCATCCATCATGTTTTGTTCTAGCTCCAACATTTCAAATACACCAATACGCCCACGGTAACCGGTTAAATTACAGTTCTGACAGCCACGGCCTTTCATAAACGGCACACCCACTTGGTTAGGGAAGCGAACGCTCAGCCATTGCTTACGAGGTTCATCTAACTCATCCTCAACCTTACAATCGGTACACACTTTGCGAACCAATCGCTGTGCAACGACCGCTCGAACAGCGCTCGCTACCAGATAACCTGGTGCTCCCATATCCATCATGCGCAGTGCACTGTCTACCGCATCATTGGTATGGAGGGTGCTTAATACTAAGTGGCCTGTTAATGCAGCTCTTAGACCAATCTCAACCGTTTCGTGGTCACGCATCTCACCAATAAGAATGATATCGGGGTCCTGACGCAAGAAGGTTCTTAGGACTGTAGAAAAGTCGAGATTGATCTTAGGGTTTACCTGAACTTGGTTCACACGAGGAAGACGGTATTCCACCGGATCTTCCGCGGTAATGATCTTTTTACCCGGTTCGTTGAGTTCGCTTAATGCACCATACAAGGTTGTGGTTTTACCCGAACCTGTCGGCCCAGTAACCAAGATCATACCGTGCGGGCGACGCAGCTGTTGACGAAGACGAACCAACAGATCGCTCGGTATACCCGACGCTTCTAACTTACGTAAACCCGCTGATTGATTAAGAAGACGCATAACTACAGACTCGCCGTGCTGTACTGGCATGGTCGACATACGAATATCAACCGACTGACCTTTAGCACGGATATTAAAGCGACCATCTTGAGGAAGACGTTTCTCTGAGATATCGAGGTTTGCCATCAGCTTCAAGCGTAATACAAGTGCAGAAGCAATATTCACTTCGTTCAGCAGTGTTTCATGCAGCACGCCATCGATACGCTGACGAAGACGCAGTACGTTTGAGTCTGGCTCGATATGGATATCAGAAGCGCCGACTTGGATTGCATCTTCAAATAGCGAGTTAATTAGCTTTACTACTGTAACTTCGTCACTGTCTTCTTCAGCGATATCGAAATCAAAGGCATCATTAACTTGGTGTTCAGCGTGAAGCTGCTCAGCAAATGAGGCGATCTCTTTAGTTCTTCGGTAATAGCGATCGAAGCCATCAACCAATTGCCTCTCTGGAGCAACAACGAATTCAAGTGCGTAATCTCCTAACTGACCAAGCAAAGATTCTTGGGCAAACAGGTCGGCAGGGTCGCTCATTGCAACACGTAAAGTGTCACCTTGGCGTCCAATCACCAATGCACGAAGGCGACGAGCATGTACTTCCGGTAAAAGCTGTACCGCTTCGACATCGACAACAGCTCGGCTTAGATCAATAAGAGGAATCGCTAACTGCTGTGACAAGAAACTCAACATCTGTTGCTCTGACAAGAAGCCAAGTTCAATCAGTGCATCACCCAGCTTACGACCGGTGCTTTTCTGAGCAGCCAATGCTTGCTCAACTTGAGTCTCCGTGATAATGCCCTCTTCGACAAGCAAATCACCAAGCCTTTTTCTTAATCTAATTTGCATCGCCGCTCTCCTCTAAAGCATTGAGTATTTTTAACCGGTCACGCACAAAGCTTTGTGATTGAGATGAGATACCTACTCTGGTTAATGCACCTTGGTATGACGCTTTAGCTGCTACGAAATCGAGCTGACGTTCTTGCTGGATCGCTAAACCTAACCACCAGCGAGCATTATCTGAATCAATCTCAACCAACTTTTGGTAACTTTCCAAGGCCACTTCTTCTTGCTGAGACTTTTGACTCAATGCTGCACGCATAGCTAGATAGTCTTGCGTAGGGTTCGGCGGTAAATGTATTAATGGACTTAAGGCCGCTTCTGCTTGGTTTGCTTTAACCAAAAGCTTAGATAGGCCCAAGCGTAGCTTTTCGCTGTTAATATTAAGCTTAATCCCTGACTGAAACAGCTCGTACGCTTTACGTGTATCCCCCTTACCAAAATAGAGAATCGCGAGTTTCTGACGAACATCTTCATTTCGTGGCGTATAACGTAGAGCTTCAGTGTAGCCTTTCAGAGCACCAGTAAGGTCATTCGCATCAAGCGCTTTTTGAGCTCGCCCTTGTGCATTCACAGATAATTGCTCAGGCGTTAACTCGACCTGTTCGATCAACATTCCACTATTTTCTGAGCTACCAGAAGCTCCTAAGTCATTAGAGATAGAGGACGAATCTGTTTTTGCCACACTAGCAACGTAAATCGGCTGAGGAATTTCAGTCTTAGTCGTTTGGGCCGTGCTTAGAGGTTTAGTTGATGCTTGCTGTTTTGTAGGTTGTGGGATAGACGCAGCAACCGAATTAGATACAACTGGCTTAGCTTGAGCGCTTTTTACCATCGCAGTGTTTTCTGTTGAAAAACTCGCAGAGTCTAGCTTCACCAGTTTCTTGGTTGGTGATGAGATAGGTTGAGCTACTTCCTGAAAATCATTGGAACTGTCAACGACAGAGACCTGAACCTGTACATCTCGAGTTGAGATTGAATGTTCGACAGCAGGACCTTGCGATATCGCCCAACCGCCCATTGCTAAACTCAGAGTAAAACCTGCTGCGACCCAAACCAATGGGGAACGTGTTTTTACTTTAGGTACAACTGCCGCTTCAATCGAAGTCGCTGATTTTTTCTTTGCCAATTCAGACAAGGCGTTGTTAATAACACTCATAATTAATTCCAACCCCACAGTATTGGCGTTTTAAATTTAGGCTTACATACATCGTATGTTTCATGCATAGCGGAAAACAGATGTTGGTTGTCGATACTTTTCTTATCTTCACTGAACGAAAGCAATAAAGCCTTATGGCAAAGTTGGTTGATCAATCTCGGAATACCTAGTGACGAACGACAGATCGCCTTCTTTTGGTTCAAACTGAATAACTCAGGATTACCACCAGATTTAGTGATCCGGTTATCAATATACGCCACCGTTTCATCGAGAGTCAGTGGCCTCAATGTTGAACTAAACGTGATTCTTTGACGAAACTGTCTGAGATGGTAAGCCTCTAGTCGAGTATCCAACTCAGGCTGCCCCAATAAAACAATCTGCAGCAGCTTTTTATCTTCTGTTTCAAGGTTACCAAACAGCCTTAATGTTTCGAGAGCTTCATCCGATAGAGCTTGAGCCTCATCAAGAATCGCTACCACTCTTAAACCCGAATTGTGCAATTCAATAAGCTTATGCTGAATGTTATCAACTAAGGTTGCTTCACTGTCGATAGTCAAACCGAGCTCTTTAGCAACAGCTTGGCGTAAGTCTGCACCTGAGAGCACAGGGTTTGGCAGGTAAATTAGAGCGGTACAATCATTTAGGTGATTGACTAGCATCCGGCAAACCATGGTTTTTCCAGTGCCTACCTCTCCGGTAACCTTAATCACACCCTCGCCCATTTCTAACGCCGATATTACCGTCTGAATCGCTTCAAAATGAGGCGCTAAACCATAAAAAAAATCGGTATTCGGCGTTAAGGTAAATGGCAGTTGTTCAAAACCAAAATGAGCTTGATACATAAGCAACCTAGCTTAGTTAGATACTGCCAATCTACATTGAAAAAGTAAGTAACTACTCCTCATCATCTGGGAACCACTGTTGAAGCAGATCTCGAGAACGTTCTAACTCTGTTTGCCATGTGTTCACACCGACTATTGTCGGTTTAAGCAAGATCACAAGCTCAGTTTTTTGCGTCAACTGACTGGTATTACGGAATAAGTGGCCGAGGGCCGGAATATCACCAAGGAATGGAACTTTAGAGGTTACATCGCTGGTATTTGATTTCATCAAGCCACCAATAACAACCACATCACCATCTTGAGCACGAATCACAGAGTCAGACTCACGAATAGAACTTTTTGCCAAAGGAAGCGTAACAACACCCGTAGTTGAACCCAAGTTAAGCTCTTTGACCTCTTCATCTACCTCAATGACTGCCGGGTGAACATGTAAGAACACACTGCCTTTATCATCGATCTGAGGTGTCACATCCAAAGATATACCCGAGAAGAACGGGGTTAGTTCAACCTCAGGAGCAACATTCGCGTTATCACCACTACCAACCGCACTTGATAAATCTGTTACGTAGTATTCATCGGTACCCACTTTAATAACCGCTTTCTGGTTATTCGCAGCTGTCACTCTAGGGCTAGATAGTACGTTCAAATCTCCCTGTGTATCCATGAAACTTAATACCGCTTCAAAGCTACTACCAGAAACAACAATATTAGATTGACCACCTAAAGCGGCACCAATTGGGTCCATCCCTGGCAATGTACCTGGGATTATCGTACCGGCTGCATCTTTAACAATAGAGCCCATGCCGATTGTGTAGTTAGTACCATTTGACGAGAACATCTTAGTCCAGTTGATACCCTGCTGGTAGCCATCACTCAAAGTCACTTCCATGATCTTCGCTTCCAAGATCACTTGGCGTTGTAAGCGCTTCTGAGAAATCCCTAAGAACTCACGAACTTCACGGATTTCATCAGGATAAGCACGAACCGTAATCACACTGGCTTGCGGGGTAACGACGACGCTCTGTCCATCACCAGAACCAATTAAGTGGGCAACGGCCGTCTCAAGCTGTGGCCAAAAATCACTTTCAGAGGTCGTTTCAATCTCTGTACCACCGTTCGATGTAGAATTCGATGAGTTAGAAGAGTTGGATGAATTAGACGAGTTTGAATTGGAACTTGAAGAACTCGATGAGTTTGAATCAGAAGTCGTGATCGTTCCGGTTGTGATCGTCGTTAATGAGCGACCAGAACGTTTAACTTGTAAGTAATCGACAGGAATCGTTACTGTACGCAAACCTGCTGGGTAAACCTGAATGACTTTGCCACGCTTTTCTATATCGTAGCCATACATATCCTGAGCCACAGCTAACACTTCATCTAATGTCACATCGGTTAAATTAAAAGTGAGCTTTCCTGAAACACTTGGGTGAATAGCAGCGCTATACTCAGTACCTTTCACTAAGCTTGCAAAAAAGGTTCTCGCTTCAACACCTTTTGCCTGAATACGAAAACGTTTAACCGTTTCCATTCCCGGAGACATAGAGTCAGAACTAAGCTGAGGCATAAGGTCATCTTGTACCGACGAAGGAAGATCATGAAGCGCTCTACTATTGGCTTCATTAATTGATTCGTTTAAAGATTCTTTAATCTCAACAGGATCTCTATGCCCCATCGAACAGCCGACCAAAGATGACACTAGGATTGCTACTACAAGTTTACGCATGTCTTCACTCTAACCTTAATTATTATTCTTAACATCTAAAGAGAACATCTCTAATTTCCACTGCTTAGAGCTTCTCTGCAGAGTGACGTATTCTGGATCGATGTTCTTAACTCGGTACCCTCTGATCGTTTCCCCTTGGCCGAGAATCTGACCATTCAGAATCACATAGCAAGGTGTATCTCCCTTGCATACAATGCTTTCTAAGGACGGTAAGCGATAACGAGTTGGCGCTTTCTTAGCTGACGTTGCTTTTTGTTGGGGTGAAAGCCAACCTAATGGTGCAGTGGGGTCTTGCTCAGCCCACACCGCGGAACTGCCAAACAGCAGAAACAACAAAAGAGTTCTAACCACCGATAAACTCCTGTCTAGTACCTAGCGTGTATACCTCGAACACCAGTCGAGCTTTAGGATATTCTTCTACTGAGTATTCAAATGTACGCCAGTAGTAGCTAACCGGCAAAGATTCAAGCGCTTGAAGATAAGCTGAAATATCAAAGTAACTGCCCGTCAATTCCATTCTCACAGGGTGAAGAAAGTAGCCAGAATATTCACTGGTCTCTTTATTATTCGAAATCGCTTCCGGTTTTAACGACTCTAGCGACTCAAGCTTTAGACCATTACCGGCATTAAGAACACTCTCCAATAATTGCGACATTTGAGAAGGCGTAATCAACCCATCGACAATCTCTGAAAGTTGCAAAGAAAGGTCTTGGCTCTCTCGCATGAGTTTCTTGTATTCGAGGTTAATTTCTTTATCTGGGTCTTTATTTAACTTAGCTTGCAGAACAAGCAATTCACCCTGCTGCCTTTGATTCGATTGAGTCAAGCTCGTGGTCTTGGCATTTTTCGCTTGTAAGTCGAGATACGCGGGCTCAACCAATAAGGTGAATAACAGCATGGACAGGCCAACAAAACCACACACGAAAAGTAGCCATTTTTCTCTTTGGCTTAATGCAAGAAACTTATCGCTAAGTTGGTTCCACTGTTGCATTATTTACTCTCCCTGCGAGTACTTAATTCAAACGTCACCACGTCCTGGTCATTACGACCAATTTTAAGTTTTTCAAAAGCACGTCCGACTAAATTAAGCTCACTTTTAAACTGACCAATCCAGTTCGGAACGACATTTGCGTTACGAGCCAAACCACTAAGATCTAAAGTATCGTGGGTCATGTAGATGTGCGAAAGAGAGATGTCATTTCGGCCTAATTTAGCTAAGGAATTCATGACGCCAGAATACCCGACTTGTTGGGATTCGTCGTATTGTCCGACCGCCTTCAAAGCCTCTTTTTTAGCCTCAGTCTCACGTTTGAGACGCGCAACAGCAGCCACTTTCTCTGGAGACGGTTTATGCTGAGTTAACTTACTATTCAATTGGTTAACTTGCTTGTTAAGTTGATTGGAGTCTTGTTGCAGGGCTGTTAATTCTTTATCTAGATTAGAAACTTGATACTGCATCGCGAAGTAACCACCAAGCAATAAAACACAAACTAGTCCCCAACTCGCAACAACATTGGTAAGCGTAAAATATTCTTTTTTAGGCTTAAGATGTTCAGGATAAAGGTTGACATTAAAAGTATCTTTTTCAGCTGCGAGTTTAACCAACAAACTCTCTGAATTATCACGCTCACCTTCTACCAACAATGAAACTGTCGAGCTCAATGTACTATTTAAAGCGCTTTGTAATTCAGCCTCATCTTCCTCATCACAGCAGATTTTCAGCTGGTGAAGTTGAGTGCCTTTAATTTGCGAAGAAAGGTAATCTATCGAACGTTGGAGCTCTAAAGCAAGGCCGTCCAATTGTAGAGCACTTGACGCAACACCTGTTAAAGGTGGAACAACACTTCGAATCGTTCTTTGAAAACAAACGGTATTTTCAACAAACGCACCCAACTTAAAGTGTGAATTTGAGCTGCGCTGTAAAAGGATGAAGTTAGACAACTCGCCAGCACTGTAACCCCAAATTTCATCTTCTGGAACCACACCACTTAGTTCTACCTGAACTGAGTTGGTAACCTTTAGGACCTTATCTAACAGCTTTTTCGGCAACACATACACTTGCAGCTTGTTCGACGTCGGTAGCGTGACCGCACTCGCCGTAATTTCAGTGACTCTTTCAGAAACAAGATCTTTGAGTAAAAAAGGCAGTGCTACCGACCATTCACTTTCTGGAATATCAGGTTTATCAATTTGGTAGGTTTGGTAGTAGTTCGCACAGACAATGAGCTGAAGGCTATTACTGGTAAACGCCTCACTGCTAAGCGATTTTTTTAATGCACTTTCCCAGTCTCCATTAACCACTGGAATACTGGTTACTTGAGGTTCTTGATCTATCGATGAAATATAAATGGCATCATTGCCCAATAGAACAACTTGCGAGCTACCTTTATTATTCGTTGGCTTTATCTTGTCTAAAATCGCTTTAAAATTCATTCTTAACTACTACTCTTACGCCATCGATTTCTTCGTCCAACTTTGACAACAGATTCCGCTTTCACAGCCTTTTCAGCTTGATTAGGCAAAGGGATGATTTGTTGTTCTTCGTCGAAATATCTCCCTTGATAGCCGTTAATGCCTAACTCTATCAAGGTATTCTTTTCTTGTTTTGTCTCAACTCCAACTGCAATCACTTGAGTTGGAGAATCACCGCAAGCCCCAATTAAGCTTCGGACAAACAGTTGGTTCTCATGCCTTTGATCGATTTTCTTTATTAGGCTTCGATGAAGCTTAATATAATTAACCTTCAAATCCTTTATATAGTGAGTGCTAACAATCGTTCGCCCCGCTTGACCAACCACAATTTTACACCCTAAACCTCGCAGCATCCTTGCCACCGGTCTCATATAATCAAGATGAGCAATCAAGTGCCCTTCCGGAAACTCAAAAGCAAGCTGAGAGCGGTGCTGAGCAGAGAGTTGTAACAACTCACTCCTAAACCACTTAAAATGCTGTTTATTAGCAAATGGGGTAACATTCAGATTCACTGAATAATTGATAGATTGAGTTGATTCTTTAAGCGAACGCAACAAAACCTTCAAAACAGATTGATCCATTTGAGCTTGATAACCCACTTGCTCTACTGCAGGCATAAATCGAGACGATTTCAATAAACCCTTGTCAGGGTCCTGAATTCTAGTAAATATTTCTCTATGTAATTCATTAGCTTGACCAGATTCCGGCATAAGATAACACCGCTGAGCAAAGATTACTAAATTTTCAGGAAGCAGAGCTTTATCAAGTAATGTTCTCCAACGAACACTGCCTCTATCCAACTCATTCTTATTCTGTTTCGGGTAACGGCTCCAGTTATTTATACGCTCCAGCTGGGCACTCTTTAATGCTGTTTCCGTTTCATCCATGATCTGACTGTGGCGCTCACCTTCGGTATACATAGTCACACCGATATGACACCAGTTATCAGGTTCCAAAGGCTCTGGCGGGGTTAATTTATCTAACTGCCTTAGACACTGAGCTGCCAAAGTCGCAATATCTTTTGCACCCTGGTGAGGGATAAATACAGCAAAGTCCGCTTCGTAATAGCGAGAAAAAATGACATCGGGATAACGCTGAACGATATTCGATAAGACTTCACCCACTTCAATAATAAAGCCGTCAGTAGTTTGCTTGTCGTTAGCATCACGAACTTGTTCCCATTCGTCGATACGTATCAGTAACACACCACCTCGAGCACCACTTTCATGCAGTACCGATTCCAGTTTATTATCAAATAAAACTCGGTTTGCCGTGCCCGTGAGTTTATCTAGGAAGGTATGGGTACGAATAAAGGTATCAAAGCGACTTCGCTCTTGACGAGCGTCTTGCAACTCTTCAATCAATACATCTAAGGCTTCACTTGCAGTATAAGGCCATTCACGCTCATCCCCCTTTGCGTGAGGTTCAACCTGCCCAGCAAGGATCATTCTTCCTCGCTCTTCTAAGATCTCAGAACCCATGAGTTGCTCTTTCAACCAACGAACACCGCGAGCCAGACAGAACAAGACCAATGCGACAGCCAAAGTAATTGACCACATCGCTTCCATTGAGTAGTTGTAGCCAATATAAGGAGGAAGCGCTTTAAATTCGATTCGGTAACCTTCATTACGCTCTAAAATAAAGCTTTTTTCATAAAGACGATTGGGATCTATCTGTGGGGAGGTATCTTTGAAACGATAAACGATACCGGTCTTGTTCGAGAGTTTCATCTCAACAATATTGCTCGCTTGCAACATCTTAGGCATCCAGCGCTGCATTGAATACGCGGCGTCTGGATCTTCCATCTCTTTATCTACAACCTCGACAATACCAACCAAATAGTGATCTAAATACTCCTGCCCAATGCGTTTAAAGGAGAGTGTGCCACCAATAAAAAGGATGAACATTGCACTGATAACTATCACGGTGACAAATGCGACCAATCGGGTGCTCAATTTTAGTGTCGGGGTATATCTCATGAATAACGAAATCCTTTTCAACTCACATTATACCGTATTGCTACTTATACTATAAATTGACGTTGTAAATAAAGCGTTAAGAATTGTAGGTAACAAAAAGCCGCGATAAACGCGGCTTTTTCCAATTTAATACTATCTTTATAATATATTAAAAACAGAGCTTAAAATGGGATGTCATCATCAAAATCCATTGGCGGCTCATTATATTGAGGTTGAGCCTGCTGAGGAGCTTGTTGAGGTGCTTTCGGCTGCTGTTGAGCTGGAGCACTGTATTGTTGTTGTGGCTGCTGTGGCTGACCCCAACCACCTTGCTGTTGGTTGTTACCCATGCCACCTTGAGCAGGAGCACCGCCTTGAGCACGGCCGCCAAGCATTTGCATCACACCATTGAAGCCTTGAACAACCACTTCAGTTGTGTAGCGATCTTGACCGCTTTGATCTTGCCATTTACGCGTTTGAAGTTGACCTTCAATGTAAACTTGAGAACCTTTACGTAGGTACTCACCAGCAACTTCCGCAAGCTTGCCAAACAGAGCAACACGGTGCCATTCTGTTTTTTCGCGCTGCTCGCCAGTTGCTTTATCACGCCATGACTCTGACGTTGCAATGGTAATGTTCGCTACTGCGCCGCCATTTGGCATGTAACGAATTTCAGGGTCATTACCTAGGTTACCCACTAATATAACTTTGTTAACTCCACGGCTAGCCATGATTTGCTCCGTCTAAATTCATAGTCTCAGAAAATTTTTAGCGCACAAGAATAGCACGCTTTTCTGCTGTGATAAATCGCTTCCTATTCTCACTCTACTACAAAGAATAAAAACGTAACAAATCATGATATTCAGAGCGATGTTGCTTTTTTCTCCACTTACAAACCACTCATTTACTTCGCAGATTGATATTCAACGCAAGTCATAAATAAGGTACTAGAGAAGCGAAAGCGTGCATGACAACGTGAAATCTCATGTTATTAGAACACGGAGTTTCAATGAGAAAGTCTCGATATGCTCGCACTTTACACTTTATGTGCATCGATCCAAGCGACACCTACCTACACGTAAAAGAGATAGAAAAGCACTTATCTATTATCCTTTATAAGATGACACCGGACGATTTAATGCTTGTTGATAGAAAACAGAGTAACCGAATCTTGCTCGTCGATTACAGAGAGGTACCACAACTACTGATTATTTGCCCTAACCTGACTGTTATGTGGAAAAATCACGAAATCATTTTATTCAATGTACCCCAGCAACTTCCAACCTCAGAGCTGCTTACCTATGGGGTACTAAAAGGACTCTTTTACAACACTGAACAAAAGGACAAGATTGCTCGTGGTCTTCAAGAAGTCATTGATGGCGATAACTGGCTGCCAAGGAAGGTAACCAATCAACTGTTGTTTTATTATCGTAATATGGTCAATACCAACACGACACCAACCAATGTTGATTTAACCATTCGTGAGATCCAAGTGATTCGCTGCCTTCAATCAGGGTCATCAAACACACAAATCGCCGATGACTTGTTTATTAGTGAGTTCACGGTTAAATCTCACCTTTATCAGATATTCCGTAAGTTAGCAGTCAAAAATAGGGTTCAAGCTATTGCTTGGGCAAACCAGAACCTACTTGCATAATCGATCCGCCTCTTAGTCTGGCGATAATTTTGAGGGAAGCTCTAGTAAACCATGGCTATTGTTGCTGAATTTTCGACATAACTTGTGCTAGAGTTGCCCTCAGAAATATCAACCACTCAGGTTGAATCAATAATTATTATAGATAAAGGGTCTTATCATGATCAAAAAGTGCCTTTTCCCGGCTGCTGGCTACGGTACACGTTTTTTACCAGCTACTAAGTCAATGCCGAAAGAAATGATGCCTGTAGTAAACAAACCTCTGATTGAATACGGTGTAGAGGAAGCTATCGAAGCTGGTATGGATGGAATGTGTATCGTCACTGGTCGTGGTAAGCATTCATTGATGGACCACTTTGATAAGAACTACGAGCTTGAGCACCAAATTAGCGGCACCAACAAAGAAGACCTTCTAATTAATATCCGTGAAACGATTGAAGCGGCAAACTTCACCTACATTCGCCAACGTGAGATGAAAGGTTTAGGTCACGCTATCTTAACAGGTCGCGAGCTGGTAGGTGATGAACCGTTCGCTGTTGTACTTGCCGATGACCTTTGTGTTAACGAGCAACAAGGTGTATTGGCTCAAATGGTTGCTCTGTACAAACAGTTCCGCTGTTCTATCGTTGCAGTACAAGAAGTTCCTGAAGAAGAAACTCACAAGTACGGTGTTATCTCTGGCGAAATGATTAAAGATGATCTTTTCCGTGTTGATGACATGGTAGAGAAGCCAGAACAAGGTACTGCTCCAAGCAACCTAGCGATCATTGGTCGTTATATTCTGACTCCGGATATCTTTGAACTTATCGAACAGACTGAACCAGGTAAAGGCGGCGAGATCCAGATTACCGATGCATTGCTAAAACAAGCAAAAGCGGGCTGTGTATTAGCTTACAAATTTAAAGGCCAACGTTTTGACTGTGGTAGTGTTGAAGGTTATATCGAAGCAACAAACTACTGCTTTGAAAACCT
The DNA here is from genome assembly GCF_030442075.1 of Vibrio sp. TMPB1044. NCBI lineage: Bacteria > Pseudomonadati > Pseudomonadota > Gammaproteobacteria > Vibrionales > Vibrionaceae > Vibrio > Vibrio sp. TMPB1044. Next base: position 36,884 of record NZ_JAUJED010000078.1, on the reverse strand, counting down.
ATACAAAAAAGACCAAAAGCAAATCGAGCTAGGTAAGCACTCGACCAAGAAAGAAGCATAACGCCTGGTTAATAACTAGCGTTTCGAATTGTAAAAGGGTGACTCTATGAGTCGCCCCTTTTTTGTTTTACTGTTTTTTTATCCAGTAAAACTTTGCACAAATCTCACTCTATGTAATACTTTAGCCACTTAAAATTACATGGTCTATTGAGATGGATAAAATAGAAATCAGAGGCGCTCGTACGCATAACCTCAAAGACGTCAACCTAACCATACCTCGTGATAAGCTGACGGTTATCACAGGATTATCAGGTTCAGGAAAGTCGTCACTTGCGTTTGATACTCTCTACGCAGAAGGTCAACGTCGTTATGTTGAGTCTTTGTCGGCTTACGCTCGTCAATTTCTATCTCTTATGGAAAAGCCTGATGTCGACCACATTGAAGGCTTGTCTCCTGCGATCTCAATAGAACAAAAATCGACGTCACATAACCCTCGTTCAACCGTCGGTACTATTACTGAAGTCTATGACTACCTTAGATTACTGTACGCGCGAGTTGGCGAACCTCGCTGTCCAGATCACAATATCCCCCTCGCGGCGCAAACTATCAGCCAAATGGTCGATAAAGTATTAGAACTGCCTGAAGGCTCAAAGATGATGTTAATGGCACCGATCGTCAAAGAGCGCAAAGGCGAACATGTTAAAACACTGGAAAACTTAGCTGCGCAAGGCTTTATCCGTGCGCGCATTGATGGTGAAACCTGTGACCTATCCGATCCACCAGCACTTGAACTTCATAAAAAGCACACCATTGAAGTCGTGGTAGACAGATTTAAGGTTCGTCCTGATCTTCAACAGCGTTTAGCCGAGTCATTCGAGACCACATTAGAGCTATCTGGTGGTATTGCTGTCGTCGGTTGGATGGACGAAACAGATCAAGAAGAAATCGTATTTTCTGCTAACTTCGCTTGTCCAAAGTGTGGCTACAGCATGCAAGAGCTTGAGCCTCGCCTATTCTCTTTCAATAATCCAGCAGGGGCATGCGGTACTTGTGATGGCCTTGGGGTTCAGCAGTATTTTGATCCAAGCCGAGTGATTTTAGATGAGAACCTCAGCATAGCTGAAGGTGCAATCAAAGGTTGGGATCAAAAGAACTACTACTATTTCCAGATGCTAACGTCGTTGTCAGAGCATTATGGTTTTGATCTATATGCACCATTTAATTCTCTACCTAAAAAGACTCAAGAGATCATTCTAAAAGGATCAGGTCGTACTGAAGTAGAATTCAAGTACATCAATGACCGAGGTGATATTCGAGTTAAGCGCCATCCATTCGAGGGGATTTTAAATACCTTAGAGCGCCGTTATCGTGATACTGAATCTAGCGCGGTGCGTGAAGATCTCGCCAAGTACATTTCAACCAAGTCTTGTTCAAGCTGTGATGGCACTCGCTTAAGATTAGAAGCTCGAAATGTTTTCATTGGTGATACAACACTGCCGGAAATCGTTGAACTGAGCATTGCTGACGCACTACAATTTTTCCAAGAATTGAAGTTAGACGGTCAGCGTGGGCAGATCGCAGATAAAGTGATGAAAGAGATCAATGATCGTCTACATTTCTTAGTCAACGTAGGTTTGAACTACCTTAACCTATCACGCAGTGCTGAAACGCTGTCTGGTGGTGAGGCGCAACGTATTCGCTTGGCGAGTCAAATCGGTGCCGGTTTAGTTGGCGTTATGTATGTACTGGATGAGCCATCAATTGGACTCCACCAGCGCGATAATGAACGTCTACTGCAAACCTTAATTCACCTCAGGGACTTAGGTAATACCGTGCTAGTCGTGGAGCATGACGAAGATGCAATTCGTTGTGCTGACCATGTTATCGATATCGGTCCAGGGGCGGGGGTGCATGGTGGACACGTGGTAGCAGAAGGCACCATGCAAGACATCATCGACAACCCGAACTCTTTGACAGGCCAATACTTGAGCGGTGCCAAAGAAATTGCAGTGCCAGAAAAGAGAACACCTATCGATAAGAAAAAGGTCGTAGAGATTGTAGGCGCAACGGGGAACAACCTAAAGAATGTCACTGCGACGATTCCTGTAGGCTTATTCAGTTGTATTACGGGGGTATCAGGTTCGGGGAAATCCACGCTGATCAATGACACCTTCTTCAAAGTCGCCCACACTCAATTAAACGGGGCCACGACTGCAGTTCCTGCACAACACAAAAAGATTAAAGGATTAGAACATTTTGATAAGGTGATCGACATAGATCAAAGCCCTATCGGTCGTACACCAAGATCAAACCCTGCAACCTACACAGGGATCTTCACTCCTATCCGTGAGTTATTCGCGGGCACACAAGAGTCACGTTCTCGTGGTTATAAACCAGGTCGATTCAGCTTTAACGTTCGTGGTGGCCGTTGTGAGGCTTGTCAGGGCGATGGCGTAATCAAAGTAGAGATGCACTTCTTGCCGGATGTGTATGTACCTTGCGATGTGTGTAAAGGCAAGCGCTATAACCGTGAAACACTAGAAGTTCGTTATAAAGGTAAAACCATTGACGAAGTTCTAGAGATGACCGTAGAAGATGCGCGTGAGTTCTTCAATCCGGTTCCGGTGATTGCTCGTAAACTGCAAACACTCATGGACGTGGGTCTATCTTACATTCGCTTAGGGCAAGCTGCGACAACCTTATCTGGTGGTGAAGCACAACGTGTTAAATTGGCGCGTGAGCTATCGAAGCGAGATACTGGAAAAACCTTATACATTCTCGATGAGCCAACAACAGGTCTTCATTTCCACGATATCCAGCAGTTGTTAACGGTACTACATAGACTGCGCGATCACGGTAATACGGTTGTCGTGATTGAGCACAACTTAGATGTCGTTAAAACAGCAGACTGGATCCTAGATCTTGGCCCAGAAGGCGGACAAGGTGGTGGCGAGATTGTTGCAGAAGGTACACCTGAAGATGTGGCGTTAGTCGAAGGTTCACACACCGCTCGCTTCCTTAATCCTATGTTAAATTTGAAGTAGGTGTAAAATAGCGCCCTGCGAGCAGACAGAAAAATGTTAAAGTAACAGAGCTTGTTTCAGAAGGAACAAGCTCTGTTTTTATAAGGTTAGGGATTTATGGCAACAATACACACTAGCGGCACCCAGCTAGAAAATCAGGTCACTCAGCTACCACTCAACAAAGCATTTCTGGCTTCTTTAGCTGTTGTATTCTTGTTAGCCATGCATTTTTTCATGCCTAATCCTGGAGGCTCGGGGCTTGCGTTATCATTTAACCCAACAACTTGGCTGGCGCTAAGCTTCACGCTAGCAATTGGCTTTTACCAACTCGCTACCAACCGAGTACTTAAGTATTCAAAATTAACGATTGGCTTGTTGATAAGCTGTATCATACTCACGCTACCCATTTTATACAGCAATGCCGCACCTCAAGGAGCATCAGGACGCTTGCTTGGATTGTGGGCAGGCTTTGCATTATTTGTCGTGCTGCAACAATTTAAGTTCAGCAATAAACACAAGCAGCGCATGTTGTGGTTCATTGTACTTGCTGTTGTTATACAAGCACTATTTGGCTATATGCAATATTTCTTATTAGAGCCTGGCAACCTATTTGGTTACAACACTGCTGCAAACCGACCATATGGGATATTCCAACAACCGAATGTAATGGCCAGCTTTTTAGCTACGGGTTTTGTGCTGTCCGCTTACCTTTTGGCAAGACAGCCCGCTAAATATAATCACAAAATTAGCGAGTCATTCTTACTATACCTAACCCCAACCTTAACCGTACCATTGCTGATCATCATCGCATCACGTACCGGATGGTTAGCAGCACTCATCGGCTTTGTGTGTATTCTTCCTTACCTATATAAATTTTCGACCAAGAAGCGCTTCTATGGATGGTGCTCATCAGTTGTTGTAGGTATTGTGGTTGCGTTTACTGTAATAAACCTTAGCGCTACAGATAGCATAGCGAGTAAGAAAGCGAACCTAGAAAGCCCTCGCGCTTACACCTTCCCTCAAACACTAGACATGTTGGTAGAGAAACCATTTACTGGTTACGGCTACGGGAAATTTGAATCAGAGTACACCCTTTATACCGCTCGTCAGCACCAACTCAATTCAAACTATCATCCAGGTCTTCCTTCAATGGATCACCCCCACAATGAGTTTCTGTTTTGGGGGGTAGAAGGGGGAATTGTACCAATCATCGGGATCTTGATTGCTGCAATATTGGTTATGTCACGTATAGCAAGTTCTGCAAAGGGAACGCGTCTAGCCCTGCTCGCTTTATTCATCCCAATTCTTTTGCACTCTCAGCTTGAGTATCCTTTTTATCACTCGGCGATTCACTGGATAACATTCATTATATTGATTTACTGGGTCGATCAGCGCTCTTCCCGACATTATCAACAGCCGTTCAGTATCATCAGCAAGACCCTGTTTAGAGTGTCGAGCTTAGTAATACCTATCTTAGTCAGTTTTTATATGTTGAGCGCCCTGCATACCAACTATGTACTGACTAAGTTTGAACTTTCTAAACCGAAGAACCCAGACATTCTTAAGCAGGTAACGAACCCTGTGGTGTGGAAAGATCGCTACGATTGGGATATATACAGCACCTACCTAAACATTGGTCTTTATAAAGGTGACCCTAGCCTTATTCAGCCCTACGTTGATTGGTCACTAGAGATCATAAAGAGTAAACCAAGACCAGCGTTCTACAGTAACCTGATCCTTGCTTACCAAGGTTTAGGGGAAGAAAGCAAAGCGGAACAAATCCGTAGTGAAGCAAAGTTTTTATTTCCAAACAGAGACTTTTCACAGGTTCAATACAAGAAAATATCTCAAGCAGAAAACAATGTCTCATCGGCAGAGTAGCCAAGGACTAGAGAGATGTAACTATTGCATCTTATTTTTAGAACAAACACAAAAAAGCGCACGAGGATCGTGCGCTTTTCTTTGAAACGAGTCTAATTCGATTATTTAAGTACATCTTGCAGCGCTTTAAGACACAGCGCGACATTCTCTTTGCGAGCACCGTAGCCCATCAAGCCGATACGCCATGCCTTACCAGCCAAAGAACCAAGCCCTGCACCAATCTCAAGGTTATACTCTTCTAAAAGCTGCGTTCTGATCTTAGCCTCATCAATGCCTTCAGGGAAATAAAGTGCGTTCAGCTGCGGCAAGCGGCTCTCTTCATCGACCACAAACCTTAACCCTAATGCTTCTACACCTTCTTTAAGCTCTTGGTGCATAGCATGATGACGAGACCACGCATTATCTAGGCCTTCATTTTTCAATAGAACGAGAGACTCGTGCAGTGCATAAAGGCTATTTACGGGTGCGGTATGGTGGTAGCTGCGCTTACCTTCACCGCTCCAGTAACCTAATACTAGGCTTTGATCTAAGAACCAACTTTGCACTGGCGCTTGACGGGCTTTCATTTTATCAACGGCACGCTGAGAGAAAGTCACCGGAGATAGACCCGGCACACAAGACAAACACTTTTGACTTCCAGAATAAACCGCATCAAGCTGCCACTCATCAACCAGCAATGGCACACCACCTAGTGATGTTACTGCGTCAACAATCGTTAACGCATCAAACTGACGAGCGATAGCTGAGATAGCTTGAGCATCAGATAGCGCTCCGGTTGATGTCTCTGCATGAACAAAAGCCACAGCAACAGCATCGGGATTGTCTGTCAATGCTTGCTCGACCTTTTCAACTGAGACGGGCTTGCCCCACTCGTCGTCAACAAGGATGGCTTCGCCACCACAACGCACCACGTTTTCTCGCATACGCTCACCGAAGACACCGTTACGACAAACGATCACCTTTTCACCAGGCTCAATCAAGTTAACAAAACAGGTCTCCATACCCGCACTTCCCGGAGCAGAAACGGCAATCGTAAATTCGTTTTCCGTCTGAAAAGCGTATTTAAGAAGCTGTTTAAGCTCATCCATCATCGCAATAAACAGTGGATCTAGATGACCTATGGTTGGGCGACTCAAAGCCTGCAGCACTTGAGGCGAGATATCAGAAGGACCCGGTCCCATTAACGTTCGGTGTGGTGGATAAAAGCTATCGATAGCAGTAGTGAGTGTTAAATTAGACATGTACATCCCTTACGTTAATGTTGTGAACAATCCACCCTAAAGCAAATTGATTACCTCAGCAATTAGCCATAAGTATTGAGGTCAAACCACTGTCACATAATTGTTAAAATTATTTTTCAATTATCTCAAGTTACCAATTGACATTGTTACCGCAAACACGTTCAATGAAATGGCTATCTAGCAGAAGAGGAGCACTGCCCAGGCAGATGTTTTGTGGAACCGCATTTCCAATACAAAACATTTATGGGGAGCAGTGCCGAGATAATAAAAGGATGCAGGACCTTTATTATCGGTTGAGCGGGCTGAATCCCGTCAACTGTCGCCATTTCTATATGGTGAAGAGCTTCTGGGGTTACTATTCTAATAATTCCTCTCTTTTTGCTCTAAAACTCTCTTCGAAAAACATCGGACGTTGGATTACCCAACAGTAATTTTATTTTAGGAAGTCGTGGGAGATATATCGTGAGTGCATCTAATGTAGCTGGTTCTTTTAATGTCGCTAAGTTTGGCGGAACAAGTGTTGCCAACTTTGAAGCCATGAGCCGCTGTGCTGCCATTATTGAAAACAACTCAAATACGAAATTAGTCGTGAGTAGTGCATGTTCTGGTGTGACCAATTTGCTGGTTGAACTGGCGAATGGTGTTCAAGACAAAGCTCGTCGTCAGGAACTAATGACGCAATTAACGGACATTCATAATGCGATTCTTGACCAACTCGCAGACCCAATCAGCATCGAAAAAGAAGTTCACAGCATTCTTGATGACATTGCGAGCGCAGCAGAAGCCGCATCATTTCAAGCAAGTACTAAGCTGACTGATCACCTTGTAGCATGTGGCGAGTTGATGTCGACACACATCCTTGCTCAAATCCTTCGCGAGCGCGGAACACCTGCGGTTCGTTTCGATATCAGAGAAGTGATGCGCACCAATGATGATTTCGGAAAAGCAGAACCACAGCTAGAAGAGATTGCTGCTTTGGCAAAAGAGAAATTGATTCCACTGTGCCAACAACAAGTTGTCGTTACCCAAGGCTTTATCGGTGCTGATAGCGAAGGTAACACCACGACCCTAGGCCGCGGTGGCAGTGATTATTCAGCGGCACTGATTGCCGAGTCGGTACAAGCGATTGGCTTAGAGATCTGGACGGATGTTCCGGGTATCTATACTACCGATCCACGTATTGCTCCTAAGGCCTCTCCTATCCCAGAGATCAGCTTCAGCGAAGCATCGGAAATGGCAAACTTTGGCGCGAAGATCTTACACCCATCGACTCTAGTCCCGGCACTACGCCACCAAATTCCGGTATTTGTCGGCTCATCAAAAGCACCAGAGCTCGGTGGCACATGGATTCGTCAACAAGTTGAAAGCTCCCCTCTGTTCAGAGCGCTTGCCCTACGCTGCAACCAAACCATGGTTACGCTACGCAGCGCCAATATGTTCCATGCTTATGGCTTCCTCGCAAAAGTGTTCGAGATCCTCGCTAAGCATAAGATCTCTGTCGATCTTATCACTACCTCAGAGATCAGTGTCTCACTCACTCTCGATCAAACAGATACATCAGGTGGTGCTCCTCAGTTGCCAGAAGCCGCTCGCATTGAGCTTGAGGATCTGTGTTCTGTAGATATTGAACACGATCTATGCCTTGTTGCTCTTATTGGTAACAACATGAGTGAAAGCAAAGGCTATGCAAAGCAGGTCTTCGGCACTCTAGAAGATTTCAACCTACGTATGATTTGTTACGGAGCAAGCCCACACAACCTATGTTTCTTATTAGATGAACCTGTATCTAAACTGGCAATTCAAAAACTGCATCAAGAGCTATTTGAATAAGAAAGCGTTTAATAGGTTGGTTTGAATTAACCAAATCACAAATACAAAAAGGGTTGCTATTAAGCAACCCTTTCTCTTTTTACTTTACGAATCAAAGCCCGTCATAGATTCAAACTAGTTAATGTTTGGACCTAACCACTTCTCAGCTTCTAACATATCCCATCCTTTACGATCGGCATAGCTATCCACTTGATCCTGTTGAATCTGTGCAATAGCAAAGTATCGAGCATCAGGGTGTGAGAAGTACATACCAGACACAGAAGCACCAGGCCACATCGCATAGCTCGACGTTAAGGACATATCAATCGCTTTCTCAACATTCATTAACTCCCACAACGTACCTTTCTCGGTATGCTCTGGGCAAGCAGGGTAACCTGGAGCAGGGCGAATACCTTGGTATTTCTCACGAATCAAATCATCGTTCGATAAGTCTTCATCTGGCGAGTAACCCCAAATATCCTTTCTCACTTCTTTATGCAGGTACTCCGCGAACGCTTCAGCCAATCGATCAGCAACCGCTTGAATCATGATTGCATTGTAATCATCGCCTTTCGCTTTGTATTCATCAGCCAGCTCACGCTCACCAATACCACCCGTTACCGCAAAGCCACCAATCCAGTCCGCTTTACCACTTTCTTTTGGAGCAATGTAATCTGACAGGCAATAGTTAAAGCCTTTTGGTTTCTCTGTCTGTTGACGAAGGTTGTGTAGAACCTTTAGGACTTCGGTGCGAGATTCATCGGTATACACCTCAATATCATCACCAACACTGTTCGCTGGGAACATGGCACACATACCGCGAGCTTCAAGTAGTTTATCTTTCTCCACACGGTCTAACAGATCGTTAGCGTCTTTGAATAAACGTTGCGCTTCTTCGCCCACTTCTTCATGCTCAAGAATCGCAGGGTACTTACCAACTAAAGACCACGTCATGAAGAATGGCGTCCAATCGATGTACTGACGCAAAGTAGCCACATCAAAATCTTTGAAAATGTGCACTCCCGGCTTAGCCGGTGCCGGTGGTGTATAAGCATCCCAATCAATAGCCACTTTATTAGCACGAGCTTTTTCAAGTGTCACAGGCTTAGTGCGAGGCTTCTTACGATTATGTTGATCACGAACGCGATCATAATCGATATCCAACTTCTCAACGAAAGCAGGTTTCAATTCATCAGAAAGCAGTGACGTACATACACCCACAGCACGAGAGGCGTTGTTTACATAAACCACTGGCTCTGAGTAATTCTGTTCAATCTTAACAGCAGTGTGAGCTTTAGATGTGGTTGCACCACCAATCAAAAGAGGAAGCTTAAAGCCTTGTCTTTCCATCTCTTTGGCAACGTGCACCATTTCATCAAGAGATGGTGTGATCAAACCAGATAAGCCGATAATGTCGACGTTCTCTTCTTTCGCGACCTTAAGAATCTTTTCACAAGAAACCATCACACCTAAGTCGATAATTTCGTAGTTATTACACTGCAAAACCACACCAACGATATTCTTACCGATATCGTGTACGTCGCCTTTAACGGTCGCTAACAGAATCTTACCGTTAGTCGCACCCACTTCTTTGGATGCATTGATGAACGGTTCTAAGTGCGCAACAGCCTGCTTCATTACACGCGCAGACTTAACTACCTGTGGTAAGAACATCTTACCTTCACCAAATAGGTCACCAACAACGTTCATGCCGTCCATTAGAGGACCTTCAATCACCTCAATAGGACGAGAGGCATTAACACGAGCTTCTTCAGTGTCTTCAACTATAAAGTCTGTAATACCTTTAACCAAAGAGTGCTCTAAGCGCTTCTCTACAGGCCAAGTACGCCATTCTAGAGCTGACTTATCTTCAACTTTACCTACTGCTCGCTCTAGGTACTCAGTTGCCATATCAAGCAAACGTTCCGTCGAATCATCACGGCGGTTTAGTACTACATCTTCAACAGCATCACGCAGGTCTTCAGGAACATTATCGTAAATCTCCAGTTGACCAGCATTTACAATGCCCATATCCATACCATTTTTAAAACAGTGATATAGGAATACTGCGTGGATTGCCTCACGGACGTAGTTATTGCCGCGGAATGAGAACGACACGTTAGATACGCCACCAGAGATCATCGCATGAGGGAGATCGCGTTTGATGTCTCCCACTGCTTCAATGAAATCAACCGCATAGTTGTTATGTTCATCAATACCAGTAGCTACTGCGAAAATGTTCGGATCAAAAATAATGTCTTCAGGAGGGAAGCCAACTTCATCCACAAGAATGTTGTAGGCATTGGTACAAATCTCAACTTTACGCTCTCGAGTATCAGCCTGACCAACTTCATCAAAAGCCATCACAATAACGGCAGCACCATAGCGACGAACTAACTTGGCTTGCTCGACAAATTTCTCTTTGCCTTCTTTTAGAGAGATAGAGTTGACTATACCTTTACCCTGAATACATTTCAGGCCAGCTTCGATAACTTCCCATTTTGAAGAATCGACCATTACTGGTACTTTTGAAATTTCTGGTTCAGAGGCACATAAATTAAGGAATTTAACCATACACGCTTCAGCGTCTAGCATCCCTTCATCCATGTTGATATCGATAATTTGAGCACCGTTCTCAACTTGCTCTCGAGCAACACTCAAGGCTTCGTCGTAAAGCTCTTCTTTAATCAGGCGCTTAAAGCGAGCTGAGCCCGTCACATTGGTACGCTCACCCACATTCACGAATAAAGATTCTTTAGCAATCGTCAGAGGCTCTAGCCCCGAAAGGCGACAAGAAACCGGTAAGTCTGGCAATTGACGCGGCGTTACACCTTCAACAGCCTCAGCCATTTGGCGGATATGCTCTGGAGTAGTACCACAACAACCACCAATTAGGTTCAAGAAACCACTTTCAGCCCATTCTTTAACGTGTTCGGCCATATCTTCAGGAGAAAGGTCATACTCACCAAATGCGTTAGGTAACCCCGCGTTAGGGTGAGCCGAAACATTGCATTCTGAGATGCGAGACATCTCACCAACATACTCACGCAGTTCGTCAGGGCCTAGAGCACAATTCAGTCCAAATGAGATAGGTTTAACATGACGAAGGGCATTATAGAATGCTTCTGTTGTCTGCCCTGAAAGCGTACGACCTGATGCATCAGTGATGGTACCGGAGATCATCACTGGAAGAGTAATACCCACTTCTTCAAAAACAGATTCAACGGCAAAAGCACACGCTTTCGCGTTCAACGTATCGAAGATAGTCTCGATAAGAATAAGATCTGAGCCACCCTTAATAAGCGCACGGGTCGATTCAGAATAGGCTTCAACCAATTCGTCAAAGCTAACATTACGGTACCCTGGATCATTTACATCAGGCGAGATAGAACAAGTTCGGTTGGTTGGGCCTAACACACCCGCAACAAAGCGAGGCTTGTCTGGAGTCTTTGCTGTCCACTCATCAGCCGCTTCACGAGCAAGCTTGGCAGCAGCAAAATTAATTTCGTCACTAAGGCTTTCCATATCATAGTCGGCCATAGCGATAGTTGTAGCGTTAAAGGTATTGGTTTCGAGGATGTCTGCCCCAGCTTCCAAGTATTCTGAATGGATATCTTTGATAAGCTTAGGCTGCGTAAGAACTAAAAGGTCATTGTTGCCTTTTAAGTCACTGTGCCAATCAGCAAAGCGTTCACCACGATAGTCTTGCTCTTCCAATTTATAATCCTGAATCATGGTACCCATACCACCATCAATCAGTAAAATTCGTTGCTTCAACAGAGCGTCAATCTTTTGCCTTACATTACTTCCCACGGTACAACCTCATTCCTTTAATTATCCCTCCATCCTATCACACATTAAAAAGGAGTCTAGACGTCTAAAAAAGGAAATTGATTACCGACTCATGACAAAAAAATGTTTGCTATTTGAGCATGAGACAACGAAAATTCATATTCATACTTTGTTACATGTTGGAATCCCAATGTCGGTCTATTACACCTTATGCTTCTTGTCCGCTGCAGCCATGCTTATTGCTTTCGTGAATACAAAAATTGGTAAAATGCAGACAACCATCGCCATCACAGCTGGCTCAATGATGTTATCTCTATTGATTATCATTGCGGGACAAAACAATTGGTTCCAACTGGCTGACATCGCCTCAGAAACCGTTGCCAGTATCAACTTTGAAGATTTCCTACTTAAGGGAATATTGGGGTTCTTACTCTTTGCCGGTGGTTTAGGGATTAAGTTACCAAACCTAAAAGACCAAAAGTGGGAAATAACTGTACTCGCGTTAGGTGCTACGCTGTTTTCAACCTTCTTTATTGGTTTTGTACTGTACGGGTTCTGTCAGTTCATCGGTATTCAATTTGATCTAATTTACTGCCTACTGTTTGGCTCTCTAATCTCCCCAACCGATCCTATTGCCGTGTTAGCAATAGTAAAGAAGCTCGATGCTCCCAGAAGAATCTCTACTCAAATCGAGGGAGAATCTCTATTCAACGATGGTTTTGGCTTAGTTATCTTCGTAACCCTATTTACTATCGCATTCGGCACAGAAGCGCCGACTGTTGGCAGTGTTACCATGTTATTCGTCCAAGAGGCGATTGGCGGCATTGTCTACGGTTTTGTTTTAGGTCTCGTATTCCACTACCTAATCAGCAACACCGATGACCACTCGATGGAGTTGCTATTAACCATCGGCATCCCAACTGCTGGTTATGCGTTTGCTGAAGTTCTACATGTATCAGGACCTTTAGCAATGGTGGTATCAGGTATCATGATTGGTAACTGGACTCGCTTTATCGGATTCTCAAAAGAGAGTGAAGATCACCTAGATCATTTCTGGGAATTGATAGATGAATTTTTAAACGGCGTATTATTCTTGTTAATTGGTATGTCGATGCTGCTATTCAAATTCCACCAAGAAGACTGGATCTTAATGGCGTTCGCAGTCCCCCTTGTATTGAGTGCTCGCTACTTAAGTGTTTTCTTGTCTTACATTGGATTTAAACGTTTTAGAACTTACAACCCGTGGTCGATTAAGATTCTAACTTGGGGTGGTTTACGCGGTGGTTTAGCACTAGCCATGGCACTTTCAATCCCTTCAGGTATCTGGGTAATTGAAGACAAGGCAATAGATGTTAAAGAGATAATCCTTGTCATGACATATGCTGTTGTTGTGTTCTCTATTCTGATTCAAGGCTCAACAATCACTCCTATGATAGAGAAAGCAAAACAAGCAGAGAAAGAGCTAGATTAACATCTAGAAGATCAACCAAGGCCGTCTACTTTAGGTGGCCTTTTTTATACGTAATGAAAGTCAAACTCACCAATTCCCTCGCTGAAGAGTATACGTGGAACATAGAGCTTATATCGATATTTGATACTGCTAGTATTTGAGTAAACAAAAACCTTAATGTGGGGGAGGACTAAATTTGGCCTGAACTCTTTCAGGAGCTTAAGTCATACAGAGAACTCGTTATTCTGCGCCCTCGCTAGTCTACCCAATAAACCACTTCCAAGATTATATAAGTATCAATCGAACGGCTTCACCTTGCACCTTGCACCTTGAAACACAAATAACGGGACTCAATGTCTCGCTAGAATAGCGTTAGTTATTAACTAGCAGAATTACAGAGCAAAATGAGTGTTGAGTAGATAGAGATAGCTAAAGGAGTACTTGGTGCTTCCCGCGTTACCTCTAATAAAGGCTCTAGCATTCCTGTAGGGACGCGCAGTCTAGAGTCTTAAATATAGCAGGGTTCGAATGAGCCGGCACTCCGAGATTCGACCGAACTGACGAGCCAAGGAGACGTCTAGTTCCCCCAAGCCCTAGCCTTTTTACTGAGGCTTTGTGTATAGCAGGAGTAGAGGTTTACCCCCAAACACACGCTGTTTTGGTAAGTCGGAGAATCCGCTGCTCCGCTAATAGCGTATATTTGATTCAGAAAATAAAAAGGCTCTAGCATTTCTGCCGGGACGCGCAGTCTAGAGCCTTAAATATGGCAGGGTTGGACTGGGCCGGCACTCCGGAGATTCGATCGGGCTGGCGATCCAACTCCCAACATTGCTTCGTAGAAGCAACAGATGCAAAAAAGCCTCAGCATTTCTGCTGAGGCTTCATATATGGCAGGGGTGGAGAGATTCGAACTCCCAACACGCGGATTTGGAATCCGCTGCTCTGCCAATTGGAGCTACACCCCTAAAACTTTCATTACTTCAGATTCGAAAAAACCTCGCACTAGGCGAGGTTATCGAATAAGTGGCGGAGTGGACGGGACTCGAACCCGCGACCCCCGGCGTGACAGGCCGGTATTCTAACCAACTGAACTACCACTCCGCAGTGGTCAACTCACTAAGTGAGCGTCCATATCTCCAGGTTGGTCAACCTAAAGATTT
>NZ_JAUJED010000078.1:0-22518 GCF_030442075.1 Vibrio sp. TMPB1044 | reverse complement strand
AAACGTATAAAAGTGAAACTAAAAGGCCTGACTCCGATAGAATATCGAACTCAGGCCTTGAAAGCCGCTTAACAGAAATGTCCAACTTTACGGGGTCACTTCACCTGATGATCAGTTTGCTGGCTTTTTGAATATGTCATTGCCGGACAAGCGCTACGCGCCTTTCAGCGTCTTCTTAAGATTTTGCATGAAGTTTCTGAAGTGAGGCATGAAATCTACAAACAGAGGGTGCTTTCTATCTTGCATCATCAACGGTCCCAGCAAGCGAATACTTACACCTAGTCTCGTTGCGGATTGCTCATCTAAGCCACTGTCCTGCTTGAGCTTATCTACAATCGCGAACATGTTTTCTCGATCTTCAATTTCAAACTGCATGGTTTGCAGTTCACGATCTTCCTTGATGCTCACTTCTTCGATAGTGATACGGTAGTGATTGTGTTTGCCTGTGATTGTTTGCATCGTCATTACTGTCTCCTAACTTGAATTCACGAACAATTAAGTTGATAATATCAACTATAAATACAATGGTTGATAGTGTCAACTATATTCTAAGGATCGTTTATGTCTGATAACACATCGTTAGAGTCTATCTTTCGTTTAGTACACTCTTTGAAACGTCAAATGAGTGAACAGATTGAGAGCTTGGATTCTGAGATCGCACCCATGAACATTCGTGTCATGAAGATCATTACTAAGAAATCTCCATGTACGGCTATCGATATCGCGCACTACTTAAACCGCGATAAAGCGCAGGTCACGAGATTAGTTAATGCATTGATCAATCAAGAGCTTGTGAAAAAGTCTCCAAATCCAGAAGACAAGCGCAGCCAGTTATTGATTCTGACCGATAAGGGTCAAGAGGTCATGAGTAAGGTTTCGGATCTAGACCGAGACATGTTGAAGAGAATGACCAAAGGCATGGCCGAAGATGAGTTAGAGCAATTCAGGAAAATTGCAAAGAAAATGGCGCAGAACTTAGAGAGCTGATCTTAAAAATAAAACGAAAAAACGCCACCGAATCGAATAATCGGTGGCGTTTTTTGTAGAATTTGGTTTTACCTAGATATAAGCATGCCAAAATCGACTTTGAAAACGCTTTATCCTACTCGGTAAGCATTAATCAGCAGACCATACATTCTTGAAATCTGGCCATCCCCAGTTAGTGATGGCCACGTTTTTCAGAATCCCTTGGAAACGAACGGTCTGCAAGTGATGAAACATAGGCACTAACCAATAATCTGAGATCAGAGTAGACGCGATCGGTTCTAACTCTGCCAAGTAATTAGGCAGTTCAACGGATGCTTTATGACTATCCAAACGCTGCTTGAGCCAATCACTGTTCATCTCTCCTAAAGCAGAATGCAAAACAGGATCGTTCATCATCCAAGAGAACAGCGAAGACGGGGCATTGTCATCGAGATTCAAGTTAAACAGCACCAAGTCCTCCTTTAACTCGCCACTCTGAGAGAGCTCCGCCAACTCTCGAAAACTGTAGGTGTTCACCTCAACTTCCACACCATATCGTTTGAGTATGTCGGATACGCAAACCGCACATCGATACAACGCATAATAGTCATAAACCGCAATACTCATCTTTTGTGGCAGTTGTGCATCTTTCGAAGGCGTTCGATACAATTTCTTCCAACTTGGCAGTATATTTTGAGCTAAAGAGACACTAAACAGACCCTTGTTATGTTCCAACTGAGACAAGATCGCTTGTGGGTTGGTCAGTTCTGAAAGGTATTTGCGCTGCTCATTATTTAGTGATCTGGCCGCTGAGTTCTGATTGAATAGGATAAACAGACACCCATCCTCGACTCGGCTACGAAGGCCGTCTGTATCTACAGAAACAAGTTCCGCATCGCTTTTCCCTAACTGATGGAAGCAAGATGAATCTTCATAAGGCGATACCTGCATTTGGCTGCCATCGAAGCGAGCAGTGCCCGTCATTGATTCCTCAAACTGCCAGATGGTCACCTCATCGGTTAAAGAGCGGCAACCATAATAATGTTCAAATGCGGCGAGCTTGATTCGTTCATTGTTGGTCTCAACCACTTTAAATGGGCCGCTTCCAATAACAGCATGGGTCACAGAACTTAATGGAGACGGTTCACGGGTGACTTGCGCTGCGGGTTGAATCGAATATTTAACGCCAGCAAGTAAACCAGCAAAGCCGGTATCTGCCTTGGTGAGTTGGAAGCTGACCCTCAATGGTTGTTCACTGTAAACCGAAGCGACATGGGCGAGCTCTGTCTGATAGAAAGGTAAAGTTTGCAACGCAGAAAACATCGAAACTAATTGCTTAGCATCCACAAACTGCCCGTCATGAAAAGTAAGTCCCGGGCGCAGATAGAAAGTCCAAACTAGCTTTTCAGCATCATATTGCCAATGATGTGCCAGCTCAGGCTTCAGCTCGCCTTTGCCATTGCAAGTCACTAAACAACTGAACACTTGCCTGATCAAAAATCGTTCACTACTGCGGTGAATATGATGCGGGAACAGATCTTCGAACTTACGTTTGTAGGTTAATTGGACGTGCAGTAACCCTTCGCGCATCGTCGCACCGGATGTTTCTTGGAGAAGAGAGCCAAACACTGAGCGGTCATTATCCAAAATAGAGAGTGCTTTTTCGTACTTGCCCTGCTCTATCAGCTTGCTGGCAACATGTTGCGTCAATTGTTGATTACTAAAGCGCAATGTCAGGTTAGAACGTTGATTCCTTCCGACTTTTGGCTCCCACACCACCCATTCAGCTTGATGCATCTTGCCGAGTAAGGTTCGTGCATGACGCAAACTGGTAAACAGCTTGTCTGCGACCTCAGTTAAAGTCACCGAGTGTGAGATGTGAGGCTCGAATAAATCCAGCCGAGTGTAGTAACGCATCATGTTTAGATCAGACAAATAATGAACCTTTTAGAAACAATCCTTCCTCATAAAGCCGATTATAAAACACATTTGTCTTTAAGTGACGATAAAAGACAAAAACAGGAACAATCATCTAAAAAATCAGCTGTTTATTACTTCCTATTAAATAACCATAATTAATGGGTCAGCAAGGAACTTTGAGTTCCTACCAAAGCCCAAGACAAGAGAAGTAATCATCATGAGAAAATACTATCTTAATAAGCTAAAAAGCACCTGTAGCAAGCTCGAAAGAGAAGCACTACGAACACTTATAGAGCTATGTAACTGGCGTTATTAGTACACTTTTAAGCACCGAGTTAACGCGAGTTGAGTACAACCTAATATGCTCCTACCCCCAATATGAGTTAGGTCTCAACTCGCTTTTCCATTCCAAATCCCCTCTCAACCCAGATGTACTAATCGCTCACGCATTCGATAAATTTCTATTATCGACTCGACAAATTTAATTCGTTTTCTTAGTTAAACGAAAAGCCTTAAGGTTCGCCCCGAAGCAAGCAAAGAGCCTCAGAAAAACTGAAAGCTCAGCTAATAACTAATTTATTTGCAGTTACCAATCAGGTATTAACTAAGGAAACGCCATGCGTATCGCAATTCTTTCTCGCAACGAAAACCTATACTCTACTTCTCGCTTAAAAGCGGCTGGAGAGGCACGTGGTCACCAGGTCGATGTTATCGACACGCTGCACTGTGATATAGATATCGCGAGTAACAATCCGAAGATTCGCTACATGGGTGAAGAGCTACCTCAATACGATGCTGTTATTCCACGTATTGGCGCTTCCATTACCTTTTACGGAACTGCGGTTGTTCGCCAATTCGAAATGATGGGCACTTTTTGTATCAATGAGTCAGTTGCTATTAGCCGTTCTCGCGACAAACTGCGCTCACTACAACTGTTGTCTCGTAAAGGTATTGGCTTACCAAAGACAGGTTTCGCTAGCCGCCCAGACAAGATTCAAGACTTGATCAAAAACGTAGGTGGCGCACCACTGGTTATCAAGCTTCTTGAAGGTACTCAAGGTATCGGCGTGGTTTTAGCTGAAACAAACAAAGCAGCAGAAAGCGTTATCGAAGCATTCATGGGCCTAAAAGCGAACATCTTGGTTCAAGAGTTCATTGAAGAAGCAAATGGCGCAGACATCCGTTGTTTTGTTGTTGGCAACAAAGTAATCGCGGCAATGAAGCGTCAAGCTGGTGAGGGTGAATTCCGCTCTAACCTGCACCGTGGCGGTACAGCTCAACTGGTTAAACTAACCAAAGAAGAGCGCGCTACAGCAATCAATGCTGCGAAAATCATGGGTTTAAACCTATGTGGTGTTGATATTCTACAATCTAAGAATGGCCCTGTTGTAATGGAAGTTAACTCTTCTCCTGGCCTAGAAGGTATTGAGAAAGCGACTGGCAAAGATGTAGCAGACATGATTTTCGAATTCATCGAGAAAAATGCAAAACCAAACGCTAACCGTACTCGTGGCAAAGGCTGATTAAACGCCGTTAACTCATGATTGGAAATAACATGAACAATAAAATGATCATAGGGAATACTGAAGCACTTTGCTTACCAGAGTTAGGGATAACTGGACTACATACACGTGTTGATACAGGGGCTAAAACCTCTTCTCTACACGTAGACAATCTACTATGTGTAAAAACAGACGGTGAGAACTTCGTTGAATTCGATCTTCACCCAGACGTTTACCACCTAGAAGAAACAGTACGCTGCAAAGCGAAGCTGAAAACAAGTAAGAAAATCAAATCATCTAACGGCGAAGTTGAACACCGTTGTGTGATTGAAACCATGCTAAAAATGGGTGGTCAAGAATGGCCTATCGATATCACGCTAAGCAACCGTCAAGATATGACTTATATGATGCTGCTTGGTCGCCAAGGCATGAGTGACAAAGTGATTGTTGACCCAGCGGGTGAATTCCTGCTGACGCACTAATCCGAGTCATCGTAACCGCTCCACAGGTTATAACTAAAGCTAGTCACAACGATATAAGGCCAGTCTCATGACTGGCCTTATTGCGTTCTATTCTTTAATTTCTAGTTTCTGCTTTTTACTTTGGCTTATCTATTTCTTGGATTTACCATGAGACTGCAAACCAAAACGCCAAATCGATAACAGCAGTTTCTTAGCTTTGATTTTGGTTACCCGCCAATGCGTCACAGGTCTTCTTGGGGCGCTCATCAATAAGTGTTCAAAGGCTGTCTCACTAAAATCGACTTGTCCTCCATGCGCCACTAGCAAAGTATCCAGCTGCATGTCATAGATACGAGATACTGACTCTCGGTACTTGTTAGGGTGAAAGATAGGGAAAGGCGGAATCAGCTTCTTCTTAACCTCGACCATTAAATCAGCCACATAAGCAACGCTATGTGATGGGCAATAGACAGAAAGATCTCTGTCGGTATGACCCGGCGTTTCTAGAACCAACCAATCATCAAACCCCGGAATACTATCCCCATCCGACAGCTTATAGTCCGGTTTCAACTTTCTTGAATACCACAAGTTCGCTTTGGGTCTTCCTAAACGGTTCGCCATCCATCTTGCTAAGGCTAGATCAGTCAAGTGCATCAAAATACCATCAATGCCGTGATACCAATCTTTGTCTCGGTTTGCTGCCACCAAATAACAATTAGTCAGCTTTCTGAGTGCATGCGCAGCGCCTGCATGGTCTGGGTGCATATGCGTCACCACCACCGTGTGTAGATCAGAAAAATCACGCATAAGCTCAGTTTCAATGAAAGTCTTCAAATGCGGGATGTCGGCTCGACATGCACCATCGAGCAACAGTAATTTGTCAGGATACTCCACCAAGTACATATCTTGGATGTAGCCTTGAATGGTATGCAGCTGCAAACCCACTCCTTGCGATAAATCAACTGGTCAGACCTACACCATAGCAAACTTACAGCCAATTGTGATTATTTTGTTAAAAGCAACAATCTCAAACAAGATAGAGAGCTCCAATCAAGATTTCTATTGGTATCCACAACGTTACTAAAATCCAATTCAACTCAGAACAATGGAAGCACATTCCAAAAATACTCATCTATTTCATCCGGTAGTTTTCACCATTATCGAATGCCGCATTGCCGCAAACCTTGCTCTATAAACCTTACGATTCAAGCTGCCAACACCATTTATCGTGACGACAAAACATGTGATTTGTTGCCCTGAGTTATTAGGACTATATATGCGCCTCTAATTTATTGTCTGAGTGCTATACATGAACCAACTAATCGATGCTCTTTCTACCCAAGGTTACTTTGTTTGGGATGACTTCTTAACGCATGAAGAAGTGGTGGCATTGAGGGATTGCATTCCAGAGAACTGGAAAAAGGCTAGGATTGGCCGTAACGATGAAGTAACACGAGAGTCGACCATTCGTAGTGACAAAATTCAGTGGGTACGCCGCGACATGGGCGAGCCAGCTTCTCTGTTCCTAGACAAGATGGAACAAATTCGTTTAGCGGCAAACCAAGCGTTCTTTTTGGGTCTGTTCGAGTACGAAGCGCACTTTGCTAAATACGAAAAAGGTGATTTCTACCAAAAGCACTTAGACTGCTTCAAAGGCAATGAGAACCGCCGTCTGACTACCGTGTTCTACATGAATGACGAGTGGACAGAAGAAGACGCAGGTGAGCTTGTGGTTTACGATCTGAAAGACAACCATATCGCGACCATTCCACCAAAGTCAGGTCGTCTATTTGTGTTCTTGTCTGAACAGTTCCCACACGAGGTACTGCCGACAAACACAGAGCGATTCAGTATCGCAGGTTGGTTCCGTATTAACGGCGTGAAAGACAACCAACTCGATATCGCACACTAAATATTGGTCTTTAACACCGGAACTTTAAAACCTCTCGATTGAGAGGTTTTTCATTAATGTGGACAACGAAAACAGTGCCACTAGAGCACACCTTCAATTTGCAGAGTAACCTCTAGACAAATCAATATAACGATTAATCTAGCGTAAAAGAGAAAAGTGATATTTAATAACTATTTACGATGCGCATTCAAGAAGGATTAATTATGTCGTCTATCATCGTAGGTCATCGAGGTGTAGCAGGCACTCACCCAGAAAACACCAAAGCAAGCATTGAACAAGCCGCTAAACTCGGCTTGAAATGGATTGAAGTAGATATTCAACCGACTCAGGATGATCAACTTGTGGTTTGTCACGACCACACCCTTGAGCGCTGCAGCGATGGCAAGGGTCGTGTCGACGAGCATACTCTTGCAGAGCTGCGTCAGCTTGATTTTGGAAGTTGGAAATCTGAACAGTTCGCGGGAGAAAAAATACTAACGCTAGAAGAGTTACTTGCACTTGTTGAGCAACATGATCTCAGCGTCAACCTCGAAATCAAAGTCGACAGCCGACATCAAGCTCCTCATGTCGTTGATTTACTGCACGAAGAGTTGATTCGCTCAAATTTGGACACCGATAAAGTCTTACTATCGAGCTTCAGCCATCAAGTGGTTGCTGAAATGGCTCGCCACTTACCGAGATACCGCGTCGGTGTGATCACAGAGCAACTGACTCAAGCTGATCTTATGCTCATTAATGAGGTTAAAGCATTCAGTTGCCACATGAACTATGAGCATGTAAATCAGAGCGATCTCAATACGCTCAGTGAAGCAAACATTCAAACATGGTGCTACACCGTCAACGATCCATCTCACTTCAAACTCATCTCAGAAGTCGATGCCGTATTCACTGATTTTCCGAATCAATTTAGCGCTATAAATTGAGCACGCGAATACTGCAAAAACAGCCTCGAGAGACTTTAAAATTAACTCTCGGGAAACCTTAAAATTAGGTAGCAAACACAAGTGAGTAGGAGTACATTCCGCTACTCACTTGGTTTCATTAGCTCGCTCTATTTAGACAGCTTCATTGGTTACTTAATTTATGGATCTCATTTTTAGTCCAATCTTCCCAATTTTGGGGGCAATCTTCATTTTCGCCGCTATTGTTCGTGGCTTCTCAGGTTTCGGTTTCACTTTAGTGGCATTGCCGTTGAGTGCGTTATTCGTGCCCGTTATCGAACTGGTTCCTGTTTTCATGCTTATCGACCTATTGGGCAATATCCAATTGCTACCGAAGGTTCGAAAACACGTCAATTGGCGCTGGGTTTCAAAGGTGTTTATCCCTTGTCTAGCCTTCACTCCGGTCGGCTTACTTCTGCTCAAGTCTGTTAGCCAAGATACAATAATTTTGATCATTAGTGCCTTCATTTTTGCGTCTGCACTTATGATCTACAAAGGGTTCCAGTACAAAAGTGAACCTAGATTTGCTCCCTATATTCTGGGCAGCCTTGCGGGTGTAATGAACGGCGCGGCTTCAATGTCAGGGCCTCCGATTGGCACGCATGCATTGGCAAGCCCAGTCGCACCCCACATTGCCAGAGCAGGCCTGATTGCGTTCTTTGTGTTGGCAGATTCCAGTGCGTTTGTATCGGCATCTATCGCGGGGTTAGTCGACCGTGATGTGGTCTGGCTTACTCTAGCACTCCTACCAAGTAGCATGTTTGGCGGCTATGTCGGTTCTAAACTGTTCGAGAGGTTTGGCGGAGCGAAGTTCAAACCAGTCACCATTGCCCTGCTCATCGTGATTGCGATATTCAGTGCAGGTCGAGTCTTGCTGTAACTGGCTCTAGCGGTGCTGTTCAGGAAAATTGGGTACCGATACCTACCATTCGATATGGATAGGGGTACCCATTTTTACAAGTTGGAGAAATTCATCCATATCTTGATTGGTTAATGCGATACAGCCATCCGTCCAATCAAAGCTTTGAATAAAACTAGGCGAACGACGCTCACCATTTTTGATACCGTGGATCTTGATGTTCCCCCCAGGATCAACATCATTTTGCTCTGCCCATTGCATATCTGAAGGTTGCGGATAGTTAATATGTACTGAGCGATAAAAGTCCGACTCTTCCATCACATAATCGAGCTGGTATGTCCCTTCCGGCGTTCGGTTGTCCCCTTCAAAGCGTTTATGCCCTTTCGGTTGTTTGCCTAGCGCAATACGAAACTCCTGAATCACCTTTTCGCCTTTAAGCAGATACATCCTACGTTTCGATTTATCGACTTTGACCAAGGTGACCACTTGCGACAACGAATCTACCTCAGAATCGATATCCGGTACGTTGTAAAACTGCCGAGAGGAACTTTGAGGCGAACGTTTAGATGAACCTTGAGATAGCTGAGCAACTTGTTCACCAGAATCACTTTTGAGAACATCATCCACAACAATCACATGTTTGGAGTTTGAGCTCACTGAAGAGGTTGAACTAGAGGAAGAAGTCGAGACACGTTGAGAGTGAGCAGATGTCGATTCAAATACGATAGTTTCGATAGCCGTCGCGTCAGATACGATCTTTTCAACGACAACCTTCTCAGCGTATACACTCGAAGTCACAAACAGTAAACACAGTGATAAAGGCAAAAACAGATGCACCGTTAGAGCTCCTCAAAACGCATGGACATGGTTCGTGACTGGGTTTCCATCCCCAACGACTCATAAAAACCCTGAGCTTGCTGATTAAACTCCATCACTTCCAATCGAAGTTCGATCGCGCCACTCGCTTGCGCCCATTGATTGAATGACTTCATTAATGCTCTACCGACACCTTGGCTCTGAGTCTGATCATTCACCACAATCGTATTAACTCTTGCCACCTTGTGAGACTGAATGAAACTGACACCTTTGTTCTGCGTTACTTTCCCCGCTAAAAAGCCGATCACCTGCTGATCATCAACAGCAACAAAGAAAGCACCAACCGGATCAAGCATTAAGCCTAACCAATACTCTTCACTATCGGCCCGGCTCTGTGAAACTGGTGCAAACACCATAGGCGCACCTAGATGATGTTGACGGTTTATCTGCTCAGAGAGCTCCAAGATCGAGCTAATATCAGTTACCTTGGCGGTCCGGATTTGCATATTATTACCTTATTTGAATTCCATAATACCTTAGCAAAAATGGCTTAGTTGTGCACCGTTACACTGATCAACCCAGACGCTCAGTGAAGGCTGATTATTAATATTAGGTACTAAATTTGGGGAAATTGTTCCGTAAATCTCGGGCACATTGCTAGGCGTTGAGTGCTACTATCTCTGCAGAATCAATACGCTAACAACTGGATACCACTATGATTAAGTTTGCTGTAATTGGAACCAATTGGATTACACAAAAGTTTGTTCAAGCTGCTCACGAATCTCAATCGATGCAACTTGCTGCGGTTTACTCTCGAAACCTAGACAGCGCGGTACAGTTCGCTCAAGAATTTGACGTTGAAACAACTTATGATTCACTCGACGCATTGGCAAATGACAAAACTGTTGAAGCCGTGTACATCGCTTCACCAAACTCGCTGCATTGCGAGCAATCTATCTTCATGATGGAAAACGGCAAGCATGTCATCTGTGAGAAGCCTGTCGCATCGAATATTGATGAAGCAACCCGAATGTTTGAGGTTGCTCAGCAAAACGGTGTAGTGTTGTTTGAGGCGTATAAATCTCAATTCCTACCGAACTTTAAGCAAGTTCAACTTGGGTTAGAAAAGATTGGCAAGGTACATAAGGCACACATCAATTACTGCCAATATTCATCGCGCTACCAAAAATACCTAAACGGTGAGAACCCAAACACCTTCAATCCTGCTTTTTCTAACGGCTCATTAGTCGATATTGGCTTCTACTGTGTTGCCGCGACAGTCGCGCTATTTGGCAAACCCAAAAATGCACAGGCTTCTGCAAAGCTACTTGATTCCGGTGTGGATGCGCATGGTTGTGCGATCTTCCAGTATCCTGAGTTTGACGTGACGCTTGCTCACTCCAAAGTCAGCGACTCTTACGCACCAAGCGAGATCCAAGGCGAGCAAGGAGCAATCATCATCGATCACATCGCTGAATGTACTGATGTTAAGATCCGCTACCGTGATGGCAGCATTGAAAACCTCACTCAAGCACAAAGCGAGAACTCAATGAGTTATGAGGCACAAGGCTTTGTAAGCTGCATTGAGGGTGATAAAGAAACTCAAGCTCACGCCCAACAACGCGCTTTAACTGTTGCCAAGTTAATTACAGAGATGCGTCAGCAAGTCGGTGTCGTTTATCCAGCCGATAAATAACATCACTGCTAGGGTAACCAGCTGATTTTTAATAAATACCGATTTATGCATAACTAAATTTAATCTTTACGACAAACAACCGGATTAGTCGATTGGGGTACCATCTGTTTAAATCCGCGTTCGATATCTATCGTATTAATTTAATTTATTGAAGGTGTGTAAAGTGTTTTCAGTTGATGATCGCGTTGTAGCAACAAAAGGTGTTGAGCTAGGTGAAATGGTAGTAATTGGCCTAAGTGCTGGTGGCGGCTACGTTCACGTTACAACAGTAGAAGGCGCAATAATGACGCTTACTTACCCTGCAAAAGACCTTAAAAAAGCATAGTCTAACCGCTCCGCTCTTTTAGTAGTCACTCTGCTAAAGGTAACAAAATTGAGGCCTTGGCTGATTTCACTCTTCTGCATTAGAGTGAACAGCCAGGGCCTTTTTTATACCTACAATCCCTTACCAGCCTCCCATTAGTTTACTCATTGCAGTAAAACTAGCTCCAACAGACAATTGAATGAATCAAAGACTATTTGCATCAAGTACTTGTTGTTTGTTAATACCTACAGTTTATTGGTGCTTAACGTTTATTGAGACTTAGCGTCTATTGAAGCTTAGTATTTGCAAGACTTTCTGGTACATTAGCATTATCTTATATTTGTAATTACCTGAACTAAAGGAAGCTATGAAGCTTTATATTTACGACCACTGCCCTTTCTGCGCACGAGTAGCCTACATCGCTCAATCTCTAGGCTTAAACATCGAACTTGTTTCTGTGGATTATGATGATGCCCAAACCCTTATCGATTTGATCGGTAAAAAGATGGTGCCTGTGTTACAAAAAGACGACGGTTCTATCATGGCTGAGAGCTTAGATATCATCGCGTACTTCTTGGATTTGAAATCAAGCGATGAGCAGCGTGTGCCATCAGAGCAAGTCACTGTATTCCAAGCTCACGCATTCCCGCTAACTCAACAGATTGGACGCCCACGCTGGTGTAACCTCGACTTGGCTGAATATCGCTCTCCAGGAGCCAAAGAAGCTTGGCGTGCCAGTAAAGAAACTGAAGGTTTTAACTTTCAAGAGCTCTTAGAAAAGACACCTCAGTTCGTTCAACTGATTAACCCATTACTGAAAGATGCCGAGCTCTTACTGGATCTAGAGAATAGTGAGTCATCACAGCCTCTTATCGACCAAGCAGTGTATTTCTCGATGCTTCGTGGCTTCTACGCAGAGGCGACAATAGAGTGGCCACATGACTTGAACCGCTGGATGGAGAACAAAAGCAAAGTGCTCGATATCAGCTTACTGCGTTAGTCGTCTCAGCTAAAATGACATAGTAGCTTAGAGACTAAAGTACACGCTAGAAACAAGGCAGCCTCGATACAAACATGCATCAAGGCTGCTTTTTCCTTTCTGAAAGTGAGTGAAGTGAAGTCACCTCATATCATTGAGTAAATGCTGGATATTTCACTTCTTGTGCTGGTTTAAACACTCTAGCTCCTTCACGGTTTTCTCAGCTGACATTCTTCACTTTAAATTGACCAACAATGTTTTGAAGTTGTTCCGATAAGTTCACTAGTTCTTGGCTCGACTCTACCGTTTGTTCAGCACCCACAACGCTTTCTTTAGTAATACGGCTAACATTCACTACATTCTGATTAATCTGTTCTACCGTGACACTCTGCTCTTCTGAGGCACTGGCACTCTGCGTACTCATATCAGAGATACTATTAATGGAACGAGTAATAACATCAAAAGCTTGCCCTGATTTCTCAGCATTCTCTACACTCTTCTTGGCAATATCACTGCTTTTCTGCATGCTGTTCACTACATCTTTCGTCCCAAGCTGTAAGCGCTCAATTAAGCCTTGTATCTCAGAGGTCGAATCTTGTGTTCGTTGAGCAAGACTTCGCACTTCATCAGCGACAACAGCAAAGCCTTTTCCTTGCTCTCCCGCTCTCGCAGCCTCAATAGCTGCATTTAATGCAAGCAAGTTAGTTTGAGCGGCAATATCTAATATCACATCAAGAATACCGCCAATATTGGTGGCTTCACGGGAAAGATCTTCAAGACGATCCATCGTGCTTTCGATCTCAGACTCCAAAGAATTAATGCTCATCGTTGTCTCTTGCACTACGGTCAAACCTTGCATCGCTTCCTCACTCGCTTCACTTGCTGATTGAGCAGTATCAACAGCATTTCTTGCGACTTCTTGAACGGATATAGACATCTGGTTCATCGCAACAGCAACTTGATCTGTCATCAACATTTGCTCATTTGCACCGCTATTCGTAGTCACCGTAATATTGGTGAGCTGAGTTGATGAACTACTCAATCGCTCACTTGCAACCATCATGTTGCCAATGATTGTTTTTAAGCTTTCTGCGGTTGCTTTCAACGCGTTGGTTAACTCTCCAATTTCATTCTTCGCACCTTTTTCAATATTTACGGTGAGATCCCCTTTCGCTAGTTGCTTAGCGACACCGATAACGTAGTTTATCTGTGAGGTGATATTTCGAGAGATCAAAGCACCGAAACCGAAACAGAATACGACTGAAGATACACCACCAACAACGAGTACCATCAGAGCTAAATCGGAGGCTGAGCTTGCTGCCTCTTTTCTTTCAACCATGAGTACTTGCTCGACGTTAATGATTTCAGCCACTTTATTACGCAAGCCATCCATATATTGCTTGCCCTGCTTTTTGGCAAGCTTAACGTAAAGTTCATCAATGGAACTAAATCGGTTGGATTCACGCACCAATGTAATCGCGCTCGATGCATAATCGTCAATCCATGATTGAATATCACGCGATAGTTGGCTATTCCCCATAGACGCTAGCTGCTTATCAACTTTCGATTTGCCTTGATGGTAAGGTTCTAAAAAAGCTTCTTCACGATTTAGCATAAATCCACGTAAACCTGTTTCCATGTTTACCATGTGATTAATAAGAGCCTCGCCATTTAGGTAACGCCCTGTAGCAATCTCAGCTCGCAGGTTATCCATTTTCTCTTTACCGACACCACTCGCGATCAATGCTTGGAGTTGGTTAACGTAAGCCTGTCCATCATGGATACTCTTACGTAAAACAATAACTTCTTGAGCATACTTCTGCCATTCCATAGCTGCTCGATTTACTTCATCAAATCGTTGTTGCTGAGCAGGGTTGTCACTAGTGAGCATTTTTACTGTCGATAAGCTCTCTTCAAAAGTCTGCTTACCTGCATGGTAAGGTTCTAGATACTCTTCCTGGCCACCGATCGCATAACCTCGCAAGCCTGTCTCTTGGTCGACCATCGAATTAACCAAGCGATTGGATTGATCAATCACCTGGTAGGTATGCGTAACCATTGCATCGGTGCTATTCAACGTTTTAATCGAATTCCACACGACGACGCACAGCGTAACTAAAATGCTTACCGTGATGACATTACCGAAAAGTAACCTACTGCGAATAGTAAGCTCTGATATATTCATAAACTGTTTTCCCTAACCTGTTGATGAACTGACGTATGTATTTGTAATAATTATCGGTTATTTAGTTAACCGTTCTCTAAACAATAGGTACACATCCGGTAAATAGGCAAAGAAATAAGCTATTTTTTCATAAGTATTTTAGAGGAAAGATCTAACAATGAGAGAGGGGAAGGTTGGATGTAGCAGATATGAATAACAGAAAAAGCGACTTCACTGCTCCTTATAACAGACGCAATGAAATCACAATTTAGGTATCGTCGATAACACGCTAAAGCAGCCGGCGTCTCAAGCCAGTTCGCTCTAAGATTCGCGTTGAAATCTCTTCAACCGATAACGATGAGGTATTGATGTACGGCACAGCCTCTCTGCGGAACATCGCCTCTACGGTTTGTAGCTCATACAAACATTGCGAATCACTCGCGTATTCACTGCCCGCTAAACGGTTCTCACGAATCTCAGTCAGCCTTTCTGCGTCAATCGTTAAACCAAACAACTTGTGTCGGTATATCTCAAACTCAGGTAGCAGCTTCAAGCGCGCTAAATCATCATGGATGAATGGATAGTTCGCTACACGCAGACCAAACTGCATCGCCATGTACAAGCTTGTTGGTGTCTTACCGCTTCGAGATACACCTAACAAGATGATGTCGGCTTCTTCCAGCCCTTTGAGCGTGATGCCATCATCATGAGCCAAGGTGTACTCAATCGCAGCAATACGGTCGAAATACTTCACTGAGTCCTTATTTACACTGCGTGAGCGCTGCAATTTGGGAACAGGAGCCATCTGAATGTCATCCTGTACTTTCTGCACGATGCTTTCCAACACGTCATAACAGTGAGCAGGCGCTTGAAGCAATTTCACTTTGATGTCAGGTATCACAATCGAAAAGAACACCAATGGTTCGACTCCATTATCGCGATACGAAATTTCGATCTCTTTTAATAAATCAGAAAGTTTGTCCTCACTTTCCACAAACGGGAAGGTTTTTTCATTGGCTTTGAACGGGAATTGACCTAGAACAACATGCCCTAAAGTCTCACATGTTATGGCCGTTCCATCAGAAACATAGAATACATCACGACTTTGAATATCAATTTGCATTTTTTATTTAATGTTTAAAATTATTTTGAGTAGGATGGGAACCATAATATATATAAAAAAACCCTGCTGACTATTACGTCCCCCACAGCTTTAAAAAATAATTTACATTTTTTTAAACTGATACGTAATCGTTTGCCTTTAAATCCCTACAATGCTTGCTATGTTTCTGGAGAAATAAATGCAAAATAATACCCTATGGTTCAATGGCCTATCCATGGAAGATGTCGACAAAGTCGGCGGTAAGAACGCCTCACTGGGCGAGATGGTTTCTAACCTATCCAATGCTGGTGTTTCTGTACCTAATGGTTTTGCTACCACTTCGTATGCGTTTAACGACTTTCTTGATTACAAAGGTCTAGATGAGCGCATCCACCAACTACTTGATGAACTTGATGTTGAAGACGTTGACGCACTGCGTAAGACAGGTGCAACGATTCGACAGTGGGTTCTAGACGCCCCCTTCCCAGAATCACTAGAGCAAGACATCCGTGATAACTACCGCGAGCTAATCGAAGACAACGAAGAATTGTCTGTAGCTGTGCGTTCATCTGCAACTGCAGAAGATCTTCCGGACGCATCTTTCGCAGGCCAGCAAGAGACCTTCCTTAACGTGAAAGGCATCGACGCTGTACTAGAAGCAACCAAGCACGTTTACGCTTCTCTGTTTAACGACCGCGCTATCTCTTACCGTGTACACCAAGGCTTTGACCACCGTGGCATTTCATTGTCTGCGGGCATTCAACGCATGGTTCGCTCAGACAAAGCCTCTTCAGGTGTCATGTTCACACTTGATACAGAGTCAGGCTTCGACCAAGTCGTGTTCATCACTTCTTCTTGGGGTCTCGGCGAAATGGTTGTACAAGGCGCTGTGAACCCAGATGAGTTCTACGTCCACAAGCCAATGTTAGAAGCGGGTCACTACCCAATCGTTAAGAAGACGTTTGGTTCTAAGCTGATCAAGATGATCTACTCAACCAACCAAGAGATTGGCAAGCAAGTTGATATCATCGACACCGATACTCAAGAGCGTAACGAGTTCTCACTGAACGATGAAGAGATCAAAGAACTAGCAAAACAAGCGATGATCATCGAGAAGCACTACCAACGTCCGATGGACATTGAGTGGGCAAAAGATGGTATCGACGGCAAGCTATACATTGTTCAAGCTCGCCCAGAGACTGTATGTTCTCAAAGCGACCAAAACGTTATCGAGCGTTACGAGCTAAACAACAAGGCTGATGTCTTAGTTGAAGGCCGTGCTATCGGTCAACGTATCGGCTCAGGCCCGGTTCGTTTGGTTGACTCACTAGACCAAATGTCACTGGTTCAAGAAGGCGACGTACTGGTAACAGACATGACAGACCCAGACTGGGAACCTGTTATGAAGAAAGCCTCTGCGATTGTCACTAACCGTGGCGGCCGTACTTGTCACGCAGCAATCATCGCTCGTGAGCTAGGCATTCCTGCAATCGTTGGCTGTGGTACAGCGACAAGTAACCTAAACGACGGTGACACCGTGACAGTGTCATGTTCTGAAGGTGAAACTGGCTACGTTTACCAAGGCGAGCTCGACTTCGAAATCAAACGTTCTGAAGTTGATGAGCTACCAATGCTGCCAACCAAAGTAATGATGAACGTGGGTAACCCAGATCGCGCCTTCGACTTCGCACAGATTCCAAACGAAGGTGTTGGCCTTGCTCGTTTAGAGTTCATCATCAACAAAATGATCGGTATTCACCCGAAAGCCCTATTGAACTTCGATGAACAAACTGACGAGCTAAAAGCAGAAATCAGCGAACGTATTCGCGGCTACAAAGATCCAATCGATTTCTACGTAAGCAAACTAACAGAAGGCATCGCGACTATCGCATCTGCATTCTGGCCTAAGCGTGTGATCGTGCGTATGTCTGACTTTAAGTCGAACGAGTACAGTAACCTAGTCGGAGGTAAAACGTTTGAACCACATGAAGAGAATCCAATGTTGGGCTTCCGTGGCGCATCTCGTTACATCTCGCCAGTATTCGAAGACTGTTTCGAGCTAGAGACTCAAGCGATAAAACGTGTTCGCAACGAAATGGGTCTTAAGAACGTTGAAATCATGATCCCATTCGTTCGTACTCCAAGCGAAGCGGCATCGGTTATCGATATTTTGGCTAAGTTCGACCTTCGCCGTGGTGACCAAGGCCTGAAAGTCATCATGATGTGTGAGCTACCATCGAATGCAATTCTGGCTGAAGAGTTCTTGAAGTACTTCGATGGCTTCTCTATTGGTTCGAACGACATGACACAGCTGACACTTGGCCTAGATCGAGATTCAGGTGACGTTGCGCACTTATTCGACGAGCGTAATCCAGCAGTTAAAGCGATGCTGAAAATGGCAATCGATGCAGCAGCTAAAGCAGGTAAGTACGTGGGTATTTGTGGTCAAGGCCCATCTGACCACGACGACCTAGCTGAGTGGTTAATGGAGCAAGGCATCAGCTCTGTTTCGTTGAATCCAGATACGGTTATCGACACGTGGTTGAAGCTTGGTAACGTTGCGAACAAGTAACGCTTAGCGCCAACAAGTAAATACAACGAAAAGTAGACACTACAAAGCCAGTCATTGCGACTGGCTTTTTTGTTCACCGAAAGCCAACAAAGATAACCTGCCTATCATAACAAACATTGGTATCGCGCTGACCTTACGTTATCCTTTACACAATTCTTCACAGCTCGACGTTTACCGCTGTGAGTCTATCTTAAAGACCAAAAAGATTAATATGAATTCTACTACCGCAACTCCCACGCCTTCACTTGGCCGACAACTCTATACCATGACATGGCCAATGCTGTTTGGGGTACTTTCCCTAATGAGCTTCCAGCTTGTAGACAGTGCTTTTATTGGCCAACTGGGCGTGCTACCGCTGGCTGTTCAAGGCTTCACGCTTCCAATACAGATGATCATCATTGGTATTCAAGTCGGGTTAGGCATTGCGACTACAGCAGTAATTGCTCGTGCAATTGGTGCTAACGAAATACGCTACGCCAAGCAGCTAGGTGGATTGGTGGTTGCGATGGGCAGTGTGAGTGTCGCGCTTTTCTCCGTCATCATCTATCTGCTGCGTGGGCCAATTTTACAGTTGTTGGATGCGCCACCGACGGTATTACCGATCATTGATTCTTACTGGATCTATTGGCTAGTCAGTTCTTGGACAGGTGCACTGCTCTACTTTTACTACAGTGTGTGTCGTGCCAACGGTAATACTATGCTGCCCGGTTCGATGATGATCGCAACCAGTATCATCAACCTAATATTCGACCCGATTTTTATCTTTACTCTCGACATGGGCATCAATGGTGCGGCTATCGCGACCATCTTAGCTTTTGGTGCAGGCATCTTTATCGTGGCGCCCAAAGTAACCAAGAAACATTGGATGACGTTCGACTGGCACGATCTTGATATCGGCAAGAGTGTTCGCTCAATTGGCAACATCATGGGGCCTGCAATGGTAAGTCAATTGCTTCCACCTGTATCCTCTATGTTGGCGACTAAACTGCTGGCAGGCTACGGTACGGCTGCCGTTGCAGCTTGGGCTCTGGGTTCTCGTTTTGAATTCTTCTCGATTGTTGCGGTGCTTGCCTTGACCATGTCGATGCCACCAATGGTTGGTCGCATGTTGGGAGAAAAGAACCTGACTGATATTCGCAGCTTGATCAAGATTGCCGCAACCTTTGTGCTTGGCTTTCAAGTCGTAATTGCGCTTGTTACGTGGGTATTCTCAAGTGGACTAGCAGGATTAATGACGAGCGATAGTGAAGTGACCACAATCCTCAACTATCACCTCATGATTGTCCCAATCAGCCTTGGTCCTTTGGGTATTTGCATGCTTATGGTGTCGGTTTCGAACGCCCTAGGTAAGTCTTATACCGCATTAACAATTTCAGCACTGCGTCTGTTCGCTTTCTTCTTGCCTTGCTTATGGATTGGCTCTCATCTGGCTGGAATTGAAGGTCTGTTCTGGGGTGCCATGATAGGTAATGTGTTTGCCGGAACGTGTGCATGGTTTATGTACCAACGCGCTTTAGGACAAGTTGAGGCTAAGCTTGCCAAATAGGCAATTCGGGAGCTCATCAACCAAGCAATCTCCAAAGAACATTTAATTCGACATCAAAGCAGGGCGATGACGCTCTGCTTTTTAGATAACCTGCAATCTTAGAGTTCATCTGATGGAAGAACAAAATCGACATATATCGCGAAATTAACGATCCCATACGCTTTGATAGTGTCCAAATCCAAATCATTGCTTGAATATATCATCGCTGAGATCCCCATATTACTCAGTGTGATAGCCTTTTTATATTCATTCCCAAGCGAACTGAGGTTATCACCTCGATAAGTTACAGCTCTTATTTTATTCAATTCAATCCAATCAATAACAAATGGCGTATTTAAATCTATATTTAATGCAACGTTATTGAACCCTAATCTTATTGCTTCATTATATTTCTTCAAACTAAAAACTTCGACAATAGATTTTTCTTTATCAATTATACTTTTTGATAATAGTACAAGATTTTCTATTTTGTCCGTAACTAATACCACGCCATTTTCATCTATAATATCAATAGCTGTCGATATATTTAATGTTTTATATTTATCATAAATTATCTTTGATTCAAATTCTTTATAGCTAATAGACCCAGTATTATTAGAATTTGTCATTTCGTGAAAAGACTTCCAGTCATGAACAGCGACGATCTTTCCATCCGACGATACAAGAAGATCTAGCTCTATCATCTTAAAACCACTTTCTATCGACTTCTCTACAGCCTCTAAGGAGTTTGTATATTTAAAACCATCGATTCCCCCGCCGGCATGTGCAATCAAACTGCCTGAATTAACGATAATATTGGAGATATTATTGTGCGTATTTGGATATGCCTTTACGTTGCCTCTCCATACATCAATGACTACACTCATCGAAGGGCCGATAAAAAAAGCTACCCAAAAACATATGAGAACTAGACAAAATATTGATATTAAGACTCTGATTCCTTTAAGTATCATGACATTTTACCTGTTGAGAACTGGGGCTGATGATAATGTATGGTTTACCCTGTCAATATTGAGTTTAAACATGTTATTTATAGCAACTATAATAGCATTTGTCGGTAATAGATTTGTATTTCTTCTTCTCACGGTAATAATGACTTTCGACTTCTACTTAAGGTTAAACTCTCTCAGCTTAGATTTAGGTGTCTTAGGTTCGGTTTTAGAGTCTAATCGAGGTGAAGCACTTGAACATATAAAAATCATTAGCGTCATAACATATGTAAAGATTACTATATTTTCCATTCTACTTTTTTTATCATTTAACATTACCTTAGGAAAGGTTGGTAAGTCATTTTCATTAATTATGTTAATATTATTTTCCAGTATATTAATCACAAAATTTTATAGCTTACATGATAATAAAAAGACGACATACCTCAATGAAGAATACTTAAAAACAATCCATCATGAAGTGTGGTTTAGTTTTTTAGGACTAATTACAGTTATTAAACCTATTTCTTTATATTATGAACTATCTCTTCTCGAAGGAGGAAAATCAATAATCTCTTCAAAATGGGAGAACGTCCATACAAATAAGATATTAAAGGATATTTATATCGTAAATATCGGTGAATCTGTGATTAAAAATTATTACCCATCGTATAACGAAGAGAATGGAAAGATAAAAGGAGCAGAAATATTTAATGGTGTTATTTCCCCATCCGTTGTTACATATTTTTCAGTTCCTCGAATATTATCAAAGAGCCTAGATGTAAACAGGCATGATAAAGGCTTAAATGTGATAGATCTTGCTAATGATGCTGGAATGAAAACTTATTGGATATCAAATCAAGCTAAGATCGGGCAATACGAGACACAGGTATCCGCAATCGCGAGTAGGGCTCATTACCAATATTATAAAAATACGTCTTATGATAAAGCTGAACCCGATAATATTCTCCTACCAGAAGTGATCAAGGCGATTCGTGAAGAAACTAATAAACCGAAAGTCATTTTCATTCATACCATGGGGTCACACTATGACTTTTGTAAGAGATTTGATGAAGAGGTTTCACTAAAACCCTCAGATAACAAATACCTAGAATGCTATTCAAAATCAGTGGCTTATGGCGTGGCTTTTATAGAGAAGCTTAGAGACTTACTCACGATGCATGATAAAACATATAAAATCATTTATTTTTCGGATCATGGCCTAACGTCTGTAAACGTTCCACCGTATCTAATTCACGGTACTGGCTCACATTTTTCTAGGCAGGCAGTAGAAGTACCTTTCATAGCAATGAGTAATGACCCACAAGAAACGAAAATACATTCGGTCAAATACAATCTGAGAGACTTTTCAGACACATTTGCACAATGGATAGGAATATCTTCAGAACAGACAGAGCAAAACAAAAGTATCTTCAATACCAAGTACACAGGAAAAGAGTACGACTCAGTGCTAACAAGTGAGTTTAAGATAAGAAAAATCGACTAAGCGAACAACTGGTACAGAAGGTTCTGAACACCATAAAGTTACTTAGTAAGTAACCTTCTCCGCACATCAAGTTGTCTCTTATTTATCACTATGTAAGCTGATATCAGCTCGATTTTACTTATCCAAGAGCTTCATTAACTTTGTTAGCAAACAGCCTAATGAGATGATTTAGGAAGCTCTGACAGTATCCGCAAGTGAATTAAATGAATGTGTAAATATTTGGCTGATACATAATGATTTGAAGCAGATAAGAAAAAAGCCCGCTGATTTCTCAGCGGGCTTTCTAATGGTGGTGGAGGGATAGGGATTTGAACCCTAGAACCGCTATTAACGGTTGCCGGT
>NZ_JAUJED010000077.1:0-1177 GCF_030442075.1 Vibrio sp. TMPB1044 | reverse complement strand
AAGATTTTAGCTACAACACCAGCACCAACTGTACGGCCACCTTCGCGGATTGCGAAACGTAGACCTTCGTCCATTGCGATTGGAGCGATTAGCTCAACAGTCATTTGAACGTTGTCACCTGGCATTACCATTTCTACGCCTTCTGGTAGAGTGATGTCGCCTGTTACGTCAGTTGTACGGAAGTAGAACTGTGGACGGTAACCTTTGAAGAAAGGAGTGTGACGGCCGCCTTCGTCTTTAGAAAGTACGTATACTTCAGACTCAAACTTAGTGTGTGGGTTGATAGAACCTTTCGCAGAAAGTACTTGACCACGTTCAACGTCATCACGCTTAGTACCACGTAGAAGTGCACCAACGTTCTCACCTGCACGACCTTCGTCAAGCAGTTTACGGAACATTTCAACACCAGTACAAGTAGTAAGAGTAGTCTCTTTGATACCAACGATTTCTACTTCGTCACCTACACGTAGGATACCGCGCTCGATACGACCAGTTACAACAGTACCACGACCTTGAATTGAGAATACATCTTCAATTGGTAGTAGGAACGGTTGGTCAACTGCACGCTCTGGCTCAGGGATGTAAGAATCTAGTGCTTCTGCAAGCTCAACGATCTTGTCTTCCCACTGCTTCTCGCCGTTTAGTGCGCCAAGTGCAGAACCTTGGATAACTGGTAGGTCATCACCTGGGAAGTCGTATTCAGAAAGAAGTTCACGAACTTCCATCTCAACTAGCTCAAGTAGCTCTTCGTCATCAACCATGTCACATTTGTTCATGAATACGATGATGTAAGGGATACCAACTTGACGACCAAGTAGGATGTGCTCACGAGTTTGAGGCATAGGGCCGTCAGTCGCAGCAACAACTAGGATACCGCCGTCCATTTGTGCAGCACCAGTGATCATGTTTTTAACATAATCCGCGTGTCCTGGACAGTCTACGTGTGCGTAGTGACGTGCTGGAGTGTCGTACTCAACGTGAGAAGTTGCGATTGTGATACCGCGCTCACGCTCTTCTGGAGCGTTATCGATAGATGCGAAATCTTTAGCAACACCGCCGTATACTTTTGCAAGAGTAGTACAGATAGCAGCAGTTAGAGTTGTTTTACCGTGGTCAACGTGGCCGATAGTACCAACGTTTACGTGCGGTTTCGTACGTTCAAATTTTTCTTTAGACA
>NZ_JAUJED010000076.1:0-320 GCF_030442075.1 Vibrio sp. TMPB1044 | reverse complement strand
TGGCTACTTGATAATGTCCCGACAGACAAAAGGATGCTCAAGCAATGGCTGGAATGTGGCTATATAGACAAAGGGCTATTCTACAAAACGGCAGAGGGAACACCACAAGGCGGGATAATTTCACCCACCCTGATGTTGCTTACTCTTGTCGGACTAGAAAAGTTAATTAAATCTATCGCTCGCAAGACAGGCAGCAGAGTAAACTTTATAGGTTATGCTGATGACTTTGTTATCACGGGGTCTTCAAAGGAAGTCCTAGTGAATGACATTAAGCCGCAACTGATGGCTTTCTTACAAGAAAGAGGTTTAGCGCTTTCTGA